>CAJGCM010000015.1 GCA_904501765.1 uncultured Clostridia bacterium | reverse complement strand
CACTGTCATAACTATGGTATAAAGTCCTAAGCCTTCGGCGCCCACGCTTCTCGTTATGAACGCATTAAAAAACAGAGCCACGGTTCTCATAGTTATACCTACCGCAGTCAGCATGATTCCGTTGGCAAAAAAGCGCTTTCTATTACTCATACATTTCTATTCCTATCATTAAATATCTATTTATATTTATGAAGATAAGGTGATAAATAGAATACGGAATATTTTTTGTCAGGTGGGAAAACTAAATAGAAATTTCGGGAAGAGAAAAAACAAAGCGGCTCGCTTTTCAACGAGCCGCTTTATTTTTTTTGTAAGAATATTAGCCGTTAACCATCTTTGCGATTTCAGCGGCGAAATCCTCTTCTCTCTTCTGGATGCCTTCGCCCTTATCGAAACGAACGTAGCCTGTAACCTTAATGTTACCGCCAAGCTCCTTAGCAACGGATGCTACGTACTTAGCAACGGTCATAGAGTCGTCCTTAACGTAGAGCTGCTCAAGAAGACAGTTGTTCTCATAGTACTTGCCAAGCTTACCCTCAACGATTTTTACAAGAACTGCCTCGGGCTTGTTGGCCATCTTGGGGTCCTGCTTCATCTGGTTTACAAGAATAGCCTTCTCTTCCTCAAGAACGGATGCGGGAACGCTCTCCTTATCAAGGTAAAGAACGGACATTGCAGCAACCTGAAGAGCAACGTTCTTTGCGCACTCCTTGAAGCCTTCTGTATCGGCAAGGTCTGTGTCAAAGCTTACTACAACACCTGTTGCGCCTGCGCCGTGAATGTAGGTAGCAACTGCGCCGTCTACAACAACGAAACGACGAATGGAGAGCTTCTCTCCGATAGCGCCTGTCTTTTCAGCAAGAGCATCGCTAACGCTTCCTGCCTCTTCACCCTCGAACTTGCACGCCATAAGAGCGTCAACGTCTGCGGGCTTGTTCACTATAACTGTCTTAAGAAGGTCCTTAACGAATGCCTGGAATATAGCGTTCTTCGCAACGAAGTCTGTTTCGGAGTTAACCTCTATAATAGCGGTGGTATCTCCGATAGTCATAACGTCAACTATACCCTCAGCGGCAATTCTGCTTGCCTTTTTAGCAACAGCTGCCATACCCTTCTCACGAAGGATTTTTACTGCTGCTTCAAAATCACCGTTAGCTTCGGTGAGCGCATTTTTACAATCCATCATACCGCAGCCTGTCTGCTTTCTAAGCTCGGCTACGTCCTTTGCTGTAAATGCCATTTTAATTCTCCTTAAATTTTAGATTTAGATTATTCAGCGTCCTCTGCTGCTTCCTCAGTAGCCTCAGCCGCAACCTCTTCCTCGGGAAGAGTTTCCTGTACGCCGCCGTGAGCCTCGATTACAGCGTCTGCAAGAGCGCCACCGATAAGCTTGATAGCACGGATAGCGTCATCGTTACCGGGGATAATGTAATCTGCGTCGTCGGGATCGCAGTTGGTATCAACTATTGCAATAACGGGAATACCAAGCTTCTTTGCTTCAAGAACCGCATTTCTCTCCTTGCGTGTATCTACGATAAATACTGCGGAGGGAAGAGTTTCCATTTCCTTGATACCGCCGTAGGATCTCTCAAGATCCTCGATTTCCTTAAGCTTCTTAGCTACTTCCTTCTTGGGAAGAAGATCGAAGGTTCCGTCTGCCTGCATCTTCTCAAGGTCCTTAAGACGCTTGATGGACTTACGGATAGTGTTGAAGTTAGTGAGCATACCGCCGGGCCAACGAGCGTTTACATAGTAAAGACCGCATCTCTCAGCCTCTTCCTTAATTGTGTCAGCAGCCTGCTTCTTCGTACCTACGAAGAGGATTGTGCCGCCTTCCTGAGCGAGCTCGGAAACGTAGTTGTACGCCTCCTCGAACTTCTTAACGGTCTTCTGAAGGTCTACGATATGAATACCGTTTCTCTGTGTGAAGATGTACTCTGCCATCTTGGGGTTCCACTTCTTGGTGGGGTGACCGAAGTGAACGCCTGCTTCAAGCAACTGCTTGATTGAAATTTCGAACATTTTATGTTCCTCCTTGGTTTTTTCCTCCACAGCGGCATAATATTACGACTCCCCCCGGAGCACCGGTAATATACCCTCCCGCTGTGTGTGATTTAATTTTCTGCGCTTTTCGCACAGCTTTAATATAATATCATATCTTTTGCGTGTGCGCAAGTTATTTTTTTAATATTAAAAATAATTTACAAAATGTTCACAATTATAGAAGTGCAAAAGGTAACTCGGAGAGGGTTTTATATACGGTTTGGCTCACCTCGGGAAGAATGACGGCGGAAAGCGGATTGCTTCCCCGCCCTATCTCAAGAGTCAGCGAGGGGATTTTCATAACTCTCCCAGTATAGTCGCAAAGCCCTCCATAGGAGGCTGTGCCCGAAGTGTCTGAAATCAGGTATCCCGAAAGCTTCTCCGCTTTTTTTGCGATTTTCTCGCTTCTTTCGTCTTTTGGATAATAATATATTTCCTCACCCTGACTGTGAAGGCTTACTATAAGAGAAAAATCTATCGTTCTGATAAGGCGCATAATTGCCGACGCCTCCGGCTCGCTCTCGGGATATTCTCCCGAATAGAGCGTTCTTCCCGGCAAGATCTCCCTCTCCCGCTCTATTTTTTTGTATTCGTAAAACCTATAATCGTAATTATGGTTTAAATCCACGCCTCTGGCATTTGCCTGCCAATGAAGAAACCCCTCCTCCCCTGCCATTTTAAGCTGTCTTTCAAGAAGAGGCGAGGGGGAGGGGCCGTTTATTGCCAGCTCGACGCCGTCGGGATTCACGACCGGTATTACGTTTACGCAAAATTCAGAAAAGAATTTCTGCCATTTTTTATATTTTCCCGCTCTCTTTTTTTCCACAAGCTTATATATTAAATAGAGGAGCGAGGAGGCGGTCATATGCTCGGAGCCGTGGTGCGCTCCCACGTACAGCACGTTGGTTTTCCCCTCACCGATACGATATAGCGTAATACTTCGTGAAAGTATGCTTTTACCTACCGTAAAGGCTGATACATCGGGACAGTATTTTTCTATGTATTTTCCGAATTCTTCACGCAAATGCTCCGTTGGGGGATAAATTTTATTTAAAAGCGAGCTTTTTTTCATAAGCATCCTCCTTTTACATATTATTTACTTGAAACTTTCCGTTTTTTATGCTATACTATGCTACGGTGGTACATTTTAAAATACAATTCTCTTTTTGGAGTATCCTATGTTTTTTGAAAAAAAGTGGCTTCTGTTAAAAACTACGGGAATTCTTGCTCTCACCAACTTTCTCGTATTTATGCTGTTTTACGTTTTTACATATCTCGTAAGCTTCCCTCCTATGCTTTACGTTCTTCCCTTTATTTCGGATTTGGCGACGGTTGCCATACCCGCTATAACGGCGACGGTTATGTTCGTATACGGCTGCTTTGAAGGACTTTGGCGAGGACTATTATCCGGTCTTTTGCCCTCCGTTACGAGAATTTTCTATCTCATTTTATATTATTATCTTTTGTTTATACGTGATGGCTTCGACAGCGTGGAATCAATTCTCTTCTCGCTTCTTTCCTGCATTCCCGAAATTATCTTCCTATATATAATTACGGCACTTATCTATTTTGCGTTACACTTTATCACTATGTGGCGTGCGGGTGACAAGGATACTTACGTTTTTTCTTTAATGGGAGAGAGGCTCTTCGACTTTGATAACCCGGTAAGCTTCTCGGCTCTTTTGGTTGCAACAGGCGCCTTCCTCTACCTAATCATAGTAGAAATTATAGACACTGTCGCCTTCTTCGCAGAGTACGGCAGCAATTTCAACACCTTCGAGATTGTTTACATAGCCATATCCTTCCTTGTGGATTTGGTTATCGGCGTCCTGGTTTATTTGGGAGTCGAGCTTGTAAGGAAGAAAATCGTGACGGATAGAGTTATTTTCGGCGTCTGATTGGCGGCGGACTTCTTCATTTCGAAAAGGGAATGCTTATTTATAAGCGCAAATCAGCCCTTTAAAAAAAGTTTTTTGAAAATATAAAAAAACTCTTGCATTTTCAAAAACAATGTGTTATAATAGGAAAGCTGATTTATGATTAAATAAAAAATTAAGATAAATTTGACTATTCGGCATAGTTTCAGGAGGTGTCAAAATGGCTAAATGCAGTATCTGCGGCAAGGGTGTTACTTTCGGACACAATGTTTCCCACTCCAACCGTAAGACAAACAGAACATGGAAGCCCAATATCCGTAAGGTAAAGGCTGTTGTGAACGGAACAAATCAGACAATTTCCGTATGCTCTCGTTGCCTTCGTTCCGGCAAGGTTGAGCGCGCTTAATGCAAAAAAGAACTTCGCTTGTGAGCGAGGTTCTTTTTACTTTACATGGAGATTTTTTTAAATCCTTTTATGAAATACGTTATTATCGACGAAAGAATACCAAAGGAGGCAGCTGATACGCTCATATCCTTGGGATTTCGCATTTTTAAATTGCCGAGGCAAAGGAATCTTCCTTTACCGATTGCATCTCATACCGACATAGCTATAGCGAGAGTCGGGAAAAGGATATTTACCTCGAGGGCATACAGAGAGGAAAATCCAGAGCTTTTTTCTGAGATGGAGGAGAATCTTCCTTTTGAATTTATATATACAGACGAGGCGCCAATGGGAGAATATCCTCTGCACGCAATATTTAACTGCCTTGTAATTGGCGGAAAGGCTTTCGCAAGAACCGACGCTCTCTCCCCTTCTTTGGCGGAGCATCTCCAATGCGAGGGTTATGATATAATAAAGGTAAAGCAGGGCTATCCTGCCTGTACCGTCTTGCCCCTATCGGGTAGCCTTGCAATAACCTCGGACCGAGGAATGGCAAGAGCTTTGGGGAGCTCGGGAATTTCCGTTAAGCTTATATCGGACAGCTCTGCGATAGCTCTTCCGCCCTACCCCTTCGGATTTATAGGCGGGTCAGGGGCAGTGCTTGGAGATACCGTTTATTTCTTCGGCAATCTGTCGTCGCACCCCGATGCGGAAGCTATTGCTGCGGCTATTGCCGATTCAGGCAAGAAATTTGTTTCCTTGATGCCGAAATCGGATAGGCTATTCGACCTCGGGGGCGCTATTTTTTACGATAAAGATGTTAATGAGGACTGACGCTACCGGCAGAAGCAGAAGCCCTATTACACCGAGGAGCGAATATCCGAGATAAAGCACTACAAGGGTAACGAGAGGATGTATACCCAGACTCTTACCAAGAATTCTTGGCTCAGCAAACTGGCGTATAAGCTCATTTGCAAGGAACAGAGCGAGAAGCCCAACTCCCATACGCACGTCCCCTGTTACAAAGCTGAATATGCTCCAAGGAACGAGAACCGTTCCCACACCTATGACAGGGAGCATATCAAGAAGGGCGACTATAAAGGCTATAAGAAGCGCATAATCCACTCTTAAGAAAAGAAATCCCATTATCATAACGGTGAAGGATATAAGACAAAGAACCGAATACGCCTTAAGATATTTCAGAAGCACTTTAAGAGAATTATTTTTGAAATTAACAAGGACGCTGGTTATTTTTTTCGGAGTTACTGCCTTAACCGCCGCATTTATATGCTCAAGGTCAGCAGAAAAATACACGGCGGATATAACAGTCACCGCTGTAAATATAAGAATTTTAGGAACTGCGGAGGCAAAGGCTGTAAGGACTTCAGTTACCGAGGAAAGAAGCGATGAGATAAGACTGCCGAGAGCGTTTGTAAGCCAGGACGCTATTTCCTCGCCGTATTCGCTGCCAAAGCTCCCCTCAAAGGGATTCAGTATTTTTGTCAGTATATATTTAAGCTCTCCACTCTCTATAACCGAGGATAAGAACTGCCACCCCTCGGTTACTACACCGAAAACAAGAAGCCCTGCCACGCCTAAAATTACGGCGATAAGCAGAATAGATATTACAGGGCGCATAAGCTTCTTCGGAATTTTAGTCGCCTTACATATCGGCCTTGCAAGTCTTCTCGAAATCAAGGCTATTATCCAGGCTATAATAAATGGCAGTGCTGCGGGGAGAAGAAACTTAAATCCAACGTACGCAAGCCCTGCAATACCGAGTGCGCATATAACGATATAAGAAAAATATTGAAGTTTATCCTTTGACGTATACCCACCCCCAAAAACAAGGTATTGCTGTAAAGCAAATTTGCCCCATGTATATACATTATATTCATTTTTTTACGCTTTTAAACTTAATAATATAAATAAAAGGAGATAAATCATTATGGTAGTTATTGAAATGGAAAACGGAGCAGAAATAAAAATCGAGCTTTATCCCGACATAGCTCCAATTACTGTAAAAAACTTTGAAAAGCTTGTGGGAGCCGGATTTTACGACGGACTTACCTTCCACAGAATAATCCCCGGCTTTATGATTCAGGGCGGCGACCCTCTCGGAAACGGCATGGGCGGCTCTGAGGAGAACATAAAGGGAGAATTTGCACAGAACGGCTTTAACAACCCCTTAAAGCACGAGAGAGGTGTCGTTTCTATGGCGAGAGCCTATGACCCTAACTCTGCTTCCTCGCAGTTCTTTATTATGCACGCCGACGCACCCCATCTTGACGGCTCTTACGCCGCTTTCGGAAAAGTTGTTTCCGGAATAGAGGCAGTTGACGAGATTGCCGCTATTCCCACAGATTATTATGATAGACCTAAAATCGCCGTAAGAATAAAAAAGGCTTATCTTGCATAATCATTACGTATATATATCCGCATTCGTGAGAAGATATAAAAAACGATGCGGATATTTTTATGGATTTTGTAAGGATAATACTAACCTCTATTCTGTCGGTTGTAGGCTTATTTATAATAACAAAGCTTATGGGGCACAAGCAGGTGGCGCAGCTTGACTTTTTTGATTACGTAAGCGGCATTACAATAGGCTCAATAGGCGCAGAGCTTGCAACAGAGCTTGAGTCGCCCTGGCGACCTCTTATAGCACTTGGAGTTTACGGGCTTGTTTCTATGCTCTTCAGCCTTTTTGCTCTTAAGATTCCGAGAAGCAGGAAAATTATAAATGGCACGCCTACCGTGTTTTTCAGTGACGGAACTCTTTATCGGGATAACCTGAAAAAAGCTAAAATAGATTTAAACGAATTTATGCTGCTATGCAGAGAACAAGGGTATTTTGACCTTGAGGATATAAAAACCGCTGTATTTGAGCATAACGGCAGGCTTTCCATTCTTCCGAAGAGCGACAGGCGCCCCATAGCGCCAAGGGATATGAAAATATCCGTTGGAGAGGAATCTATACCGCTCCAAATCATATCGGACGGAACGGTTGTGGAAAAAAACCTCTCATTGATTGGCTACGACAGACGAAGACTTGAAAAAGAGCTGGGTATGATGGGATACAAAAATGTCGGGGAAATATTTTTAGCAGTTTTCAATATTGATAAAAAGACTATAAAGGTTTTTGATACGAACTGACTTTTTTCTATCAAAATTTAGTGCTTTTTACCCGTTTTTCATAGAATTCTTTGCAATTTTTCAAATATTTCCCCTAAACTATTGACAAAACAATCGTTTTATGTTAGAATTATTGGCAGTATTGTTGGCAGTAAATGCTAACAAAATTTTTGGAGGAAAGTCATGGACGACGGCGCGGATTGTAGTCCCAATACCGTACATTGAAATATAAGGCATAGCCGGGCGAGGATACTCTTTTTTTGGGGTATCGTGCGGCTACGCCTTTTTTTGCTTTCCTTAAAACTATAAATAACTAAAGAAAGGTTTTAAAAAACACCAAATCATGGACAGTCACAGTATTACCTTGCTGGTAATAATCGTATGCTGCGTACTTATGAGCGCATATTTTTCTGCGACGGAAACGGCATTTTCCACATTTAACAAAATACGAATGAAAACAATGGCGGAGGACGGAAATAAAAAAGCGGCTAAGGTTTTGAAGCTTGCCGATAATTACGACACTCTTCTGTCCACCATTCTTATTGGAAACAACATCGTTAACATTCTCGCCTCTTCCTTGGCGACAATATTGTTTGTTAACCTGCTTTCGGGAGATACGAATCTTGCTACTACGATTTCAACCGTAGTTATGACCGTTGCGGTTCTTATCTTCGGAGAAATATCTCCTAAGAATATAGCTAAGGAATCCCCCGAAAAATTCGCTATGTTCTCTGCTCCGATAATCGGCTTTTTGGTTATTGTTTTCACTCCCTTAAACTTTATATTCAGACTCTGGAAAAAGCTTCTTAACAAGATATTCAAGTCCGAAGAGGAAACGGGTATAACCGAAGAAGAGCTTCTATCCATTATAGAAGAGGCGGAAGAGGACGGCAACTTTGATAAAGACGAAACCGACCTTATCAAGAGCGCAATAGAATTCAACGAGCTTGAGGTTGGCGATATTTTTACACCGAGAATTGATATTACCGCTATTGACAAGACGTCAACTGTGGAGGAAATCAGGGAAATATTCATATCCTCCGGCTACTCAAGAATTCCCGTTTACGAGGACGACCTTGATAACGTTGTAGGTCTTCTTTATTACAAGGATTTCTTCAGCAAGAATTTCGGCAAGGATATTTCTAAAATAATCAAGCCGGTGCTTTTCGTAACCAAGAGCAAAAACGTAAACGACCTTATGAAGGAGCTTCAGAGCAAGAAGCTTCATATGGCTATCGTTGCCGACGAATACGGCTCTACGGCAGGTATCGTTACTCTTGAAGACATACTCGAGGAGATTGTCGGAGATATCTGGGACGAACACGACGACGTTGTAATTGACGTGCGTGAAATCGGTGAGGGAGAATACATAGTCACGGGTAAGGCAAACATCGAAAAGGTATTCTCTCAAATCGGAATTGACGTTGAGCCTCAGGCTCTCACGGTCAACGGCTGGGCAATGGACGCTTTAGCAAGAATACCCGCTGTTTCGGACGAATTCGAGGCTGACGGTCTTCACGCAAAGGTTCTAAAAATGAACGGAAGAAGAATAGAAAACCTTAAAATCATAAAGCTCGCTCCCGAAGAGGACGAAGAGCAAGAGGATTAACGGATATGTTTTAGCCCCCGAGGAAAAACCATCTCTTACGAGATATTTTACCTCGGGGGCATGTTTTTGCATTTATTCTAAATAAAAACTGTATCCTCGCAGCTGATAAACAAGGGAATTTTGAGCATTATTCCCCTTTTTTGATTTTTGAATTTTTTTCATAAAATCTATTGACAAACACAACCAAATATGCTATTATATTTAAGCGCGTTAAGCGTTCGCCCGTATTTTCAGCGAATTTTATACTGCGCCCCTGTAGCTCAGCTGGTAGAGCACTTGACTTTTAATCAAGGTGTCCGGAGTTCGATTCTCCGCAGGAGCACCAAAAAGCAGCACCGACCCATCTGGTCGGTGCTGCTTTTTTTGCGTTCCTGCTCTGAATCGACTTCGCTCTGCGATTTATCGCAGAATGGAGTTCGAATCATTGCGGCAAGGTCTTGCAACGCAAGACAACTCAAGTCCCCTCTGCCGCTTGGCAGAAGGTTTCACTCTCACTCCCCTGCCGCAAATTCTCCGCAGGAACACTTAAAATCATAATTGATTCACACCTCTGCGTCCTTGTACTGGTTTATAAGCTCCTGGAGCTTTGCTTTAGGCACAAGACCTACCGATGCATCAAGGAATGTATTGTCCTTCACAAAGGCTACCATCGGTATGCTCTCGACCCCGAACATCTCTGCTAAATCCGGAGATTTATCCACATTGATTTTGCAGAATTTAACATCGGGATTTTCACCTTCTAACTCTGCGAAGGTTGGCGCTAACATTTTACAGGGAGCGCACCAATCTGCATAAAGGTCTATTACGCAAAGATTTTCTGCAAGTTCTATTTCATTCATAAAATTCTTGTTATTTAATTCTGTCATTGTTTTAACCGCCTTTTTTTGTTTATTTTAACATATTCAAAGAAAATTTCATACTGTTTTTTTAAATTTTACATTTTATTTAAATTTCTCGCTTGAATTTTTCCACACTTTGATTTAATATATTTTTGAAGATTAAAAAATTACGTACAGGCTTTACAAGGAGATTTTGTTTTGATAGGATATACTCACAAGGTAACGGTTGACGTACATGACGTTGACTACAACGGGATTTGCAGAGCTTCCTCTATTATGAAATATATACAGTCCGCTGCGCAGATGCAGCTTACCGACAACGGTCTTTCCTACGACGAGCTTAAGCGACAGGGAAAGGCGTTTATCCTCTCAAAGATTAAACTGGAATTTTTGGACACCGCAGAGTCCTACGACCAGCTCGATGCTACCACATTTCCCTGTGAAAGCAGAGGCTTCAGCTTCCTTCGCTGCTATCAGCTTTACAAAAGGGGAAAAACTATATGCCGAGCTGCCTCGGTTTGGGCGCTTATTGACATAAACAATCACTCGCTGATCAAAGTTTCCGATTTTAACCTCCCCTTAAAGACGGAAAATCCATTGGATATTGCAATAGGTCACATAAGGCTTCCATCAGAAATGCTTGACGTTGGCACTTACACCGTAACCTACGGCGACCTTGACCAAAACAGGCACGTTAACAACACGAAATACGCTGATATATTCTCAAATTTCCTTCCTCTTGACGGGAAACGCATAGATTCACTCACCATAAGCTATGCAAACGAGGCAAAACAGGGTGACCTTCTCCGTGTTCTTATGACAAATTACAACGGATACTACTATATACGCACCGTTAGACCCGACGGAAAGACCAATGCAGAAGCGGAAATTCACGTCTGTGATATTTGACATTGCAAATATTGTTAATATAAGGTCAATTTATCACTATTTTCTGCTAATTTAACAATTTTTCTGACGTTTTTCTCCATTTGCTAAATAGATTTTCAGTTTTTTCAGTAGCTTTTGGCAACCCTATTGTGCTGATTTGGCTTAACTTATCAACTTTTGCAATAAGTCGAAAAAAATCGGTAGCTTTGCGCTAATCCTACGTCATTTTTCTTAACGACACACAGGCTGTCTTTGTGTTAAAATATAATAGCTTGAACGGGCAATTTTTAACACGGGAGATTTTCAATGAGAGAAAATGATTGCGTAAAGGAAATACTAAAGGAACAGAGACGGGAGAGTGGTAAATTCAAGTTCATTTATCGGCTCACCGCAACTAAATCAAGAAGGGTTGCAAGCTTCAGGCTTCCCTTGTATTCCATAAGTGTTACAATGCTTGATGGCGACATCGAAAGCTATCACGAGCTGAAGGAAATTTTCGCAGATTTAGGCAAGGCAATTACCTTCTTTGACGAGATTGTTGACAGTCTCGTCACTCCTATTGATTTGCCTTATATACTTGAAGATAAAATCCTTACATAAAGCTTTATAAAAAACGGTAAGCCTCTTCCCTCTTATATGCGCCGCGGGCGTTTTGGGGTGGTGACTTACCGTTTTTGTTTTATTTATCCGTTTTTTCCTTGTGGCACATATCACGCATAGCGCAGCCGCCGCAGCCGCATGAGCAGGAGCTTTTTCCACGCTTTTTATTTATAATCATAGTCACCAAAACAGCGACAAATGCGACACCTATCACCCCGGCTATAATAGACGTAAGCAGAATAGGATTCATAAGACCACACCTTTCTTTTTAGGATTGAATATTATTTGGAGGTTTTTACGGTAAGCTCGTTCTCCGAATAGGGATTTTTGCGGAACATAAGGTATGCCACGACTCCCATTATAAGGAAAGCTATCGCTGACGTTATCGGCTCATACCAATAGAACACTCCGTCGAACAAAGAGCCTATCTGGTATACGCAGAAGGAAGCAATATATGCGAATACGCACATATAGCCGATGGCAAAGGCAGTCCATTTACCGTTATTCATTTCTCTCTTTATTGCGCCCATAGCCGAGAAGCAGGGGGCGCAAAGAAGATTGAACATCATAAAGGAGAAGCCTGCTAAGGCATTTCCGCCGAAGAACTCAATACCGTAAAGCTCCATTGTGGAAAGAGTCAACTCTCCGCCACCGAGGGTAGAGAGGGCGCCAAATACGCCTACGACCTCTTCCTTTGCCATAAGACCGAGGATTGTCGCCACTGCTGCCTGCCAGGTTCCAAAGCCCAACGGAATAAAGAGCCAGGAAATTGCCCCGCCAATCATTGCAAGTATTGATGCGCCGCCGAAATCTTCTGTTATATAGTGGAAGCCACCCTCAAAGGAAAGGCTGTTGAGAACCCATATAATAACGCTTGCGGCAAAAATAACAGTACCTGCGCGCTTTATAAATGACCATCCGCGCTCCCAGGTTGCACGGAATATATTGCCCGCAACGGGAGCGTGATATGCGGGAAGCTCCATTACGAAGGGCGCCGGGTCACCCGCAAAGGGCTTTGTTTTCTTAAGGATTATACCTGTGACAATAACTGCAGCAACGCCGATAAAGTATGCGCTTGTGGCTACAAGAGCGCTACCGCCGAACAGAGCGCCCGCAATAAGGGACACGATAGGCATTTTTGCTCCGCAGGGCATAAAGCCTGTGGTTATTACGGTCATTTTCCTATCTCTGTCCTGCTCTATGGTACGGCTCGCCATAATACCGGGAACACCGCAGCCCGTAGCTATAAGCATAGGAATGAAGGATTTTCCCGAAAGACCGAACTTGCGGAAAATTTTATCCATAATAAACGCAACTCTCGCCATATATCCGCAATCCTCAAGCAAGGAAAGCAGAAGGAACAGCACGAACATCTGAGGAACAAAGCCGAGAACTGCGCCAACACCGCCGACTATTCCGTCCTGAATCAAGGAATAGAGCCAGTCGGCAACACGCAAGGAGCCGTCTTCGTTCAACAAAGCCAAATCAAGAAGCTCGGGTATGCTGTACCAGCCCTCCATAAAGGTGCCGGGGTAGGTTTCCGCAAAGGATCCGAAGAGAGCGTCATTCATAAAGGTGACGGTAAAGCTACCAACTGAGCCTATGGAAAGGAAATATACGAGGAACATTACTGCCGCAAAAATAGGAAGAGCTAACCACCTGTTGGTAACTATTCTGTCTATTTTATCGGTTACTGTAAGTCCGTTGTTTTTTCTCTTATAGGATTTTTTTGTAATTCCGGTTATGTAAACGTATCTTTCGTTCGTTATAATGCTTTCAGCATCGTCGTCAAGCTCGCCCTCGGCGGCTACGATATCCTTCTCGATATGGCGAAGCTTTTCCTCGGGCAAATCAAGCTCTTCAAGCACCTTTGAATCTCGCTCAAAGATTTTAATGGCGTACCATCTCTGCTGCTCCTCGGGAAGGTCGTGTACTGCCGCTTCCTCTATGTGGGCAATAGCGTGCTCAACGCAACCGGAGAAATAATAGGAATGAGCACTTTTTTTACCCTCTGCCGCTTTTACCGCTGCCTCCGCAGCTTCCCATATTCCATCGCCCTTCAAGGCGGATATTTCAAAAATATCGCAGCCTATATCGGCTGAAAGCTGGCGGATATCGATTTTATCACCGTTTTTGCGAACGATATCCATCATATTTATCGCTATAACCACGGGAATACCTATTTCGATTAGCTGCGTGGTAAGATAAAGGTTTCTCTCAAGGTTAGTTCCGTCCACGATATTGAGAATTACGTCGGGACGCTCGCCTATGAGATAATTTCTCGCTACTACCTCCTCTAAGGTATAAGGAGAAAGAGAATATATGCCGGGAAGGTCAACGATAACCGCATCCTGAGAATTTTTCAGCCTTCCTTCCTTTTTCTCAACGGTAACTCCCGGCCAGTTTCCAACCCTTTGATTTGAACCTGTCAAAACGTTGAAAAGAGTAGTTTTACCGCAGTTAGGGTTTCCTGCAAGAGCTATTCTTACACCCATTTGTGCTTTTTTCCTTTCTTATAATAAGTAACCGATGCCGTGACGGCTGCTATGAAATCGGTCAAAAGACTATCTTTCTATTTCAATCATTTCCGCATCGGCGCGTCTTATTGAAAGCTCGTAGCCTCTGACGGTCAGCTCCATAGGGTCACCGAGGGGCGCAACCTTGCGTATGCGTATATCAATTCCCTTAGTAATACCCATATCCATAATTCTGCGCTTCAGCGCTCCTTCTCCGTGAATTTTTACAACCTTCACCGACTCTCCAATTTTTGCATCCTTCAGAGTGAGCATAGTTTTCCTCCCAAAATAAGCACGCTGCTATAAATCAACGTCTTTTTTGTTTTTCGCTATTTGTCACGACAGTTAGCATAGGCTAACCGTCGAGCGTAAATATATAGTTAGCGTAGGCTAACTTACAGGAAAATTATACTCGTTTTTTTATATTTTGTCAATACTTTTACAAGATTTCAGACATTTTCAGCTTTTTGCACAAATACTTCGAGACAAATAGCTTTTGACAGACGAAAAAATGCACAAAAGGCTTTTAAAAAGGGTAAGGTTAAGACTTGGAAGCCGAACCCTTTTGCAGCTTTTCAGTATCTTTCATTTAATATATTGCTTTTTTCTGACAAATATGGTAAAATACTATAAAAAAGGAAGGAGGGCGCTTTTTATGCGTATTCAGGAATCGGGAGAGATGTATCTCGAAACAATACTCGTGCTGACAAAAAAGCTTTCGGCGGTGCGGTCTATTGATATATGCGAGGAGATGGGATATTCAAAGCCCTCCGTAAGCCGAGCTGTGGGTCTTCTTAAAAACGGCGGCTTTATCACGGTTGACGAGCTTGGTCATATAGCTCTCACTGAGGAAGGGCGCACAGTTGCCGAAAAGATATACAACAGGCACAGAATTCTGACAACCCTCCTCGTGAAGCTTGGTGTTTCCCCTGAGGTTGCCGCAGAGGACGCTTGTAAAATGGAACACGCCATAAGCGACGAAACCTACGCCGCTATGAAGGCTTTTATTGAAAAATAATACTCGTAAGCACAATAAAAGGAAAATACGAAACCCCTTGCGGGGTTAAAAAGAGGACAGAGAGTGTGAAAAAACATTCTCTGTCCTTTTGTTGTCGGTAGGTACTATTTTCTATTGAAATTAAAAGCTGTCTTTTTAGAGTACAGCCCCTGTTGGATTTTATTTTCTTTTTCTGAATATTTTTCTGAAAACTCTCTTAAAAAATGCTATGGGAAAATGAAGAACGTAGCGGATAGGATATATGAAAACCCATACCTTCGAATAAAACCTGTACCCTCCGGATTCAACACTCGTATAGCCACGGCCTGCTCTGTTAAAGCCGCTGAGCCTTCCTATTATATCCGAGGGCGGCACATATTCGTTGCGATAGGTATTATCTCCTCTTATTATATACACGCCCTTTTTGGGAAGGAGCTTAACTATTCTATGAAGAACGAAATTCCCACCCGATTTATAGAGAACAACGTCGTATTTCTTTAACCCGGATTCCACTCGCTCTATAACTACTGTATCTCTATGAGTTTTAAAGAGGGGCTTCATACTCTCGCCCTCTGTAACCGAGGCTACGTTGCCGTATTTTAACAGCTGCTCCTCTATTCCCGAATATCCGCTGACACAAGCGCCATTCATATCTCTAAAATCCCGTTATCTCGAAGATTTTTAACGAACGCTTTAACATCTGCCTCTGCTATTTCCGGAGAAATCCCGAAGCCTTCAACCATTTTTTCTACTATTTTTTCCTCGCTTATATCCTCTGAAAGAAGATTCCAGATAAAAACACCCGTTTCGTTCATTCTGACAAGACCCGAAAATTCACCCGCAACCTTTCCTGTTGCGCAGGCAAGATAGCTACCTGAAACCTTCTGAAGCACAAAGCCCTTCTTGATTTTCATAAAATATGCCGTCCTTTTTAATGAATTTACTTTACCGATATATTCTAACATAAAACTGTTACTTTTGCAACCCCGAAAAAACTTTTTTATAAAGCAACGCATTTCGACCGTTTACGATAAAGAAAAATGATAAAATTTTGTATTGAGTGTGACTTTTAAATTTCAGCGCCACATTTTCACAAGCTTATGCATATATTACATAAAAAGGATAAAGGAGAACTTTATGCACATACACACAACATCCGCATCCGACACCATTTACAAGATAGCCCGACAATACTCCGTTCAACCTACGAAGATTTTAGAGGATAACGGTCTTTTGTCGGACAGACTTGCTGTGGGCGAGGAGCTGCTTATACTTACCCCGACGAGAACTGCTACGGTAAGAGGTACCGAAACTCTAACCTCAGTAGCTCAAAGATTCGGTATTAAAAAGAACACTCTTATCGCAAACAACCCTTCGCTTTGCGGAAAAGAAAAGGTACGCCCGGGACAAATTCTTTCAGTGAAATTTGACACTCCTCCCTTGGGAGTTGCTTCGGCTGTCGGATTTCTCAACAAAAGCTGTACAGCCGGAAAGCTAAGAAGGACTCTCCCCTACCTTACTTACGTCATATCGGAGGCTATGGAGATTTCAGATGGCGGAGTAAGGCGGCATTTTGACGACTCCGTCCTGCGCCAGAGCCTTAACCGCTCGGGGAAGATTTCTCTTATTGGCTTTTCCGATACAACAGCCGGCGCTTTTCTTACCGGAGATTTGGAAAAGCTTATCTGCGATATGATAGCTCTTGCCAAAACCGATGGTTTCCGTGGAATCTATATATGCGCAGGGGAAGCTATGCTGAAATACCCGAACGAATTTTCCTCATTTATGCTGAACCTCAGAAAGCAGCTTATCGGCTGCGACCTTATTTTGTTCGCTGCAGGCTACAAGGGGAGTAACTATGAAATTTGCGATATCGCCGACGGAGCTATACTTTTTGCAAAAATCGGCGAGGAAGAGGAAATATGCGCTTACTCTGAGATTGCCGAAAGCTCAAAGGCATTTATAAGCACAGAAACCTTAGCTAAATCAGAATGCGGTTTTATGGAGATTTGCGATGCTCTGAAAATTGCCGAAAGACGAGGGATAAAAATTGAGAAAACAGAGGATAAGCTTTGCACCTACAGCTTTAATAAATACACAAGGGGCAAAAGAGAGCCTTGCTCTGTCAGTTTCCCTTCCCTTGAAAAAGTAAAATCCCGACTGGAGCTTGGCTCCGAAGCGGGATTTTTAGGGGTGGCGTTCGATATAGCAACCGTGCCGACCTCTTATTTAAGCTTATTTAACGTGTGCTTTGCAAGAGCTGATTACTCTCTTGCGGGGCTCGAGGAGTAGGTGTTCAAATATTGGTAAGGAAGTTAGTTATCGGGGCCTATATATTCCCTCACTCTTAAAGGGATTCCCAAGGAACACGCAAGATTTCGGCATTCCTCAAGCTCACAGTCACTCATACTTTCCTTCACCACCGAAAATACAGTACACTCAACCTCGCACTTTACGTTACCTGCAAAGCGGAGAATAGCATCAAAGGCTTCGCACCCATACACGGAGTGACATATACTTTGATATTTTTCACGGCTCGGAGCATTCAGGCTGATAGACACGGTATCAAAGGCGCCTCGGTACATAGGCGCAGTATTATAGCCCAAAATTAAATCCGACTGACCGTTAGTATTTATTCTCGTCTTGACCGAGGGATATGCGGCTTTGATTTTCTTAGCCACTGACACGGCTAAATCAAGACGGCAGGACGGCTCGCCGTATCCGCAGAACACGACCTCGGAAAATTCCGATAAATCGAAGCTTAAAACCGCATCCATAACCTCTTTTTCACAAGGCTCGTGCTCGAGCCAAAGAGAGTCTGAGCCATAGGCTCCGTCACCGTTATTTCTTATGCAGAACTCGCATCTGTTGCTGCATTTATTGGTAAGGTTTATATAAAGTCCCGCTCCGACAGGATAAGCCACCGTCATCGCTCGGTGAATTTTCTTTTCCGCGCCGTTTTTCATAATCCGAAAAACCTCCTTGCGTTAGCTTCCGTTAAAATAGCGCACTCCTCTTCCTCGATACCCTTGATTTCGGCAAGTACTCTATTGGTGTAAACGAGATTTCCCGAATGATTAAGGGTTCCTCTTTTTGGGTGAGGCGCAAGATAGGGGCAGTCGGTTTCTATGAGCAGCCTATCGGTAGGCACGACTGCTGCCGCCTCCTTAGGCTTTCTCGCGTTTGTGAAGGTTAGCGTCCCCGAGAAGGATATCATATATCCGAGCGCAACAAGCTCCTCTGCCATCTCAGCAGAGCCGGAAAAGCTGTGAAATACCCCCTTCACCCTCGGAAAATTTCTCACCGCCGCCATAATATCTCCGTGGGCATCTCTGTCGTGTATAACCACGGGCAGTGCGAGCCGCTCAGCCATATCAAACTGCGCTTCAAGGTATTTCCACTGAAGGGGCTTATCGGTATTATCATAGTGATAATCGAGTCCGATTTCTCCAAGAGCTACGCATTTGTTGCTCTTATCCGAAATCATACCCTCGATTAACAAAAGAGCCTCTTCCATAGGCTCCTTTATAAAAAGAGCGTCCGATGGGTGAATACCCAGTGCTGTATACATTCCGGCATAGCGCTTCGCCTGTTCTGCCGCTAAACGGCAGCTTTCGGGGCTTGTACCAACGTTTACAACACCCGATACGTCTGAAGAAAAGAGAGTGCCGAGAATACCGTCGGCACCCTTTTCACTTTCTTCACAAAAGCGCTCGTCATAGTAGTGGGCGTGTGAATCAAAGTATTTCATATCAGTGAATTCTTTCTCCGCATTTTACAGAGTCGTCAAGGAAAATGACCCTTACGTCCTCCTCACCCGAGGCAAGAAGCATTCCGCAGGAATCAACTCCGCAGAGCTTTACGGGCTTAAGGTTACATACAAGGACAACCTTTTTTCCGATAAGCTCCTCGGGCTTATAGAATTTAGCGATTCCCGAAACCACCTGGCGGCGCTCAAAGCCTAAGTCAACCTGAAGCTTCAAGAGCTTTTTAGCCTTTGGAACAGGCTCACATTCAAGAATTTTTGCGCATCTTAATTCAACCTTAGCAAAATGCTCGATGCCGATTTCCTCTTCTCTGTCGGTGGGCTCCTCCTTTTCCTTTGCGAGAGCCGCGGCAGCCTTTGCCTTTTCTTCTATCGCTTCAAAGAGCTTCTTCTCGTCAACTCTTGCAAACAGGAGTGAGGATTCGCCGAGAAGGTTACCAGCCTCAAGCGCACCAAAGGCTCTTACGGTTTCATAATCCTTTTTATCGGTTCTGAGCTCCTTGAATATTCTCTCTGCTGTCGTGGGCAAGTAAGGTGTAAGCACAACGGCTGCTATTCTTACAGTTTCAAGAAGGTTGTATATAACTGTACCGAGCCTTTCTTTGTTTGCCTCGTCCTTTGCTAAAACCCAGGGGGTTGTTTCGTCGATATATTTGTTTGCGCGGCGAAGCGCTGAGAAGAGAACCTCAAGAGAATCCGCAACGTGGTACGCTCCCATAAGCTCAGCAGATTTCTTAACCGCCGAAAGCACTGTGTTCTTAAGGTCTGCGTCAAGCTCACATTCGTCTGCGGGAACAGGTACTCTACCGTCAAAATATTTGATGGTCATAGCGTGAGTTCTGCTGACAAGGTTACCAAGGTTATTTGCAAGGTCGTTGTTATATCTTGTCAGAACGTTCTCATAGGTTATAGTTCCGTCGGAATTATAGGGCATCTCGGAAAGAGCATAATAGCGTACACCGTCAACTCCGAAATACTCGGCAAGCTCGTCCGCATATATAACGTTGCCCTTGGATTTACTCATTTTATCGTTGCCCGAATTGAACCAGGGGTGCCCGAATACCTTTTTCGGAAGTGGCAGGTCAAGCGCCATTAAGAATATAGGCCAATAAATCGTGTGGAAGCGGAGAATGTCCTTACCGATAATATGAACGTCGGCGGGCCAATATTTGCGAAAATGCTCACTCTGCTCCTCGTAGGATTTATCGGGGTCGTAGCCCAGGGCCGTTATATAGTTAGTAAGAGCGTCAAGCCATACGTAAACTACGTGCTTGTCGTCAAAATCAACGGGTATTCCCCATTTAAACGAGGTCCTGGATACGCAAAGGTCCTGAAGCCCTGCCTTGAGGAAATTATTTACCATTTCCTTCTTGCGGCTCTCCGGCTCTATAAACTCGGGATGCTCGTCTATATATTTCATAAGCCTGTCGGCATATTTGGACATTCTGAAGAAATACGCCTCTTCCTTTGCCTGACTTACCTCTCTGCCGCAGTCGGGGCATTTTCCGCCCTCTACCTGGGTATTGGTAAAGAATGACTCGCAGGGAGTGCAATACCACCCCTCATAGTAC
Organism: uncultured Clostridia bacterium; assembly: GCA_904501765.1. Taxonomy (GTDB): domain Bacteria; phylum Bacillota; class Clostridia; order Oscillospirales; family CAG-272; genus UBA1740. The sequence continues at coordinate 5,809 of CAJGCM010000015.1, read as the reverse complement.
CCCTTGTATATATCTCCGCTCTCATAGAATCGGCGGAAAATCTTGGCAACCGCCGCCTCGTGATTTGCGTCCGTTGTTCTTATAAAGTAATCGTAGCTCGTTCCCATAAGGTCCCATATGCCCTTAATCTGCTCTGCTACGCCGTCTACGTAGGCTTTAGGCGTAATTCCCGCAGCCTTTGCATATTCCTCGATTTTCTGACCGTGCTCGTCGGTACCTGTGCAGAAAAATACGTCCTTACCCATCTGGCGCTGAAATCTTGCGAAGGCGTCAGACATTATAATCTCATAGGTGTTTCCAAAATGGGGCTTACGTGATGCGTATGCTATGGCTGTTGTCAAATAAAATTTTTCCATTTATGAATGGTCCTCCTTAACCGCCAGGCTCGCTAATGAAACGAATGGCGGGTGTTCGTTGTTATATTTTAACACACCTTTTAAAATAATTCAATATTTTTTCCAGGATTTTATAAATATTTTGCACCTACATTCCGTACGTGCGCATAAATAGGAATTGACAACAGGTTAAATTTATGATACAATGAAGCGTATAAGTTTCGTGGGAGGTATGAAAATGCGGACGTTTACTTCGCTCATAGGAAATGACAGCATCAAAAGCCGTCTTTCCGATGCTATTATCAATAACACTCTTCCCCACGCACTTCTTATTTCGGGTCCTGTTGGCTCTGGGCGCAAAACCTTAGCCCGTGCCATAGCTCTTGCAAGAAACTGTGAGGCTAAGGGGCTTGGCGGAGCTAATCTGCCCTGCCTTATCTGCAACACCTGTAAGAGAATTGCGGAAGAAAATTATACAGACGTAAAATATCTTAGAAAAAGCGGCGGAAAGGCTTCAATCGGCGTTGAGGAGCTTAGGGATTTCAAGGAGGATATGTATCTTTCCGCAACGGAATCGCAGTACAAATTTTATATTATAGAAGAGGCGGACGCTCTCACACCTGCGGCGCAGAATGCTCTGCTTAAGGTTCTGGAGGAGCCTCCGAGGGGAGTGCATATAATTCTGATTTCCTCCTCGCAGGATAAAATCCTCTCCACCATAAAAAGCCGCACTCAATATATCCAGATGGAGCTTTTCTCCGTGTCTGATATAAAGAGGCATCTTATAACTCTTTCGGACAAGGCGGAACGGCTTTCGCACGTGGCGCCTGACACTCTCGGCGCAGTGGCGGTGGCTTCGGGAGGGGTCATAGGCCGAGGGCTTTCCCTTTTAGACGGTGAAGGAGGCGGCGAGGCGGAAGAGGACAAGAGGATTATCTCGGAGCTTGTTTCCTCACTTGAGAAAAAGACCCCCTTCGCAAAGCTTTTAGAGAGTCTTAGCGCAATTCCCCAGAAGAGAGAGGGAGCAATTTCGGCTTTGGAGAGGCTTCTTTCCGCTTTGCGGGATATTATTATCACAAAAAACGACGGCGAGGCGGAGCTTCTTTTCTTCCTTAACCGTGATGAATGCGAGAGATACTCTGGGGGGATAAGTCTTAAGAGAGCCGTTATGATATACGACGTTATCACCGCTGCGATAAGGGATATTGAGAGAAACGCCATAATAAGCACGGTCCTTAGCGACGTTGCCGTAAAGATACGGAGCACATAATTTTTAAGGAGTTAAATATTTTGGAAAACAAAAACATAAGAACAGAGGTAACCGAGGAAAAGATAAAAAACAGCTCTTCCGAGGAAAAGATAGAAATTGTGGGAATAAATTTCCGTGAGGCGGGAAAGATATACTATTTTGCGCCCTTGAAATATAAGCTTTCGGTGGGTGACAGAGTTATAGTTGACACTGCCAGAGGCACGGAGATAGGCACGGTTAAGGTCGCTAACAAAATGATTCCCGCAACAGAGGTTGTATCCCCTCTCAAGGCTGTTACACGCCCTGCGACGGAAGACGACCTTAAGCGTGACGCAAAAAATCGCGAGATGGAATTCGAGGCGGCTCTTATATGCAAGAAAAAAATCGCCGCTCACGGCTTGGGTATGAGCCTCGTTTCCGTGGAATACACCTTTGACAATTCTAAATTGATTTTCTATTTCACCTGCGAATCAAGGGTGGATTTCAGAGAGCTTGTAAAGGATTTGGCGGCCACCTTCCGCACGAGAATCGAGCTTCGGCAGATTGGTATCAGGGATGAGGCTAAAATGATGGGCGGTCTTGGCATTTGCGGAAGAAAATACTGCTGCTCCGGTTTCCTTTCGGATTTCGTTCAGGTTACAATCAAGATGGCGAAGGAGCAGAATTTCTCTCTCAACTCCGCCAAGGTTTCCGGCGCTTGTGGCAGACTTATGTGCTGTCTTCGCTACGAGCACGAGGTTTACGAGGAGGCGCTTCGGGTTACTCCTCCCACAGGCTCTCTCGTTCTTACCTCGGACGGTGAAGGAACTGTCATTGAAATAAAGCCTTTAGCGGGACAGGTAAGAGTTAAGCTTTCCGACAATGAAAAGGACGCTCCGAAGCTTTATTCCGTTAAGGATATAAAGATACTGCGTGCGGCAAAATCCAAGCGCAATCCCAAGGAGGACGAGGAAGAGCTTAGCGAGGATATAGCTGAGGACAATTGATTTTTATAGAAAAATGTGTAAAATTTAGGTTTTTGGTTCTACTTATATACGAATTTTTCTTTGGTGATTTATATAATATCAACAAAATGCGGGCAGGAAATAATTTTTTTTGAAAATATACTTGATTTTTTCCCGAAATATGTTAGAATAGATTTAGCAAAAAAACACTATGGAGGTATTTTAGTATGGCATACAAAATTACTGATGAATGCATCGCATGCGGCGCATGCGCTGACGCTTGTCCCGTAGGTTGCATTTCCGAGGGCGATGGCAAATTCGTTATCAATGCTGATGAGTGCATCTCCTGCGGCTCTTGCGCAGATGCTTGCCCCGTTAGCGCACCTGTTGAAGAGTAATTCTTCACAATATTTTTTGGGTTGCCCCTCAAGCTGTGGGACAACCCAATTTTATTATAAAGGTAAAGATATAATGATAGAGCTTTATGAAAACGAGCGGATAGACTACGTAAACGATTCGCTATCTCTTATACAAAAGCCAGAGGGGCTTACCTTCGGCACCGATGCGCTTCTCCTTGCGGGATATATAAACACTAAAGGAAAGCTTGGCGCCGAGCTTGGCTCGGGCAGCGGAATAATATCCTTACTGCTTTTATCGAGAGGAAAGCTATCAGACGTCCTCTGCATTGAGGTGCAGGAGGAATACGCCCGTCTTACCGAAAGAAACGCAGAGCTTAACGGTCTTTGTGAGCATCTTACGGTAGAAGCTACCGACCTCAGGGATTATAAGGGCAACGGCGGGTATGAGGTCGTATTTACCAATCCACCGTACATGAAGACTGACAGCGGACGGGCAAATGAGGCTTCAAAGAAAAATATAGCAAGGCACGAGGTTTGCGGCGGCATTGGCGATTTTCTTAACAGCGCAAAAAGACTGCTGAAATACGGCGGCTCCTTTTTTGCGGTTTACCGCCCCGACAGGCTGACCGACCTTATGTATTCGATGCGGGAAAATAAAATCGAGCCTAAGAGGCTTACCTTCGTTCACGCTGACCCCACCCTTCCCCCGTCAATGGTACTTGTGGAAGGTAAACTTGGGGGAAGGAGCGGTCTTAAGCTTACCCCTCCCCTCTTGATATATGCCGACGGAGAGCATAAAAACTATACCGACGATATGAATTATATAATGGATACAGGCTCTTTTCCTGAAAAATTCACTTAAAGGGAGCCTTCTTGGAGATATTATGGAAAAGGAAAAAAACAGGGTTGAAAAAGCCACCCTTTATCTTGTGGCGACTCCTATCGGCAATCTTGCAGATATAAGCGAGAGGGCTGTTAAGGTGCTTTCAGAGGTGGATTTCGTTGCCGCTGAGGATACGAGAAATTCAATGAAGCTTCTTTCCTGTCTTGGTATAAAAAAGGAGCTTGTGAGCTATCACGAGCATAATAAAAAAGGCGCCGGAGAGAAAATTCTTGCGAGGGTTACTTCGGGTGAGTCCTGCGCTCTTATTACCGATGCGGGAATGCCTGCAATCAGCGATCCCGGAGAGGACATTGTGCGCCTTGCGGCAGATATGGGTGTCAGGGTTTCGGTTATCCCGGGAGCTTGCGCTGCGGTTTCGGCTCTTTCTCTCTCGGCTCTTGCTACGGGGAGATTCTGTTTTGAGGGATTCATTTCACCTCAAAAGGCAGAGAGGACAAAAAGACTTGCCGTTCTCAAATACGAAGAGCGTACTATGATTATATACGAAGCGCCTCATAAGCTTAAGGCAACCCTTTCGGACTTACTTTCTACCTTTGGAGAAGGCAGAAAAATAGCTCTTTGCCGAGAGCTTACAAAGCTCAACGAAGAGGTGCAAAGATGCACCATAGGAGAAGCCGTCAGCTACTATGAAAAGAATGAGCCGAGAGGCGAATACGTGCTGATAGTTGAGGGCGCTGCCGAAGCGGGAGTTTCTTACGATGACGAGAACAATCCTCTCCTCTCCCTCTCTCCTGAGGAGCATATTGCTCATTACGAGGCTCTGGGGCTTTCACGAATGGACGCTATAAAACGTGCGGCTAAAGACCGAGGAATGTCGAAATCCGAGCTTTACGGTATGGTTAACCGAAATAATTAAGTTTACAAAAAGAACACAAGCGATATCTGGGGATAAGGCTTGTGTTCTTTTTATTTTATGCTGAATTTTCCATTTAAGTTCATTTAATTATTCGTTGTTTTTTCAGGTTTTTTCAGCAAAATTCCCTCTTCGGTGGCAACGATTACAACGACACCGCCCTTATCTATCTTATAGTGCTTTCTCAAGTCATTTGGCAATACAACCCTGCCAAATTTATCTACCTGGCGTCTGATTACAAATTGCATTTTTCCTCTCCTTTCATTAGCTATTCGCCAATTTACTTGGCTATATGCTAATTATATACTATAATTTGACAAAATTTTGCCGAAATATGTCGAATATGCGTTTTATTGAAAAAATATTCAAAAAACGACAGAGATGAGCATTTACACCTCTGTCGACTGATTTATATGACGTTAAATTACTTTATAGACCTAATGTAAGCATCGAGAATTTCAACAGCGGAGGCTCTCTGCTTAGGCGTAAGAGTGTCAAGCTTCTTTGTTATCTCGCTGTTAACGTAGACGATCCCTGCGGAAACCGAATCACGCAAAAGAGAGTCCGAAGACACACCGAGAGCATCGGAAATTTCAACAAACACCTTAAGACTCGGCACTTTTACACCTCTTTCTATCTCTCCGAGATAGTATGAGCCTATATCCACCATTTCGGATAACTGCTCCTGCGTTAATTTCTTATTGAGTCTGGCCTCACGTATTCTTTTACCTAAAGTGGAGCTGTCAAACATACTTTGCCTCCCAAATCAATAGCCAATAATATTGGCTAACTATCTTTACGAATATTATAAGCAAAGCTTGGAGTTTTATGAATAAGCCACAAGCGCTTCATATTGGCTGTAAGCCAATATGAAGCGCTTGCTTTTGCTTTAGAGAAGATTTGAGTTTATCCGTATTAAGTATATTTGCTTGGTTTATTTCATATCAAAGGCTGGGGTGAAGCTTTCGGTGGCGGAGGCCTTGTCTTGGATAAAGGCATTCTTGACGCCTTTTGCGAGGGCGAAGTCGACAAGCTCGTCGTATTCGGCGGTGGTGACTCTGCGGTCCAGCGGGGGCGGCATCTCGATATCCGAGGGGGGTGTATATTGGCTCATAAGGCTGATATAAATGCTATCGCCAAAGGCTCTATAGAGGCGAGAGAGATT
>CAJGCM010000014.1 GCA_904501765.1 uncultured Clostridia bacterium | reverse complement strand
TGGCGGATGCCGACGTTGACGGCTCACATATAAGAGTTCTCTTACTTACCTTCTTCTTCCGTCATATGCGTCCTCTTATTGAAGAGGGACATATATACCTTGCTCAACCTCCTCTTTACAAGGTACATAAGGGTAAGGCTTTGAGATATGCATTTTCCGAGGAGGAAAAGGATAGGTATGTTGAGGAGCTGGGTGTAAAGGGTGTTGAATCGGAAAGATATAAAGGTCTTGGAGAAATGGACCCTGAGCAGCTTTGGGATACCACAATGAACCCGGAAACAAGAACTCTTCTTAAAGTAAGTATAGAGGATGCAATCGCTTGCGACGAGATATTCTCTGTTCTTATGGGAGATATGGTAGAGCCAAGACGCGAATTTATAACCAAAAACGCCAAATTCGTTGAAAATCTTGATATATAAAAATAAGAGAGGCAAAAGCTTAATATGGAACATTCATATAAAAGCGCGGATATAGAATTCCCTAATCAAAAAATAGAATACAGAGATATGGAAAAAGAGGTAAGGACCTCGTTTATAGAATATTCTATGAGCGTTATTACCTCAAGAGCTCTTCCTGACGTAAGGGACGGTATGAAGCCAGGTCAGAGAAGAATTCTTTACGCTATGTATGAGGATAATCTTACTCACGATAAGCCCTTCCGTAAATCTGCGACAACAGTTGGTAACGTGCTTGGTAGATATCACCCTCACGGTGACTCCGCCGTTTATCAGTCGATGGTAAGAATGGCGCAGGACTTCTCTTTAAGATATACTCTTATAGAAGGACATGGAAACTTCGGTAACGTTGACGGTGACCCTGCTGCGGCGTACCGTTATACCGAGGCGAGAATGTCGAAAATCGCCAACAATATGATGAGCGATATAGAGAAGAACGTAGTCCCCATGACTCGCAACTTTGATAACACCAGGGACGAGCCTACCGTTCTTCCTTCAAGATTCCCTAACCTTTTAGTAAACGGCTCGGTAGGTATTGCGGTTGGTATGGCAACCAATATTCCTCCTCACAATCTTTCTGAGGTTATAGACGGAACTATTTTCAGAATGGAAAACCCTGATTGCTCGGTTGAAGACCTTATGGTACATATAAAGGGTCCCGACTTCCCTACCGCCGCTATTATATACGGCTCAAAGGGTATAAGAGATGCGTACGAAACCGGAAGAGGTAAGGTTTACGTAAGAGCGAGGGCAACTATTGAAGAGGACCACAGAAGAATTATATTCACCGAAATTCCCTATATGGTTAATAAGTCTATGCTTATAGAAAGTATGGCTAACCTTGTTAAGGAAAAGAAAATCGAGGGTATTACAGCTCTTCGTGACGAATCCGGAAGAGGCGGCATGAGAATTGTGGTTGAATACCGCAAGGATGCAAACGGTGAGGTTATTTTAAATCAGCTCTATAAATATACCCAGCTTCAGGATACCTGCTCTATAAATATGCTTGTTATTGACGGAGGCGAGCCAAAAACACTCTCTCTTCCCGAAATACTTGACAGATACATAGATTTCCAGAAGAGCGTTATTATAAACAGAACAAAATTTGACCTTGAGAAGGCAAAGCGTGAAATTCATATCCTTGAAGGATATAAAATAGCCATAGACAATATAGACGAGGTTATAAAAATAATCAAGTCCAGCGAATCAATCCCTGCGGCAAAGGAAAGACTTATAGAAAGATTTGCTCTTTCAGATGCTCAGTCCCAGGCGATAGTTGAAATGACTCTCGGTAAGCTTTCGGGCCTTGAAAGACAGAAGGTTGAAGACAGAATTGCAAAGCTGACTCTTATAATAGAGGAGCTTGAGGCAATTCTTTCCGACGAGGGTAAGGTTATCGGTATTATAAGAGATGAGATGACCGAGATTAAGAATAAGTTTGGTGACGGAAGAAAATCCGAGCTTATTGAGGCTACCGAGGAAATTGACCTTGAGGACCTTATTGAAAGACATACCTGTATTATAACTGTAAGCCATACAGGCTACATAAAACGCCAGAGAGCCGACGTTTACGCATCTCAGAACAGAGGCGGTAAGGGTATTATAGGTATGACAACCAAGGAAGACGACTTCGTTGAGGACGTTATTGTATCAAACAGCCACGCTCACCTTATGTTCTTTACAAACAAGGGTCGTGTATATTCAAAGAAGGCTTACAGAATACCCGAGGCGTCAAGAACGGCAAAGGGAACTAACCTTGTTAACATAATAGAGCTTGGAGAGGGAGAATACGTTACAGCTATAATTCCTATTTCCGAATTCTCCGAGGGCGAATTCCTTACTATGGTTACTAAATACGGCGTTGCTAAGAGAACTCTTCTTTCTGAATTTGAATATCAGAGAAGAGGCGGAAAGATTGCAATAAATCTTGACGAGGGTGACGAGCTTATATTCGTACGCCATACGAAGGGTGACGAGAACCTTATTATTGCAACCCGCGACGGTATGTGCGTAAGATTTGAGGAAAACAACGTAAGAGGAATGGGAAGAGCTGCAAGAGGTGTTAAGGGTATTACTCTCTCTGAGGGCGATTACGTTATCGGAGTTGCTGTTGTTGACGATACGAAGAAGCTTCTCACTATTACCGAAAAGGGACTTGGTAAGAGAACCGAATTCTCTGATTTCAGAGAAATGAAGCACAGAGGCGGTAAGGGTGTCACCTGTCATAAGCTTGGAGAAAAGACAGGTAAGCTTGCGACGATTCAGACGGTTTCTGACGACGACGATATAATGCTTATAACTAACACGGGTACCATTATACGTATGTCTGTGTCGGATATTAACGTATATTCGAGAACTGCCGGCGGTGTTATAGTTATGCGTCTTGCAGATGGCAATAACATTGTTACCGTATCCAGACTTGAAAAGAGCGAGAAAATCGAAGAAGAGTCGAGAATCGCAGAGGAAGAAAGTAAAAAGGCAGAAGCCGAAAACCCCACAAAAACAAAGGAAAGAGCTCCCCTTGATGAGGAGGAAAGCTTTTAATGAAAATTCTTTTTAAGAATAAAATTATAGCTTTACTTTTAGCAATAACGGCGGCTTTATCTCTTTTTGCAGCCTGCAAAATGAACAGAAGCTACGACGAAGAAGAGGTGGCTTCTGTTTCACGGGAGCTTATCAAGAGAAGCGAAGTTCTTAACGTTATATATTACGGAGAGGGCATAAAATATATCGAGGACGCAAGCTATGCAAACGGCGCTTATTATAAAGCTGATCCGATATATCTTGCCGCTATTGGAATAGAAACTCTTGACGACTTAAAAAAGGAAACGAGAGAGGTATTTTCCGAGGGGCTGTCTAATATAATGATTAACACAGCCCTCGCCCCCTTCGTTGACGATAGCGGAGTGCAGAGATTTTCAAGGTATTATCAAAAGTTCAGCGCCCTTGATGATACACCTGAATGCATCATGGTGTATAAAGACGCTCCTGTTTTGCTTACAAGCACTCTTACTTACGATTATAAAACTTTAAAGGTTCTGGAATCGGCGGGAGATATTGTGTACGTAAGTATTGATGCGGAAGTGGAAAACAAGGACGGAAAGAGACAGAAAAGACAGATTAAAATAGGTCTTATAGAAGAAAAGTCGGGCTGGAAGCTTGACACGTCTACCTATGTTAATTACGCAGACCTTGATTATTATTACGATATGCAAAACAAAGAAAATTAAAGGCAGGATTTTTAAGTGACCTTCAGCGAGAAGATTGTAAGGCTTCGTAAAAACCGCGGCATGACCCAAGAGGATTTAGCCGCATCTGTGGGTGTTTCAAGACAAGCGGTTTATAAATGGGAATCAGGGGTATCCTATCCCGAGGTAAGCGCTCTTCTTTCAATAAAGAAAATTTTCGGCACATCAATTGATAATCTTCTTGACGATTCCTATGAGATTAAGGAAGAGGAGAGCACCCGTGTCGGCTCAAAAAGAAGAAAAAGAACACAAAACTCTGACGAGCCGGAGGCGCTTGGTGAAATCACAAAAGAGGATGGCGGCGAGGAAAAAAAGGATACCTTTGATACAGAGGCTCCCCAGGTAAAGGAAGATAAGCCTTTCTTTGAAGAAGAAAAAGAAAAGCCAACAGAGAAAAAGAAAGCAGGATTCTTTGCAAGGCTTTTCGGAAGAAAATAGTTTTAAGAGAATATTTTCAGAACAAAAAGAAAAAAACGGGGCGGAATTAAAAAAACTCTAAAAAGCCGCCCCGAAGATTTTAACCCCTGCCTGAATAAATCAAAAAAAGCCCGTCAAAAATTTGTGTGAAGATTATAAAAAAGAGGCTTTATATGAGGGGTTATCAAAAAAGAGTTATTTATATGAAGAATCCGGGAAGTGCCGTTTTTGAGGAGGCTTATTTCGTTATCAAGGAAAACGGAAGGAGCGAGGGGGATTCACCTGACATAATGGACGAGGCAAACCGGATTATAGAAGAAAACACCGAATACCGAGCGAAGAGAAAAGAGAAATTTAAAATAATGGATAAGCTCCCCGCTTTTTTGACGGGATTTATGATTGGAGCTTTAATATTTTCGGCGTTTTTTATTTTTTAAAATTGTAAGATTGGAAAAATTATGATAAAGACTGAAACAAAGAAAAGAGGCAAAAACGGGCATATAAACGAAGATGCAGCTTCAGATAAAAAAGCAAAGAAGAGCTTCTCGAAAAAAAGAAAGCCCGGGAAGAAGATACCCTCCCCCGATACAGCGGGGATAGATAAAACCTATATAGAAAAAAACAAAAAAGCCCCGATGCAAGGCACGAAAAGGAAAAATGGCAAGGGCAGGGTGGCAACGGAAGAAAAGGCTTTGCCCGATAGAAGAAAAGCCTCAAAGGAAAAGAAAATAGTAGGGGAATACTCAAAAGAGCTTGTACCCGTGTCAGAAAAAGCGTTTAAGGTAGTCAAAAAAGCGGAGAAGCGGGTTAAGGTTATTCCGCTTGGCGGCCTTTGCGAAATAGGAAAGAATTTAACCCTCTTTGAGTACGGAGAGGACATAGTTATAATAGATGCGGGTATTGCCTTTCCCGACGAGGATATGCCCGGAGTTGATTTGGTAATCCCTGATTTTTCATATATAGTTAAGAATGCTCACAAGGTAAAGGGAATACTTTTAACTCACGGTCACGAGGACCATATAGGCGGAGTTCCCTATCTTCTTGCCCAAATAGACGCTCCTGTTTACGGAACGAGACTAACCCTCGGGATACTTGAAGGAAAGCTTGAAGAAAACCCACCGCCAAACAAGCCAAGGCTTTATACAGTTGAGGCGGGGGACGTGATAAATCTCGGAGTTTTTAAGGCTGAATTTATACACGTTAACCATTCTATAGCAGACGCCTGCGCCATAGCTCTCAGAACACCGGCGGGAATAATTTTCCATTCAGGCGACTTTAAGCTCGACGTTTCGCCTATCGACGGTCGTATTATGGACCTTACACGAATAGGGGAAATAGGAAAAGAGGGAGTAACGCTTCTTCTTTGCGAGTCTACTAACGCCGAAAGAGGCGGATATACGCCCTCGGAGAGAAGCGTCGGAAATTCTCTTGACCGCATCTTTATGCAACACGAGAAGAAGAGAATTATAATTGCGACCTTCTCCTCGAACGTTCACAGAGTTCAGCAGATAATAGACGCCTCCGCCAAGTACGGCAGAAAGGTAGCCGTTCTCGGGCGCAGCATGGTAAACGTCATAGGAGCCGCTGTGGAGCTTGGATATATGGAGCTTCCCGACGGTGTCCTTATAGATATTTCGGAAATAAAAAAATATCCCCCCGAGGAGATAACTCTCATAACTACTGGTAGCCAGGGAGAGCCTATGTCGGCTCTTTACAGAATCGCCTTCTCTGAGCACGAAAAGGTGAAAATTTCTTCTGGCGACGTGGTGGTTTTAAGCTCAAGCGCAATCCCCGGAAACGAGAAGCTTGTAGGGAAAATTATCAACGCCCTTGTTAAAAACGGCGTTAAGGTGGTTAACGACTCTGTGGAAGCGGTTCACGTTTCGGGTCACGCCTGCCGAGAGGAAATAAAGCTTCTCATGGCGCTTCTTAAGCCAAAGTTCTTTATGCCTATACACGGAGAGGAAAGGCACCTGTTTGCAAACAAGGAAATAGCTGAATTTATGGGAATATCGCCTGCCAACGTTTTTGTATCCGACCTCGGTAGGGTGCTTGAAGTATCAAAAAGCTCCGCTTCTCTTGAAGGGTACGTGACAGCTGGTAAGGTGCTTGTAGACGGCTCAGGTGTCGGAGATATAGGAAGTGTTGTTCTCCGTGACAGAAAGCATCTTGCGGAAGACGGGCTTGTTGTTGTGGTGGTTTCTGTTGACATCGGAGAGGGTGAGGTTATTTCCGGCCCCGACATCGTGTCGAGAGGATTTGTTTACGTGAAGGAATCCCAAGACCTCATGGACAAAACTCGCAGCGTGGCTATGAATGCGCTTGAGGGTGTTTTACGGCGGGGCGTGTACGATTTTGCTGGTATTAAGAACGCTGTGCGTGACGATGTCGCAAAGTTTATTTATAAAGAAACGAAGAGAAAGCCTATGATTCTTCCTATAATTATGGATATATAAGGGAACGGATAATATCCAAATGAACAAGTTTGGACAAAGGGCGTATAACCTTAAAGGTAGCGAAGAAATAGTATAAGAAAGCACCGCAAGGAAATAGTGCAAAAAATTCAAAGTGAAGAAATAGTCTAATAAAATTTTACAGCAAAAAGAGAACCGAGAATGCAAAAGACTGCGTTCTCGGTTCTTGTGTTTATAAAATCCAAATAAAAAGAGTTATGATTCTCAAAAGAGAGGAGCTTTACCCATTGAAAAGGCTTAAAAGAGAGGGCATAACCAGAATTGCCGCAAAGCTGAAGCCTAAAACAAGTACGGACATAAGAATCGCCTTTATAACAGAGGCGCTGTTTTTTTCAAAAGTCCTGAGGGCAAAGGCTTTTTCCTCGTTTGGGATATAATAAAGAGCATCATCGCTCACAGTATTACCGTCGCACGCCACGCCGCCTCTTGCACCGTCGGCGCTGTTGAGGGTGGATATTTCTGTGCTCACGGCTCCCTCTTCGGAGAGAGTGTCGGAGCCCATAGATACTGAGGCGCATACGGCATCGCAGCAGTCGGCTCCTTCTGATGAGGTATTATATTCTGACGGCTCACCTTCGCTGCTGTTGTCGCTGTTTTGCCTATTTTCTTCAGTGTTTTTCGACACGGGGGCAGACTTTTCGCCCTTTTTCTTGTTAGAGGAGATTGATTCCATATATTCTTCGTATGTAATATCTCTCTCCCCTACCCTTTTTATAATCCTTTTAAGGTAGCCTTCTTTTTTTGAAATGAGTCTTTTGACGGAGCTGTTTTTATCAAGTCCTAATTCTTTTAAGGAAACTGCGTTTCCTTCCCCGAAGGCGTCTGAGCGAATAAGCTTTTTCAAAAGGGTTGCGATAGCGCCCTGCCTCATATTTATAAAGAAACAAGCGACGGATATTCCTATGGCAAACATAAGAATGATTTTGTTTATCTCGAGGTCAATGCCGAGAGAATAATCCTTCAGGTTAAGCTCTATGTATTTGTCAAAGAAATTTACAAAAGCAATCACGAAATTAAACCTCTTCCAAGAAATCCTTTCCCAAAATGGTTTCCAAAAGCTCGTCTAAATCCTCGTTGTCCTCGTAGAACAAGGTAAGACTCTTTTTTCTTCCCTGTCCCTTGATTTTTACTACACGCCCCAGGTGTGACTGAATTTTAAGCTCCATTTCACGGAAATAATCAACCACAGGAAGCGGCTCTTCTATTGTGATGGGCTTCGCCTTGTTTATTTTCTTAACCTCTTCTTCCAGCTGTCTTACGGAAAGGTCAAGCTCAACGGTTTTGTTTGCCAGAACAAGCATGTTAGAAATCTCACGAACTCCGAGAAGCGTTCTTCCGTGACCTGCTGAAATATCTCCGCAGGCAACCATCTCAAGAATCTCACTCGGCAAATCGAGAAGTCTTAACGTGTTGGCAACGGCACTTCTGCTCTTCCCTATTCTTTCGGAAAGCTCTTCCTGGGTCATTCCGTAATCCTCTGCGAGGGAGCGGAGAGCCATAGCCTCTTCTATTGGGTTGAGGTCCTCTCTCTGTATGTTTTCTATAAGAGAAATTTCGGCTGTTTTTCTGTCGTCCTTATCAAGAATTATAACCGGAATTTCTTCAAGTCCTGCAAGTTTTGATGCACGGAATCTTCTTTCTCCCGCAATTATCTGATACCTGCCCGACTCACCGAATTCCCTGACGAGAATAGGTTGTAAAAGTCCGTTTTCCTTTATAGATTCGGAAAGCTCAGCGAGAGCGTCTTTGTCAAAATATTTTCTTGGCTGGTCGCTCTTGGGGTCAATCATAGAAAGTCTGACTAATGTTATTTTGTTTTCGCCACTTGTCGAATCCCCGTTGAGGGCATTATCAAGAAAAATTGCATCAAGTCCTCTGCCAAGGCCGCTGTTTTTCTTTGCCATTTTTATTTCCTCCGATATTTATATCATTTCTTATACTTAAGTAAGGTTATCTTCATTTTATACTTTTAGCAATGGTGCGAACACTTTTGTCTTTGTTTTTTTAATTTTTGAGAGCGAATAAATGTCAAAAAATGTCAAAAAATTAAAACAACACAAAGCGTAAAAAGAAAAAATAATTATTTATAAAGCTTTTGTTCTATATAAAGCCGACAACGCCAAATTTTAATGTAATTTGAAAAAAACGCCGACCATATAAAATTAAAGGAAAGTAAAAGCAAATTAAAAAGTAAAAGCAAATTAAATTGAAGGAACTTTTGTAAAACCAGAATTTGTTCAAAAATGAGGAGCCGCTGATAAAATAAAATTCTTACGGCAATTTTGCGGTTTCGTCGCAAAAACTTTTGTTTCACGTGAAACAAAATTGAAGCTGAATATTTTGAATACGGTGGGTTTCTTAATTCTGTGTTCCCTATTTTTAATTTAAAATGTTGATTTTAATTTGTAAAGAAAAAATGTTTTTTTGCTTTTACTCTGTGGTTTTTGAATTAAATCCTTTGCATCAGCTCTTTTGCTACGGCTGCGTACTCTAAACTACCCTTTCCGTAGGGGTCGTGGTAGCAAATCGGCTCACCATATCCCGGAGCCTCGGAAAGTCTTACTGTTCTGGAGATAGGAACCTTGAACAGAGCTTCTGCGTAGTACTTTTTAAGCTCGGAAACCACTTGATTTGTTAGGGTAAGGCGGCCGTTATACATAGTGAGGAGTATTCCCACAAGCCTTAAATCGGGATTGAAAAGCTGACGTATTCTTTTTATTGTATTGAAAAGCTGTGACATACCTTCGAGCGAGTAAAATTCGCATTGCATAGGAACGACGACTCCGTCGGATATCGAAAGAGCTTTTACTGTAAGCATACCCAGTGAAGGTGGACAGTCAATAAATATGTAGTCGTAATCCTCTTTTATGGAATTTATAGCAATTTTTATATAATTGTAGCTATCATCGTTTGCTTCTTCAAGCTCGTGAAGCTCAAGCTCTGCCCCGGCGAGGTTAATATTTGCGGGAACTACGGACAAATTCTTGAATGCAGTCTTGATTATTGCCTCTGAAATCTGGCATTTTCCTATTATAACGTCGTAAATTGTCTTTTTAACCTTGGATTTTGGCACTCCCAGTCCGCTCGTAGCGTTGCCCTGAGGATCCATATCTATAAGAAGAACTTTTTTACCCTTTTTTGCTACTTGAGCAGCTATGTTGACGCAGGAAGTGGTCTTCCCTACGCCGCCTTTTTGATTGGAAAAGGAAACTATTTTTGACACTATGTCTTCTCCTGTTTTGATGTATTTCTTGGTTTTTTACAAACTACGTGTTCTTTGTTCGACTAAATGAAAAGGTTGATACATAAATTATAACATTTTTATAGGATTGTTGTCAATATATAATCCGTAATTTAATATTTAGTATATATTTAATGAAAAAAGACTAAAAAGTATTGTTTCACGTGAAACAATACTCGGTTTAACACGGTTTTATTTAAAATATTGTAAAAAACTGGCGTGGTAGACTTGATAGATAAAAAAGAATAAAACTTAGTACTGCATAATGGATAAGCGGTTCTTTATTTTGGGAATCTTTTCGTTTTAGATTTAAACAGAGGCTTTATTGGGAGTTATAAGGCTATGTTTCACGTGAAACATAACCGAAAACCGGAGAATAAATAGAAAAAACAGGCAAATAATGATAGAAAAATAAGACTTGATGGGGTAAATGAGAAAAAACAATAAAAAATTCCTAAAGCAAATCTAAAACGATAATGATAGTAAAAAGTGTACGGGAACGGCAAAAAACAGCTTGAAATGCGAAAAAGAAGAAAAAGAAGCGCAAAACAGGGGAAAGGCGGCGTGAAATTGCAAAAAAACAAAAGGGGAGCGTTCTGAAAAAGAAATTTTAAAGAAATTTGTTTCTTAACTAACAGCGGCAAACTCTTTGCGGGAGAATGAGCTGTTTTTGCCAAAAAACAGGTAAAAATGACAATTTATGTCAATATTTATTGCTCCGTGTTTTTTTGCGCTTTCTTTGACCGCTTTTTTGCGCATTTTTTGAAATTTGCGTAAAATTTATACAAAAATTCGAAAAAATTACGAAATCAGCGATTTGGTACTTTGCGATTTTTTTGACTTTTAAAACACTTTTTCATAAATTGAGTTGGCGAAAAGAGAGAAAAAAGCCTAAGAAGGTGTGGCGTTTTTGCCACGGGGAGCGTTGCTTTTTAAAACGAATTTTGTGTGGCAAACGCTGCCTTGTGTGTGGTGTTTTTACCGATGCGCTTTCTTTACTTTGTGCACTCTGTGATGCTGTGCAAAACGAATGGGTGAGTATTTGCCACCCCAGTGTCTATGTTTTTGTCGGTGCTTTTTTGCGAAGGCAGGCGGTCTTTTTTTTGTTTTTGTACTGCTGTTTTTTAAGAGATGGTGTTGCCGTTTTTTTCGGAGAGAAGATGCTGCCGTCAGTTATGCAAAAAAATGACACGGTGTATTGCTGCTTCAAAAAATAACACGGGTTCCTGTTTATGAGAAGGATGGCTTAAATGGCTCTTTTTGGGGCTGATATGGGGCATTTTTTTACACGCCTACCCGGAATCCTTGCGGAACGGGTCTTTTTTAGAATTGCGTTTTAAAGGGAATGCCTCTTTTTTGGTAGGGGAGTACTTTACTTGCTTTTTACTCCGAGATTTTTGCTTGTCTGTTTTTTGAGGTACGCGTTTTGTTGGTTTTGCGGTGAGATTTGGCGAGAGGAGCTTGTAGCGTGTGCTTTGACTTGCCTGTTGCTAATTGTCGCAGCCTGCTCGGCTGCGACTGTGAAGCACGTTATACGCAGATTTTTTTGCGTTTTTTGCTTAAAAGCGGAGATGCCTTGAAGCTTTTTTGCACTCTTCTAATTTCTCTTGCGCAGTGCAGATGGTGTTTTTGCTTTTTTTGTTTTGCAAGGTTTTTCTTTTTTGAAAACTTGCGTTGGGGAGCGGCTGTTGCTCTCGATATACAAAATTACGAATAATTACGAAAAAATCTGTGTTTTTGGCTGGGAACCCGGGATTTAAAAATTATTCCAAGACACCGCTTTTTTTAAATTTTGTCTTTCCCGAATTAAATTACGCCTTTCCCGAATTGAAAGAGCAACCAATTTACACATCGTATTCCTTTGAACTAAATGAACGAAGAGGGGTTTTAACTTAAGAAATCGTGAATTTTGACTTTAAGGCGGAAAAGAAGGCCTTTAGGATGCAAGATGTTTCAAATTTTAAATAGGGGATTGATTTATCCTCCTTTGTTTGTTATAATATAAAAGTAAAATATTTATTTACTTTTGGAGGAATTATGAAAACTAACTTTGACAAAAGCGGTATCGGCGCAAATGCTCCGGATGGGGCAGCAGCTCCCGACATGAGTCCCCTTTCATTTGATTCTGAATACAACACCAGGCTCTTGCTTATTCGCCACGGCGAAAGCTTTGGAAATATGGTAAGACGTTTCCTCGGACATACAAACTTTGGGCTTTCCGAAAGAGGAAGAACACAGGCGGAGCGCACCGCAGAATTCCTTTGCGATATGCAGGTGGATGCGATTTATTCCTCCGACCTGTCGAGAGCTTATGAAACGGCTACGCCTATCGCCGAACGTCATTCTATGAACATAATCACCGACAAAGAGCTCAGAGAGATTCACGTAGGCAGCTGGGAAGGCTTCCTCGTGGTAGAGCTTCAGGAATGGTTCGGAAAATATTTCACAGAGGAGTGGGGTGAGAATTTCGGCACCTTCCGCGGCGCACCCGGCGGAGAGAGCGTTCAGCACCTCAGAGAAAGAATCGGAGCGGAGCTTCTTAAGATAGCGAGAGAAAATGTTGGAAAAACCGTTCTCGTTGTATTTCATGCGGCGGCTATAAGAGCGGCGTTCGGCGAAATTGCGGGTATCGCTCCCGAGAATATTGGAAAAGAGCTTCCTTTCCCTTCAAACGCTTCGATTTCTGTTGTTTACTATGACGGAGATAGGCTGGTTGCCGGTGAATATTCTCACGATGGGCATCTTGCCGACCTGTAAGGCTTCGCTAAAGTCCAAAAGGGCTTTGAATATATGAAAGGTTTGACGTTGATATGTTTTGTGAAGAGCAGTTTTTAAAAACCTATAATAAAGAACCGGCGGGTGTGGCATTTTGCCCTTATCGCATATGCCCCATAGGCGCTCACAGCGACCATCAGCACGGAAAAATAACGGGTCTTGCGATAGACCGAGGAATACATATAGCTTACGGACCAAAGCAGAACGGAGTTGTGGAGCTTACCTCTTTGCAGTTTGACAAAAGAGCCCAGTGGCACATAAGCAGCACTCCTTCGGTAAAGCAGGGTGACTGGGCTGACTATTTAAGAGGCGCAACCATAACTCTTTCCAAAAGGTATAGCTTGAAGGCGGGTCTTTCGGGAGTTATTGAAGGCTCTTTGCCCATCGGCGGGCTTTCTTCCTCGGCGGCGGTAATAATAGCTTATCTTTCCGCCCTTTGCCGTGTGAACGAAATTTCTCTGTCCGACGGTGAGCTTATACAAGTAGCCCTTGAGGCGGAGAATGAATACGTAGGAGTTTCCTGCGGAAAGCTTGACCAGTCCTGTGAGGTTTATTCAAAAAAGGACCACCTGCTTTATCTTGACACTCTTGACGACAGTTACGAGCTTATACCTGCACGCCAAGATATGAAGCCTTACAAAATCGCTATTTTCTTCTCGGGAATAGAGAGAACCTTGGCGGGGTCGAAATTTAATATGAGAGTCGACGAATGCCGCAGCGCAGCGTATGCTCTTAAGGCGTATGCGGGCATGGAATACGGTAAGTTTTCCGAAACCTATTTAAGGGACGTTCCGTATGAGGTGTATTTAGCCTATAAGGACCGTCTGCCCGAGAATTTTGCCAAGAGAGCGGAGCATTGGTACACGGAATTCGAGCGTGTAAAGCTTGGAGCGGAGGCGTTCAGGCGTGGAGATATTGAGGAATACGGAAGGTTGTCCTTTGAGAGCGGAAAGTCCTCTATATACAACTGGGAAACAGGGTCTGACGAGCTGAAGACCTTATATGAAATTATGACACGCACCCCGGGTATTTACGGCGGGCGCTTCTCCGGAGCGGGATTTAAAGGCTGCTGTATGGCGCTTATTGACCCGGCGTACGAGGAGAAAATCATATACGAGGTGGGACACGAATATATCAAAGCCTTTCCCGCTCTTAAAGGGAAGTATTCTTCCCACATATGCACAAGCGCAGACGGCGTAAGCCTCTGTCGCAGATAGGAGCCTTTATGAAATGTCTGATACTGGCGGCAGGATATGCCACACGCCTCTACCCATTGACGGAGAATTTTCCCAAGCCCCTGCTTGAGGTTGGCGGAAAAACTATTCTCGATTGGCTAATAGACGATATAGCCTCCTCGGGTGAGGTAAATGAATTCATTATAATTACAAACCATAAATTTGCGCCCCATTTCGATAAGTTCGCACTTGGAAAGAGCGGCGTTAAGATTACGGTGCTTGACGATGGAACGACCTCAAACGAAACCAGACTTGGCGCTGTACTTGACGTTCAGTTTGCCATAGATACTCTTGGCATTGACGAGGACGTGCTGGTAATAGCGGGAGATAACCTTCTCGACTTCAGCTTAAAGTCCTTTATTCGCTATGCTAAGTCAAAGGGCAGAAGCTCTGTTATGCGTTACTACGAGAAGGACGAGAAAAGGCTTCTTAAGTGCGGAGTGCTCACCCCTGACGAAAGCGACAGAGTTATCCGCATGACCGAGAAATCGCAAACACCCGAGACCCATTGGTGTTGTCCGCCATTCTACTATTATGCAAAAGAGGACGTGGGGCGTGTCAAGCTTGGAATTGAGGCAGGCTGCGGAACAGATGCTCCGGGAAGCTATATAGCCTGGCTTTGCACCCAGAGTGAGGTTTATGCTATGGAAATGCCCGGCGACAGGTACGATATAGGAAATCTTGAGAGCTACGAAAAGGTAAAAAGAGAGTATCAGGGGGTTGTGAAATGCTGAATCGCAACGTGTTTTTTGAAGGAAAGAAAATTCTTGTAACAGGAGCCGCAGGCTTCATTGGTGCAAACCTTGTTATGAGGCTGCTCGCAGAGGGCGAGGGCATGACGGTTATAGGCGTTGACAACATGAACGACTACTATGACGTGTCAATAAAGGAATACAGACTCTCGGAAATCGAGCGGGCTGCGAAGGGGAGCCGCTCTTCGTGGATATTCAAAAAAGGGAATATCGGCGATGGGGATTTTATAAAGGAGATTTTTGACGAATACTCTCCCTCTGTTGTGGTAAATCTTGCCGCCCAGGCAGGGGTGAGATACTCCATAACAAATCCCGACGTTTACGTAGAGTCGAACCTTATAGGCTTCTATAACATTCTTGAAGCCTGCCGCCACCATGAGGTTGAGCATCTTGTTTACGCCTCCTCGTCTTCCGTTTACGGAAGCAATAAGAAGATACCCTATTCAACCGAGGATAAGGTAGACAACCCGGTAAGCCTTTATGCGGCGACCAAAAAATCAAACGAGCTTATGGCTCACGCATACAGTAAGCTTTACAACATACCCTCGACCGGTCTTCGTTTCTTTACGGTTTACGGCCCTGCCGGCAGACCCGATATGGCGTATTTCGGCTTTACGAACAAGCTTATATCAGGCAAGACCATAGAGATTTTTAATTATGGTAACTGTAAGAGGGACTTCACCTACGTTGACGATATAGTAGAGGGTGTTCTCAGAGTAATGAGGTGCGCCCCCGAAAAAACTGACGGTGAGGACGGACTTCCATTGCCCCCATACCGTGTATACAATATCGGCAATAACAGCCCCGAGAATCTCCTTGATTTCGTTAATATTCTCGGAGAGGAGCTTATAAGCGCAGGCGTGCTTCCTGCGGACTTTGACCTTGAGGGAAGGAAAAAGCTCGTTCCGATGCAGCCCGGCGACGTTCCGGTTACTTTTGCCGACACGTCGGCGCTTGAAAGAGATTTCG
The DNA here is from genome assembly GCA_904501765.1 of uncultured Clostridia bacterium. Classification (GTDB taxonomy): domain Bacteria; phylum Bacillota; class Clostridia; order Oscillospirales; family CAG-272; genus UBA1740. The sequence goes on along the minus strand of CAJGCM010000014.1, from coordinate 10,931 downwards.
GCTTTAAGCCATCAACTACACTCCGAGAGGGGCTTCGCCGCTTCGCTCGCTGGTATAAGGAGTTTTACAAGGTTTAATAATTTTCCCCACAGGGGATTTTTCGGGAATTATTCTGTTGCCATGGAGAAGCACTCGTAGGGGCAGATTTCCTTTTGATTTTAAATTCAGGAGCAACATTGTCTTCGGGGTATATGTTGGTAACCCTTCGGCAAGTCTTGCACAGAAATTACAGAAACAAAAAGCGGAAAACGCCCTCTGGAATTTCCAAGGGGTGCGCTTTTCGATGTAGAAAGGAAACGTCTTATATGAAAATCGCAGTTGCGGGAACAGGCTACGTAGGTCTGTCAATAGCAGTGCTTCTTGCACAGAAAAACAGGGTTGTCGCGGTTGATATCATTCCCGAAAAGGTGGAAATGATAAACGGACGAAAATCCCCGATAGTAGACAAGGAGATTGAAGAATATTTAGAAACGAAGGAGCTTAACTTAACAGCCACCACCGACGGGGATTCGGCTTACAGGGATGCAGAATTCGTCGTTGTTTCAACTCCTACGAATTACGACCCCTCAAAGAACTATTTTGACACCTCCTCGGTGGAGGCTGTAATAGAGAGGGTGAAGCAGGTTAATCCCGAGGCGGTAATCGTTGTGAAATCAACAGTTCCCGTAGGCTTTACCGAAAACATAAGAGAGCGGACTGGCTTTAAAAATATTATTTTCAGCCCCGAATTTCTAAGGGAAGGAAAGGCGCTTTACGACAATCTTTATCCCAGCCGTATCATAGTCGGCGCATCCTTGCAAAGCGAGGCGCTTTTGGAAAAGGCTAAGATTTTTGCTACACTTCTTCGTGAGGGAGCAATAAAAGAGGACGTTGAGGTAAGGATTATGAATCCCACCGAGGCGGAGGCTGTAAAGCTCTTCTCAAATACCTATCTTGCGCTCCGTGTATCGTTCTTCAACGAGCTTGATACCTATGCAGCAGTAAGAGGTCTTGACACTAAATCCATAATAGAGGGCGTAGGGCTCGACCCGAGAATCGGCTCTCATTATAATAACCCATCCTTTGGCTACGGCGGATACTGTCTGCCTAAGGACACAAAGCAGCTTTTAGCAAACTACGAGCACGTTCCTCAGAATATAATTTCAGCAATAGTTGCCGCAAATTCCACCAGGAAGGACTTTATTGCCGACCAGATTATCGCAAAATCACCAAAGGTGGTAGGCGTGTATAGGCTTACTATGAAGGCGGGAAGCGATAATTTCCGTCAAAGCTCCATTCAGGGCGTTATGAAGCGCATAAAGGCGAAGGGCATTGAGGTGGTTATATACGAGCCTACAATGAAGGAATCGACCTTCTTTAACAGCCGTGTCGTTCGTGAGCTTGAAGAGTTTAAGAGTATGTGCGACGTTATTATAGCCAATAGGTACAGCGAGGATATAAGCGACGTGCTTGACAAGGTTTATACCCGTGACCTTTATTTCAGAGATTAATCCTTGCGGTAAGAGATAAAAAGAAAAGAGAGCGATGCACAGCACACCGTGGAATGAATCCAAGGCGGAGATGTGTATCGTTCTCTTTTTTTGCTTTGTGACGGAGAGCTGTGCAGTAGTGAGACTGGCATTCCTGTGCGGGAGCACAGCGGAGCGCTTTATGCTCGGGCCGCTCTCACTTTCTTTTTGCTGTGGTTTCTCTTGGAAAAAGCTTTGTAGGAAGAACTATATGCTCAGGGGGTGCGGTGGTGGAGGATATTTTTTTAAAAAGCAGGCTCGACGCCTCCTTCGCCATAGTCTTTTTTGACACGCTTACCGAGCTTAGCATAGTCGGGAATATGTAATCGGAGCATACGTTGTCAAATCCTATTACCGATACGTCTTCGGGAACTCGTCTTCCGAGCTTTGCAAGGCTTCTTATAATTCGGAAGGCTAAGCTGTCGCTGAAAGCCACGATTGCCGTAGCGTCGGAGATTTGCGATAAGAAGCTCTCCAGCGCCTCTGTGCTTGGCGCACTTTTCAGGTCGACGTGGTAAACGTAGGTGTCGTCATAGGGGATTTTTGCCTCAGCCAAAGCGGATTTATAGCCGAGAAGCCGCTCTCTTCCCGAGGAAATAAGCTCCCCGGCGCCTACGAAAGCAATTTTTTTGTGCCCTGACAGAATAAGACTTTCGGTGGCGCAGGCAGCGCCTTCGGTATCGTCACAAACCACGTAGTCTGAGCCCTTCTCTTCGGGGAAACGCCTACCTATAAGCACGTAGGGTATCGAGGATTTTTCCAAAAGCCGCAAGGAGTCCTTATTGTCCTGGGTAGGACAGATTATTACGCCCGCCGAATTTTGCTCTATTGCGTGACGAACTGCATTAAGCTCTTCCTCGGCGTTCTCGTTGGTATTTATAAACATAGGAGTCATTCCCACTCCTCTGAAATATTCCTCAATCTCACGGAATACTATGGTAAAATGGGGGTTGGTTATGTCGGGCAGAATTACGGAGATGGTTGAGGTTTTTCCCGAGCGAAAGCTGCTGGCGTGAGCGTTTTTGATATATCCCATTTCCTTAGCGGCGAGCTTGATTTTTTCTCTGGTGGATTCGGGGATATCGGGTCTGTCGCGAAGAGCGTGTGAAACTGTGTTTACCGAAAAACCCGTAGCTTCTGCTATATCCTTAAGCTTTACCTTCATAAAAGAAACCTCCTTTTTCCTGATTGTTTGACAGCTTTTTCTATATGATAACACAATTTTCCCGGAATTTCAAGTCGGATATTTTCATAAAAGCGGAACCTCAGGTGCTTTATTTATAAAAATAGCCTTGACAAAATAGGGGAGCGGGTGATATAATCACATTAACGATAATGTAGCTTAAAATAAAATGCTTTTTTGGGAGGAGCTTTATGCGTGACGTAAAGACAAGTGAAATTTATAGGTATTTTATAATTGATAAGGCGCACAGGGCAAATCGACGTGCGGTGACGGATAGCTTTGCCATAGCGGGGCTTTCTGCCGAGGAGCGTATGTGCAGAAGGCTTGAAAGACTGGTGGAGCTTGAGGAGCCGTCCTTTATGCCTTTTGAGAAAATAGTTATGACCAGAAGCACCGAGCGTGCCCCTGACGTGTTTACGGCACAGGAGTGGGCGCAGATAAAAAAAGAGCATTATATCCACGAGCTTGGGTACGTGTCAAATCTTTCTCCCGATTATGAAAGCGCAATAAGAGATGGGCTTCTTGCAAAAAGAGAGGGCGCCGACGAATACGGTAAAAGAGCGATAGATGCGGTAATTTCCCTTTGCGATAAGTACTTAGAGTTGGCGAAGAGAGAAAAAAGAGAGGACCTGGTAGAGGTATTTACCCATATTCCGAGATACGGGGCGAGGAACTTCCGAGAGGCTCTCCAGTTCTTCAGAATTTTGCACTTCGCCCTTTGGCTTGAGGGAAATTATCACAACACCGTGGGCAGGTTCGACAGGTATATGTACCCCTACTTTGAAGCGGATATGAAGGCGGGCGTGTATACCGAGGAGGAGGCTCTTATGCTCCTCGAGGATTTCTTTATATCCTTTAACAAGGATAGTGATATGTACGTGGGAGTTCAGCAAGGAGATAACGGTCAGAGTATGGTTCTCGGCGGATATGACGAGAGCGGGGAAGAGTGCTTCAATCTTTTGTCAAAGCTTTGCCTTGCCGCCAGCAGAAATCTTGCTGTAATAGACCCGAAAATAAATCTCCGTGTGACGAAAAATACGCCGATGGAGGTTTACAGACTTGGCACGGAGCTTACACGGGTAGGGCTCGGCTTCCCGCAGTATTCAAACGACGACGTAGTCATACCGGCGCTTATAAAGTTAGGATACGACCCCGAGGACGCTTGTAATTACGTGGTTGCCGCCTGCTGGGAGTTTATTATTCCCGGGTGCGGAAACGACGTGGCGAACATCGGAGCTTTGAACATGCCGAAGACGGCGGACTGCGCGATAAGAGAGGCTCTTGCCTCGGGTGAAAGCTTCGACGGTCTGCTTTTAAGGCTTCGGGATAAAATTTTAGAGGAAACCCGAGGGATACAGGCGGGAGTTAATAATCTTTGGTTTGTTCCCTCGCCATTTATGGACGTCTTAAGGCGTGGTAAAAAGTACAATAATTTCGGTATTCACGGAACGGGAATAGCTCCTGCGGCAGATGCTCTTGCGGCTGTTAAAAGGTACGTGTTCGACGAGGGGCGGGTGAAGGCAAAGAGACTTATTACCGCTCTTGACGAAAACTTTGAAAACGACCCCGAGCTTCTTCACCTTTTGCGCTATGAGGCGCCTAAGATGGGCGCTGACGGAGGCGAGGAGTCCGCGGCTCTGGCAGGAGTTATAATGCAGAGCTTTTCCGATGCCTGCCGAGGGGTGAAAAACTGCCTCGGCGGTATATGGAGATGCGGCACAGGCTCGGCGATGTACTATCTCTGGCACGCAAATGAACTTGGAGCGACAGCAGATGGAAGACGTCGTGGCGAGCCTTTCGGCACCAACTTCTCGCCCAGCATTTTTGCCAAAATAGAGGGACCCGTGTCGGTTGTAGAGGCGTTTTCACCGGAGGAAATTGCCGACAATATGAACGGCGGTCCTCTGACTCTTGAATTTGCGGGAGGAGTATTCCGTGACGAAGAGAGCATTGACAAGGTTGCATCCCTTGTCAGGTATTTCATATCCCTCGGTGGGCATCAGCTTCAGCTGAACGCCGTTAACCTTGAGGACATGAAAAGAGCCCAGAAGAATCCCGAGCTTTACCGTCAGCTGGTTGTACGTATATGGGGCTGGTCGGCTTACTTCGTGGAGCTTGATAAATGCTTCCAGGACCACGTAATGATGCGCCAGGAGTATACTGTATGAGGCAGGATAGTCGGGGGGGCGCCCACGGTCTTATTTTCGATATAAAGGAATTCGCCCTGAACGACGGAGCGGGAGTAAGAAGTACCGTTTTCTTCAAGGGCTGTCCTTTGAGGTGCCTTTGGTGCCACAATCCGGAAGGCCTTCGCCCTGAGCCTGAGCTTTACCTGAAAAAGGCAGGCTGTCTTGATTGCGGTCTTTGTAAAAGAGGGTGCGACCACGAGGAGTGCCGCCCCTACGGACGGTGCTTACATATATGCCCTATGAACCTCGTCACGGTGGCGGGGCAGTGGATTTCCGCTGATGCTCTTGCGGCAAAGCTGCTTAAGCGGGCGGGGGCGTTTTCCGCCCTTTCCGGCGGTGTAACCTTTTCTGGCGGCGAGCCTCTTTTGCAATGGAAATTCTGCCTTGAGGTTATAAACCGCATAAGGCCCTCGGTAAACGTAGCTCTTGAAACCTCGGGGTATTCCTCGGAGGAAGCTTTCAGAGCGGTAGTGGGCGCTTGTGATTTCGTTTATATGGATTTGAAGCTCATTGATGACAGTGAGCATAAAAAATACACGGGAGTGTCAAACGTCAGAATATTGGAGAATGCCGAGTGGCTTAAAAAATCGGGCGTGAAGCACCTTTTCAGGACGCCTCTTATACCGGGAATTACGGATACTGCGGAAAATTTCAGGGCATTAGCCGAATTCCTTGACGGGGAGCCTGTTGAGTTTCTTCCGTATAATACCCTGGCACCCGCTAAATACGAGAGCGTTAATAGGGAATTTACAGACCTTATAAAGGAAGAAAAAAATACCTTGCCTAATTTATCAGACTTTGGCGAGGGAAGTAAAATAAGATAGGTAGCGTATATGAGTTTTTTTGATAAAAACAGCTTTTTGATGCAAATAAAGGGAGAGGACGGAGCCTTTCTTGCTCTTGACGGAAGAATAGACGAGAACGGATGCGGGGGCGGCGTGGTATATACCCTCAGCTTTGGCGAGCAAGAGCTTTCCTCGGGCGAGGATATTCGCATTCGCCTTCTCGGAGAAGAGCAGGGAGAATATCTTGCGATAGTTAATCACTCACCCTATTGGTGCATGCCCGTGTTCTGTGACACACTCTCGCAGATTCCTGAGAAAACCCAGATGTTTATGTGCAAGGCAGGGGAGAGATGGGTGTGCGCAATTCCTCTTTGCAGGAATGATTTTAAGGCGCTGCTCCTTGGAGAGAGCAGTGGACTTTATCTGACTCTTACCACTAACTGCCGAGGCGTGTATAAGTGCGACGGTCAGCCGATATTAGCGGTAGCCTATGGTACATCGGCTCTTGAGTCGGCAAACCTGGCGGCAGCCGCCTCTTCGAAGGCTCTTGGTGGCTTGAAGCTCAGAGGGCAGAGAAAATACCCTGAGGAGCTTGAATATTTTGGCTGGTGCTCCTGGGATGCGCTTCAGATAAGAGTTAACCATAAGGGGCTTCTTGAAAAGGCAAGAGAATTTGCCGACAAGGGAGTGCCACTAGGATTTGCGATAATTGACGATATGTGGGCAAACGTGCCAAATCTGGCAACCGTGCCTGATGGCGCAGAGTTTATGGATATGGTAAACGTAATGCACGTGTCGAGGCTTGAAGCCTTTGAGGGTGATCCCCGCCGATTCCCAGAGGGTATGCAGGCGGCTATTTCCGACCTTAAGGAGCTGGGAGTCAAAAAGGTTGGCGTTTGGTTCCCGACCACAGGCTATTGGGACGGCCTTGCAGATGGAGGAAAGGACGCAACTCTTCTTTCCGAGCAGCTTGTCCGCGTTGAGGTAAATCACAGAAGTGATTTGCCCAGAGAAGAGGGTGGGTATCTTATCCCATCGCCCGAAAAGGAGCGTGCGGAGAGATTCTTCCGTGAGCTTTGCGGGCGTGTCAAATCCTGGGGCGGTGATTTCGTAAAAATAGATAATCAGGGATTCCATGCAAGATACGAAAATCTGATGCCTATAGGTAGGTCGGCGGCAAATATCCAGAGAGCGATAGACGGTGCGGTAGAGGAGAATTTTGGCGGCAGTATGATAAACTGTATGGGTATGCCCAGCGAGTGTATGCTCTCTCGCCCAAGCAGCGCCGTCAGCCGCTGCTCCGACGATTTTATACCCGAGAGCCGCGAGTGGTTTGCGAAAAACATTCTTCAGTGCTCCTATAACGGGCTTCTTCAGGGAAGATTTTACTATAACGACTGGGATATGTGGTGGACCGACGATAGCTCCTCGAAGAAAAACAGCATCTGCAGAGCTATCAGCGGAGGACCCGTGTACGTCAGTGACAAGCAGGGAAGAACACGCCCTGAGATTCTGAAGCCTCTTATGTTCTCTGACGGAAGAATCATAAGATGCGATGATAGCGCAACTCCTACTGACGACTGTATTCTCGGCAATCCTACGAGGAAGAGCACCCCATTTAAGATAAGAAACAGAATAGGCGGCTCAGGCATGGTAGCGGTATTCAATATTAACGAAGAAAACGCTGAGGTTTTAGGCTTTGTTTGCCCTGAGGATGCAGGGCTTGGCGGTGATGAACTTTACGCTTACTTTGAGCATTACAGTCGTGAAGGCGGAATTTTGAAGGCAGGCGAGAAAATTCCCGTAAGCCTTGGTGACCGAGACGAGGTTAAGCTCTATACCTTCAAGCCCATTCGCAGCATTTGTCCTCTCGGCAGAGTGGATATGCTTATGGGTGCGGGAGCTATCGTAAGAGAGGAAAAGGGAAGAATTATTCTCTATGAGGGCGGCGAAGTCGGCTTTATTTCTGAACGCCCAATAAGAGTATTTGCGGGCGAGCGTGAGCTTGAGTGCGAAAGATTCGGAAATCTTAACCTGGTAAAAAGCGAGCGCGACGAAAAAACACTTGATTTTTGTCTGGCTTAATGTTAAAATAAAAGCGCCCCGATTTTTCTTGGGGCGCAATTAAATTCTGCAGGAGACTGGTATGATAAATTTCAAAAAAAGCGATAAACCCCGCTGCGTATCAGCAGAGGTTATGAAGGATATATACGAAAAAATCAAAACCCCATATAAGCACGGGGCGGTTATGAAATTTGAGAGGGAGCTTTGCGATTCTCCTTCGATATTCCGCTACGGTGATAGGTGGTACATGTCTTTCATAAAAATAGACAAGGAAACGAAAAGCTCGGGATACGACAGTCACCTGGCAGTAAGCGACGACCTTATACACTGGGAGTATCTTTACAAGACTCTTGAGCGCTCGGATGAGGATATATGGGATTCAAAGCAGATTGCCCTTTACGCAGCTCTCATAGATAACGATTTTTACGGCAGCTACGAAATAACCCCGCAGGAGGGCGTGTACTATTTTGCCTATCTCGGCGGCGCCCTTGACGGATATGAAACCGACCCTTTATCCATAGGTCTTTGCCGTACGGAGGACGTGCTTGACCCGAGTAAATATATGCGTTCTCCGACGCCGATAATGGCGCCCTCGGACCCCGACGGACGCCCCGGTGAAACAAAAACTCTTTATAAGAGCCATATGTTCCGTGACAGCGCTATGACTACCGGGTATCCCTTTGTCAGCGCATATAACGCAAAGGATTTTTCGGACAGGGAAAGCATTTACCTTGCCGTATCGAATGACGGTGTGAATTGGGAAAGATATGGCGACAGAGCGGTTATATGGGACGATACCCCCGAGAAGAAAATAAACATTAACGGTGACCCGCAGATATTCAGGATAGGGGACGTGTACGTGATGTTCTACTTTATAGCCACAGGCGGCTGCACATACGCATACGAAACCTTTGCTTGCTCTTATGATTTGGAGAACTGGACAAAGTGGGACGGCGAGCCTCTTATCAAGCCTGAGCAAGAATGGGAAAACCTCTTTGCTCACAAGCCCTGTATCGTGGTTTCGGGCGGCGTGGTATATCATTTCTATTGCGCGGTAAATGATAAAGGTGAGCGCTTTATAGCTTTGGCAACAAGCGAGGAGCTTGGGTAAATCAAGACTGGTTAAACAACCTATTATAACAAGTGAAAAGAGAGAATAAATCGGTTTATCACTTATGCGCCGAAATATTCTCTCTTTTTTATTGGTAATGTATTTGTGTGAAAGCTTAGTCTGTAGCAGTTTGCTATTTACAAGCGAGGTAGTCCGAGGGGCAAACCCCTGTTATTCTGGAAAACTCCCGTGAAAAATGACACGGCTCGCTGTATCCGCACATAAAAGCAACACCGCCAACCGACAATTCGCCCGAAGAAAGCAGCTCCTTGGCATACATTATGCGTAAGTTTATCAAATATTCCTTTGGAGTTGCACCGTACCGTGAGAAGAAAAGCTGACGGAAATAGGTTTCGCTGATTCCGCATAGCTGCGCAAGCGTCTTGACCGATAAGTTGCGCTCGGTGTAGCTGCTCTTTATTTTTTCCATAGCAGGGGCGAGAATGGCGTCCTTGCTGTTCGGCATATACGCCCCTCGGCTTTCCTTTTCAAGACCGAGGAGGACGTCTAAAACAGTTCTTGCCGCTACGTTGTGAGCCGTTCTGTCCATCGAGCGCCATAGGCGTGAAGCCGTATTAAAGAGATTGAGATAGGTTTCGGGATTTTTCGGCTTCACAGAGAAGGGAGCCGAGCTTATATCGGAGATGAAATTTATGCAATAGCAGCCACTGTCCCGCTCCATAGAATGAAGAGGCACAACACGGTAGGTTGAGCCTTTTGGAAGAAAGAATATCTCATAAGGTTCGGTGAGAAGCTCGGTGCCGTCGGAGAAATAATAAATGCGCCTACCGTGGGGCTCATTCATAACTATACCCTGGTAGGTTCTGTCGGTGTGGGCGTCGGGTTTGTCGCTGGGTTGGCAGTATAGAGCCAAGGCGACACCTTGTATATTCATATTTTCAAATGGTTTGAAATCAAACGTAAAAACCACCCGCCTTTCATTGAGTTCATTATACTGTTTTGTTTCGTTTTTGTCAAGTGTTGCGATTTCTTTATTTACAAAAACGTGTGACGTGAATAAAATAGAAGTAGTAATATCGCAATTTGTGTTTTGATTTAATCAAGATAGGGGAAAGAAATGGAATTTATTTCTGATAGAGATTACGAATACATAAAGGGAAAGTATTTTCACTTTAATCCGGACTTCATAAAGCGGGACCAGGCGGCGTTTGAAAATGCCACGGGAATGGAAAGATTCACGAGAGTTGATGCGCTCTTTGACGAGTCCACAGGGCTTGACGGTGACTTAATCCGTCAAATGATTCTTGAACAGGACGAGAAACTCGGTCATCTTTCTCACCCGGTGAGAAAGGCGATGGCTCTTCGCCTGGTGCTTCGCAACACGAGAATAAGCTGTGACCAAAGGGACATTTTTCCGGCAATAAACTGCGTTGACCGCCCCCTTGACGCAACCGTCATAAAAAAATGGAGGGAGGAGGTTTTCTCGGAGATAATCCCTGAGGTGAACGCAAGGAGACTTGCCTTCTGTGATGATGGAATTGCAACTATCTGGCCCGATTACTGCCACAGCGTGCCGATTTACGAGAACATTCTCACGCTCGGCTTCAAGGGATTGCTTGAAAACAGCGAGAAAATTCGCCACAGCTCGAAAAACACCCCCGAGGAAGAGGAATTCTTCGAGGGAATTAAGCTTACTTATGAGGCGGTTATTGAATTTGTCGGCAGACTTGCGGACCTTGCAGAAAAAACGCCCGGCTCTGAATTTATGGCAAAGGGGCTTCGTCACCTTGAGGTCGGAGCGCCTGAAAATTTCTACGAGGCGTGTCTTACAGCCTATCTTTACTTTATGATAAGCGAGCACGTAGACGGGCTTCAGGCAAGGTCACTGTCCAACTTTGACAGAGTTTATTATCCCTATTGGAAGAGGGATTTGGAAAGAGGTGTCAGCGAAGAAGAGCTTAAACGCCAGCTTGCCTACTATCTTATGCAGTTCCAAGCAATAAACAATTACTGGGGTCAGCCGGTATATTTAGGAGGCACCAAGGCGGATGGTACAACCGAGATAAATCCCCTTTCTTATATTTTCCTTGAGCTTTATGACTCTATGAATCTTTATAATCCTAAAATTCA
>CAJGCM010000013.1 GCA_904501765.1 uncultured Clostridia bacterium | reverse complement strand
ATGCTAGGAGGGGGTGCTTTTTCGGCGACCCCCCCCCTATACCTTTACCGTCTCTAGGCCTCAGTAGCCTCGTCGGAAGCCTCATTTTCTGCATTTTCTACAGTTTCAGCTTCACTTGCATTCTCTTTCTCCTGTTTTTCCTCTCCATTAACAGTAGAACGAGTTACTTTCTTGTAGATACACAAGAAGTCATTGTCGATAATCTCATCGATCGCTCTTTCAGTCTCTAACTTGTCTTCGATTGTAGAGAATTCTTCAGAGTAACGAGCAATTCTTGCTAATCGAGAACAAGTGTAGTAACCTTTCTCAATGTCAAACAAGAACCAAGGAACGAACTCATCAAACGGATCGAAAGGATTGTCGAACGTTGTCAACATAGTTTCAGTTTCCATTTAGTTCACTCCTTTCAATTGCTCATAAACACTAGAAGTCGAAACACCAAGAGCTTTAGCAATCTCGCTAGCAGTCTTACCATTAGCCGCCATGGCCTTCATACGGTTAGCCTTAGCGGGGGTGATAGTGTTGTAAGATCTGGGGGTTGCTTTCTGTCTCAGCACATCAACGTCTGTGTTGTCGAGAATCTGCTTAAGCTTGCTCTCGCTAATAGCGCCAGCCTGAATAGCTTCCCATTCACGGTCAGTAATCTGGATAGAGCGCTTAGATCTAGCAACAGAACCAGCTTCTGCTCTATTCTTAGTAAGAGATTGCTGAGCTGCTTTCTTGACATCTTTCTTTTCCATATCAGGATTAGCTGCTTGTTTGGCCTTAATGTCAGCATTAGACCGGATCTGCGCAAGTCTCTCACGGGGTGCATTCTTTAGAGCCTCGTTAAGCTTATCCTCTAGGGATTTAACTTCTGCCTCATATGTACGTTTTGCCTGAGCAGAATAGGCCACCTTACCAGTAGTATGTACTTCCATACGAGCCTGGCGGGCCATATTCTTCATGCTATTGGCATAGTCGGCATATACCATCTCCATGGGGTACTTAGCCGGGGATACCAGGGAGTATGCATCGTCTGCCTCCCCCATCTTAGTACTCTTCTGCTTACGGTAGTCCGTCTTATAGGTGATGCTGCCATCTTTGTTAGTGAAAGACACTGTACCGTCGGCGGCCACCTTCTTAACGGGCTCGTAGTAGTCACGCTCATCGGGGTTGGTGCTATCGTAGGTGATACTCTTTCGAGGAGTGGTGGTCTTTACCGTCACCATCTTACCCTCATACTTACGTACGGGGTAGTACAGATCATCTGCCGTCTTCCAGATAAGAGAACCCTCGGGTCTAGTGGGATCATAGTCGGGGTTGGGTTGGCCATTCTTCAAGAGCTTGGTATTAACCTTGGCGCTACCCTGTCTCTTTTCGACAGTAGTCTGGCCCTTAGCTCTAGAAATGATGGTGCCTGCACCGCCGCTTTCTTTACCTTGGTATCTCTTATGCAGAGCCGCAATGTTATTATCGATCTCACTCTGCTTGTAGTTAAGCTTATGTTTCTCGGCGTCAACGATAACCATACTATGACGAACGGCTGCTGCTAATTCATCTTCATTAGCGCCGCCAAGAGTCATATCAGTAATTAGATTGGTGATAACACCCATCTGCTTCTGCATGTTACCCTTAGTGAGAAGGGGCACCTTTTTACCAGCATATGTATCAGGACCGTAGGAGGCAGTGGTATCGAAACCTTCCAAACCCTTCAAAGGCGGTTTGGAAGCAATCTTAACTTTACCGTTGTGAGTGGGAATACACATGACGGTGTCTCCATCAAAGTCGGCACCAGACAGTCGCTCGGCAACTTTCTTATTAACTCCCACGACGTCGACAACATCTGCGCCAAGGATGCTTTTAGCCTGGGGATGTTTATTATTCACGGTTAGAATGGGAATCTCGAAAATACCGCCATGAGGATAGCGAACAAGCGCCAGCTTAGATCCATCCTCGTATCCAGGAGCATACACCTCGTTATCCTTCAACGAGTTAATAGGCACCATAACGTGGTATTTCTGACCGGGAAGCGCTGCTGCCTGTAAATGTACAGCCGCAGAATCGCATTCGTCCGCAAACTTATTTAACAGATACTTCTTGACTGTGGGGTTGGTGAGCTGACAGTATTCGTCGAACTCGGCTTGTTTACTCTCCTTAGCCAGATTCAACTGTCGCTCAGCCAAAGCTTTCGACTGCTTAGATAAGAACTGAGAAGGAACTGCATCCTTCCAATCGCCCCAGTCGCCCTCATCAGATCTCTTATTAATAGCGCCGAGCTTCGCACCAGGAGTACTAGCACTTACGCGTTGACCGGTTTTAGGATCATACCAATACTGTCCTCCCTGGTCGGCGTCTTTAATAAGCGAGCCGAAGGGGTTGTCGGGATCATCTTTGATCTTTTTATAAGAAGCTTCGACGGTTTTCTTATTCGAATTAAATACCACGTCGATTCCGTCGGGCATGTTGTCAGAATATACGGCCATACCCTTGAGGTATTTATCTCCGTCTACCAGAATACGAACCTGAGAATATCGAGATTCGCCGAGAGACAAATCAGGAACGCCCCGACGGAGCTGAATCAAACCGTCTTTGGCGACACCAAGTTCTCCGTCAGGACCAATCTCATCGCCAAGCACAACCTTGACTCTCTTAGAATCGATGCTGGTGGGATAGTGAAACTTCTTTTCAAAAGTAACACCACCGTCTCTGGAAATATACTCTTTCAGAGAATTGATTTCCTCGACTCGATAAATATCCTTATTCTTATAACCAGGAGGACATGCCACTTTAAGCGTAGTCATTTGACCGGCATTGGTAACCTGATCAATACGACCGCTGTAATGAGGATAACCTTCTTTTTCAAGCAAATATAAAGCTTGCTCAAGCTTCTCGGAAGAGATATTAAGCTCTCTCTCAACGCCCTTACCAACGTCAACCATACCAACTTCATCAATTCTCTGCTTGATAAAGTCAGCCGCATTTCGAGCAGCTTTCATTCTGGATTCAGCTTTTGGATCGAGCAAAGAACGGACAGTAGATTCAGAAACGCCCATTTCTCTACCGATAGCAGTGGCACCGAGACCCTTGTCTCGAAGTGCTTGTGCTCTAGATACCTGATACATTCTTCGAGTATCGGTAGCAATGCCGATTTCTGCTCTAAACTGAGTAGAGGACAGACCCATGGATTTTGCGATTGCAGTATCACCCTTATAGGTCTTACCCTTTTCATCAGTATAGGTGAAGCCAGCTTTTCGCATCTCCTCTACACGACCGAGGAAGTCTCTACTATGCTGGTAAGGATCTTCACCGCTGCCATAAGGATATCTACCTGAACGGCGCGGCATACCGTAGTGCGCTAGTGTCTCAGAACCTTCAGCAGTTCCGATGTATGATCGAATTTCTTCTGCGATAGGATTCAAGATATCAAACCTCCTCATTGTCCATTTTTGCCAGTAACTTATCCAGGTGTACGATCTTGTTCATAATATGTATAATTTCTTCGGGTTCAGGATCGCAGAACGCCACTTCGTCTTTCTTGTAGACTCCAAGAGTAATATCAATCTCTGCCGGCTTGAACTTATACTCCAAACAAAAAAGAGCAGCGTATACTTTCAGCTGCTCAAAGTGCTTGTCGGGATCTCCGACCACTCCTGTTTTTAGGTCATGGATTCTAAGTCTAAATCTTCCGGTCTTCGGGTCTTTACGGAAAGATATAGCATCTGCTGTACCGAAGAAGCGCTCGGTGTAAAACAAGACGACTTCAGTAGCCATCTTAAAACCGATAGCGTCGTTTACGTAAGCATAGAGAGTTTTAGTAGACCGAGGCTGTTTAATACCAAGATCGATAGTTTCTTTAGCCCAAGCGTGAAGTCGAGTCCCTCGTTCGGCGGCGCGCTTTCTCTCATAGGCTTCTTTTGCTTTATCATCATCATATCTAAGCCAAGAAGATTGGCTTGCTGAGAATGGGGCGTGTAATCCCTCTAAGTTGTAATGTTTGTTAAATATCAACGGACACCTCTCCTTTACTAATCTTCGAATCTATGTCGTAATTCATCTAGAACCTCTTGCTCATTCTCCGGATATATAAATCTAGAAAATGACATTTTGTCCATCTGCTCGACATAGTAGTCTTGATTAGGCTGGTGCCTCGCGTTCGCGCTTTTTTTACATTCCAGTGAGACCCACTTATCTTTATAGAGAACTAGTAGATCAGGGATGCCTTGGATGTAACTCGGATCGTTCTTCATCACGATACAGCCAGGATATTGTGATTTAATCTTTTTGATAAGATTCGCTTGGAATTTGTTTTCTAACATAAGTGGACCTCCTTTCGATGAATTATATGGATTAAACGTAAAAGAAGAGGAATCGTGCGTTTTGCGCAATACTTATCTTCCTCTCATAAAAGGGCTTGTTTTTCACGCGAATTTTGAATGTTACAAAAAGTAGCGCGAGTGGGCAAAATGAAAGAGGGCGCGTTTCCGCAACCCTCTCTCTCCTTGAAATATCAATCCTTTGTCATTGTATTGCTAGATGCAGGTTTGTTCACTTCTCGGTATGCATCGACTAACTTACATACAGCACCGACTAGGATGAAACTGAGCATGAATACTAATTTCATATACATCTCGTTTTGATCGGCGAATCCTGAGATAAACAATCCTATCGCCATGATCCAGCATAATAGATTACCTAACATAAATATCAATCCTTTCTTTTAATCTTCAGTTACCGTCATATTATAGTCGTACACATTATCAGTCAATTCGCTAACGTCGCACTCCAATGCGGATGCGATTAGCTCGATCTGTTCCTGACTAGGCTTCGATAGACCTTTCATGTATCTACGAATCATAGCCGGATGTATACCGGTTTTATCTCCGACTTTTATAGAACTAGATTTTTTTATCTCTGATCATATAACGAAGATTGTAACTAAAATTAACAATCCAGTTAGCCTCATCACCTATGAATACAGGACACATAGTTTCGCCTCCTTTTATCAAGTTTCATTATAATCACCAAGAATATCAATAACTCTGCAACCCAAGATAGAGGCAAGAGTATAGAGTTTATCTATGCCGGGCATGCTAGTTCCATGGATATATCTAGACAACATAGCCTCGGTGATTCCGCACTTTGCTGCTATCTCAGATTGCGGCATACCTCTGGTAAGAACCATTTTCTTTAAGTTGTGACCGAGATTCTTTTTTAAACTTTCAGTATCTTTAGTAAAATCATCAGAGGATATGGTGCGGATCGTATCTTCAAACGAATCAAACTCAATCATAGTTCCGTCTCTAAGCTTTACGGTTATACATCGGCGACCAGAAGGCCACCAATCCACAGCTTGATCCCATAAATACGAGTAGTAATTTACAAAGCGATCCAATATCTCATCGTACTTATTTCTTATCATATATGTATATCCCCTCTCTCATTCAATTCGTTCGTCGAAATCCGCTAACTCACTTAGCTCCATATCAAGAGCATACGCTATATTGATCAGAGCAAATATCGTAGGCGTGGAAAATTTATTAATGTAATCGCTGATTCGACTAACAGACAGTCCGCTGTCTCTAGCAAGCTGCGCTTGACTCATACCTTTATCGCGTAAGATATCGGCTAGGTTATCTCCAAATACGTTTCTCCACTGTGTTTGTGTCATAGTTACCTCCTCATAAAATTTGATCAGACCGTTCTGAACCCAGAATGTTGCGACCCTAACCAGTAACAACGTTTAATTATCTTCTGCTATAAGATGCCCCTTATCTAATTAGATAATTAACCATCATGAAGGGTTATAGGTATACATTCTAAACTCAGAACGATTTTTGGCTAAAAATGGCGTTTTGTAGGACACTTCGGCTCATTTTTATCATTTTACCCCGTTTTTTGGTCATTTTCGTCCGGGTTATGTCCTACATTTTCATTTTTGTAGGACACTTCTCAGGTTTTGTAGGACACTATTTCGCCCTAATGTCCTACATTTCGCTTCGTGTAGGACACTTCTTTGTAGGACACTCCCACTCACTTTTGTCCTACATTTACCGTTTTGTAGGACACTTCTACCCACTTTTGTCCTACATTTTGCTTCGTGTAGGACACTTCTAAGACCCCTATTTTGTAGGACATTGCGTAAAATAAGAGCCTCATCTCATGTAGCGACGATATTCTTTGAACGCCTCGCGCACGATTCTCGACACTTTTACGCCACATTTATTAGCCATCTCTCCCAAAATATCAGCATCATCTCTCGTTACTCGAAAGTGAACCTTGTGTTTTTTACGCTCTTCACCCAACCCGCGACCCTCATCCTCGATCGTTTTGTTTGACGCTCCAGAGTTTATAAAAAATTTGTAAGCCCGCGTGAGAGTATCCGACCGCGTTTTTCCGGAGTAATCACTTAAATAATCTAGCTCATTCAGCTCATCGTGGTTCATTCTAATAGTAAGTAGTGTATCTTTTTTCTGCTTCTCATTATCCATAAATATCAATCCTCCTTTCTTTTGACTAAAAGCAAAAGGACCACCAAGTTTCCTCAGTGGCCCGAATACCTTAGTCAAATAATTCGTTATAATACTTCTGTTTGAAATGTAACCTACAATAGATCCGAATAGTGCTCCTAACGATGACAAGATTCTCTCTAGCCCTAAGAAGCGATTCTCGGTTACGTTGAAGTAACTCGATGTATTCGTTAACGTCCATATCATGATACATTCGACTCAATACCACCGACTCGCACTCAAGTCTCCCAATCGCCTCTTCGAGATTAGCCTCTCTTTGAAGCATTTTATACAGTTCCTGTAGTTTCATATGTATTATCAACTCCTTCCATTAAAGAAGCGGTTTATTGCGCGTCCGTACCCTCCTGTACCGGAGCCTGTCCCGGAACCTGTCCCGACACCATCCACGGAACCTGTCCCAGAACCTGTCCAAGCTCCCTATCCGGAGTCCACTCAATCTCCTTCTCCTCCATCATCTCAGGATTCTCCCTACAAATCTTCTCCAGACTCCACTTAAGGGACTGCTGAGGTCGAGGCGGTTCCAAGGTGTACCCCGCGGCAAACAAATCGATAAGGTCTTCTATGTAAAAACCGGTTAGTTGCCTCATTTTAATATCCATCTCATCGTATCTACGAACAACCTCAGCATCATTAGGCTGCCTGCTATAAAACGCTACCATCACTCGTCTGGCGGCATCCTGTGCAGCATTGATCTCATCTGCTCCATAGCCGTGTGTACCCACAGTATCTTTAGTTGCCATACTTTTCTCCTTTCAAAATATCAATCACACATACTCCGACAGCTCGCCCAACACGTTAGCTCCACCGCTACAGTTATGCAGCTGCTTCAACTTGTCTAATCCCCACGACACTTTCGTAACCCAGTCCGCCTCCAGATAATCCACCGTTAGTTGATATACCCGATTATCCTCCATATTTTTCGTACCTAACAGAACATACTTACCGAACTCGTCAAGATCTGAAAAGGTGTCTATAAAATCTTCCTCGACAGACTCCTCGACGAAGTATATAAAGTCGCTCCAGTCATAGTATTCTTGTATACGAACCTTGTCGGCAGGAATATCTAATTCAATAGCAACATAGTCTTCGCCAAAGTTCGCTCCACAAAACTCCACTCTTTGACCTACAGGAGCTAGAAATATCGGAGGGTTTTTATAACCGTACGTTTTCATCATGTAGTCATAAGCCCTCAATCGGCTTGCGGGTACTGTGCGTACACCGGATTCGTACTTACCGGTCTCTTCTAGGCATCTCAGTACGTTTTTATGTTGAACCGTAATGGCTTTGATGGTCATAGTTACCTCCAGTTAAAAAACACTCTTTTATGTGGTGTGCATATGCCACATAAGTTCTTTATTCCAGTTCTCGTACATACCAAGTGCCGTTGCATAATCTTTTGTATACTTTGTTTCAATCGGGATACTATAATCCGTATTGACACATTCGCTCACTCTCATAATGATATACAATTCATCACAACGAATAATGCTAATGGTTTCTTTAACTTCATTTGTAAAATTTCCAAATACAGGACTATGCCAAATCCCAGTAAAGCTATTAATAAGCTCCATATCTACTACCTCTTAAAATCGTCATTTTATCATCAAATTTTCAAGCAGACAGTTTGTATAAGACACCATCATTGATTAGATTATTATGTTTATCATATTCTAGGAATACGATATTTACATATTCATCATCATTCAACTTTCTTGTGTAGCTATTTACAAAGAACGCTTCTGCTTCTTCACAAGTATAAAACACGCCCATCCGTCTTATAAATCCCGAAAGATTACTATGTAGTTCTAATGTGTACATCCTGCAAATACACTTCTTATCATTCATAAAATCACCTTTAACATTCGTCTCCAACAACTCAGGATTGTCGTGAATATTTCCGATGACTTCGATCTCGCGCGATGCGTATGCTATACCGAAGCTTTCCTGCGCGTTCTCGAGTCCAAACTCAAAATTACCCTCATGCCAATAGCATGCATATGTAATCCCGTCTACTTCGACAACATCCCCCTCAAATATCTTCTTACCATTCTTATCCTTCAGTCCGGTGTACTGTCCAACCGTTTCAGGGATAACCTCCACGTACCGAATAGGACCCCGTCCATCTCTCGGGTCTAAATATGCGTCGTTTGGGATTATAACTGTTATAGGGGATGCGTCAAACCACCATTTAACGTTGGCTAGATTACCTACAACCCACGCGCCACTACCTCTGATTTTTCCTCTGAATAAGATTTCTCTCATACTTTTTCTCCTTTCAAAATATCAAACGGCCCGCATTGTTCGGATATAAAAGAAGAGCCCTAGTATTTCTACCAGGACTCCCCCTCGGACTTACTCTACTTCATACCATTAGCCCTAGCCTGATCGATGGTATTCTTGAGAGAACGTACTGTAGATTCGGATAAGCACATCTTCGCCGCGACTTCTTTTGTCGTAAGACCTTCGTCATACAGCTGCTTTGCCACCCCGACCATCAGTTGTCGTTTCTTCAAACTCAATTCATCGAATTTCATAGCTCGACCTCCTAAATATAAATATGTAATCTTGCCATAATAGGAAATGTTCTAGACGCGACAGTCACTTACTATGTTAAAATCTAAAACAAAAAGAGATTGCTGCTCCGTCTACGCAACTTACAGTCCAGTTTCAGGTAGTAGTAACCGGCATCTAAGCAACCCACCATTATGGTGGCCTAGCATGCATTACAACACTAGATCCTTCTCACCTTCGAGGTGCGTGACATTACATCACAATCCCCCTTTGTTTTGTGTGGACATTTATTCTTCGTCCCATAATACTAGGTGTTTTTCACGCGAACACATCTCACTACGTTCAAACTAGTTTCAGTCTCACAACCCACTCACTACGTTCAAGTCTAAAAGAAAAGAGAGGGCACGAAGCCCTCACCTTCCCTTAGCGGTTTGGTTTGACAGTAATCTCTTCCGTATCAACCACCTGATGTTCGGCACGTTCATCATCCCAAGCAATTTCAATAACACCTCCATTGATGTTGATGGAATCCGCCTCAGGATAAATGGACGTATCGCCATTACCCTCAGTGATTCGAACATTAAGTTTAGTCATTCTTAACCACCTCCATAATATAAACTGTAAATGGCGCGAACTTATCTCGGTCTCTACGAAACCTCAATTAGAAAAGAGGAAAGAGCATGTTTCAGCTCTTTCACTTGTTGCCTACAAACGTTCTACATCCGACTACTTGACCATATACCTTGACTTGATTACAAGGCGCCATGATATCAGTTCTGTCAGTGCAATAATCGAGAACCACATTCGAAACTATATACATGATATCCTCCTTGGGTCTAGGCAAATCAAACTCGAGAATGCCGTCAGCATTAGTGACGACAACTCGCTTGTCTTTCCTAACCACCAGAGGTACACCATCCACATATTCGACAGTTTCCCAACTATGATCGACTCTTGCGTACATACCGCTTGCTTTATAAGTCTTAATAATATTGCCATTTTCATCACAAATATTTACGTTATGAGGTGTCAAATTTATAACTCTCATTTTTCTTCCCTCTTTATTATAGTGTGACCTTTCGGTCCATAACAGAGGGTGTTATTGGCGCGAGTCTCTTTGAAAATAGTCACAGTCTTAACAGCCTGTAAAAATAAAAGAAAAGAGGGCCAGTATTTCTACCGACCCTCGATCCCTTAGATCTTACCCAACAAAATCTCCAACTTGTCGCAGATCTGATCAAGCTTCTCCGCCATATCTCTCTGAAGTGCCAGGCTGCACTCGGCCATCTCGACGGTCAGCTTCAGCTCCTTAATTTCATCCGGATCGTAACAATCCGCAGATTCGTTGATTCGCTTGTACTGATTCGCGATCACCTTCTCAGCAACCTCACAATACTTCTCGATAATAGCTTTGGTTTCAAACATACCAATATCCTCCTAAAAGTTATGTATAAAATTGTTGGACTTTTGGTCCATAACAGGATATGGTTTTTACGCGAATGCTAGCAATCACACAATCTGCTTAACATACAGAGGGATGATACCAAGCAGAAAATATCCACACCATCGACTCTCGCGACAGGTATACCAATCCCACTTACCCTTCCAATATCGTTTTACGATCATACGAGTTCCTCCTTACGTATACAAAAATATCAATCTTCCCACAAAACAACTTCACCAGAAGCCAGACTCTTTTTCACGTCAATGACCCTCTGGTTGCTCGAACCTCTCCATTTCAGCCGAAGATCTTTCAGCTCTTCCACAAAAGGTCCGTCAACCAGTACGTCTATATACTTCATCGTCTCCAGGTCTTTCAGATCCTCGAACAAATATCCAGTCCATACCCAGATCGTTTTTCCATGATGATAGAGCCAGACTAGCTTGCAGATCGTATCTACCTGCTCCCTGTTCTCGGGCTCGAATGGATCTCCACCTAAGATACTAAGACCTTCGATGTTGGGGTTCTTGAGTAGTCTCTCAAGCTCCAGGAGAGTCTCGTGCGTGAATTCCTGGCCGTAGGTGAAATCCCATGCAGCCTGGTTAAAACATCCTTTGCAGCGTCGTGAACAGCCTGAGACCCACAGTGTCGTTCTG
Organism: uncultured Clostridia bacterium; assembly: GCA_904501765.1. Lineage (GTDB taxonomy): Bacteria > Bacillota > Clostridia > Oscillospirales > CAG-272 > UBA1740. Next base: position 19,136 of record CAJGCM010000013.1, on the reverse strand, counting down.
AAACCGGGCCCATTGGCCACGTCACAGTTTTTTATTCCAGCATAGTTCATAAATATCAATCCTTATCTAGCGAACTTACCGTATTGGTCGTGCTTAACCCGCATCTCTACTTCCTGCTGCTTGCCCTTATTGAATGCGGTAGTGTAATTACCAGTTAAATATCCAGTAACTCTGCGCAGTCTCTGAATCTCAGTACCACCGCACATAGGACATACGTCATCCAACTCGTCAGTATAACCGCAGTTCATGCAAGTATCGTTGGGGACGTTGATCGCGAAGTATGGGATATCCTTATCCATCGCATAGTTCACAAGCGTCTCGAGGGCCTCCAGGTTATCCTTACATCCAGCGTCCAGCTCGACATATGTGATACATCCTGCACTGCTGTAGCCCGTCAATTGGCTCTCAATATCAATCTTGGTGAAGGGATCGACCTCAACCCAGACAGGAACGTGCGTAGAATTTGTAAAGAATTCTTTGTCGGATACGTTCGGAATCTCACCATACTTATCCTTAAACTTCTGCATAGCAGTATAACAAAGGTTTTCTGCGGGTGTAAAATATACGCCGAAGTTCAACTTATACTCTTCCTTAAACTCCGCACAGCGATCCTTGAACAGCTGCTCAATTCTCTTAGCGAGCTCCATACCTCTTTCCTCAGTATGATCGCAGCCAATAAGAATCTGCAGAGTCTCAGCAAGACCAAGCTGTCCCAGAGCAAGAGTACCGTGCTTCAGAGCAGAGCGAATACCTTCCTCAGGAATATATCCAGCCATAGTGTTGTTCTCGTACATGAACTTCGCTGCCTCGGGAGACTGAGAGCAGATCCATTCGAATCTCTCGATTAGCATATCCTTGGCTTCATGGATTTTCTGGTCGAGAATATAAAGGAACGTTTCCTCGAGATCCATTGTGTATTTGTACTTATCTTTATACTGATCTTCCCACTCCTTCTTAGCTTCCATAGCCAAAGTCGGCATGATGATTGTCACGGGGCACACATTTCCGCGGCCGTCCTTAAGCTGACCGAAACCGTTGATGTCCCAGCCGTTTGCTGTTCTACACATGATTACCCGATGTTACCATCGGCACTGACTATATCTTCTACTCATAAGAGTAGTCTTCCGCTTCGAGCTAGTGCCTATCTCTAGCCCTACTCCCTTACATTCATCAGGGATAGTCGATACACCTTTAATCAAGAATATCAATCTGGTAATCTCCATATATCGTATGCCCATTATCGCGACGGACCTTTTTACGCAAGCTTTCTATATGAACACCCAAATCTTTGGATAGTAAATTTAATGACGGATACTCTCGACTCATTTTTGTTTTCAAGTCCGTTACAAGAAGCTTCATTCTGGTTCGTCGAATCGGGTATTCCTCCATCTCACGATAGGGCTCTTCTAAATAAGCGAAATTCCATTCCGTTAAGTATAGTGAATTTATAGCTCCAGTCACTCTCCGCGATATGAACTGGTGATTTGTCTCGCCGAAATAATCCTGACATTCTTTCATACTGTCGAATATCAATTCCTCGCCAGTTAGTTCACTTCGACATTTAACTTTTCTGGAATGAGGATTTAACCCGCCAATTTTAGTAGCCCGTATTTTATTACGAATATAGTACATTTCTAAACCGTTTTTACCCATATATGTATTGCCGCCGCACTTGTACGTGGCGTCGGTCTCGTTATAACCATGCCGAACACTATCGTAATGGCGTATCCAGGACTGTTCTTTTAAATTTAGTTCCTCCTGAGTCTCAGCGGAATCGATAACCTCAACCATAAAGTTTTCAGGCCCATACTTTCGTATTGCTCTAGCGAAATGAGTATCGAGTCTCTCGGTCATAGCATCGTGAATGTGACGTTTAAAACGTTCTTGCACTCCACGAGCGGATTGTCCGATATACACTTTGTCGTTCACTAGATTAGTAATTTTGTAGATCTCCATGGTTCTCACCTCCTTAGTTTAAAATATAAATAGACATTCTTGATTACTTGGCACGGTCTCATCCCGTTGGGACCTAACCGTTAGCAGCATTTCTGCCACACCTCCGGGCGGAGTTCAAAAGATTTTACATGAGCTGTAGTTTACACTCACCCATGGTGCTAAAATATGTTCTAGGATCGTTGATGTCGTAACCGGCGTTGCCGCCCCAATCAACATTCGCATAATTTGGATAGAGTCTGCGAGAAGTAGATTTCAGAGCCAACTTGAATAGGTCATAGTTAGGATCGCCAGGTTTTCGGTTCACACCCTTCATGCACTGGAAAATACCGCACGGGAAGATGGACGTCTTGTGTAACTTACCAACGCCCTTGAGAGAAGCCTTTAACAGCGCCTTAGTCACCATTCGACCTTCCGGAAGAGTACATGTACCGTAGTTGATTGAGCTGAAAGGCAGTTGATTTCCAGACCGGCTCTGAAGTGTATTACAATTGTGATACATCCCTTCGACAGCCTGCTTAAGCTCCTTCTTGGTGTTACTTACGGCTTTCTTAGCAATATATCTTTTTACAAAATTCCACCAGTGTGCCCCACGATATACCGCATCGTTGATCGAAATATCTTCCGGATTGGACAGCTCCAAATCGTCCTTAACGAAAGGAACGATGTCGCATACGTTTTTATAATGTTTATAGAAACTCTTTCTCATATACGGAACCATAGTCCAGTCGAGATGCGTCGCGGAGACTCCACCAAACTGCTGTAAGGACTGAACCTGAAATATCAATGCTACCAGCTGGAAAGCAGTATTAATAGACTGAGCAGGTCTCACGTCCGTCTGACGGGTATTGAAACCGTTGGCCAGCAGATCGTCGAAAGGAATAGACAAACAGTTGTGACTACCAACCGCATATGAATTCAGGTCATGAATATAAATCTCGTTGTTCTCATGGTTGGCTCGAGCCATAGGAGAAACTAGGTATTCCAGAGCATACTTCTTAGCCACCAAGTCAGCCATCTCGCCAATACGGCCACCGAAGGATTTTTCATCCAGATTGGCATTCTGATTCTGCACATTAGTAGCCGATAGCTTTTCATCTACGGCCGCCATCAACTCTCTATAGTTGTCCCTAGCCAGACCGTGAAGATAGCGATAGTTAATATAAGCTTTGGCAGTAGTCTTATACTTCGTGCTCATGAGTTTGCGCTCTACGAGATCCTGAATCTCCTCAACATGTAGGTCTTTTGTTTTCGAAACGTTTTCGATCTCGTCTGCGATTTTGGCAGCACATCCGGTCATTTCTACATTTACAACCTCATAGTGCTCCATAAAAGCTCTATAGATAGCGCGTAGAATTTTCTGCTTATCAAACTCCACTTCAGAACCATTACGTTTAATTACTTTCAATAAATATCAGTCCTTTCTTAAATTACTTAGTGCCGGATGATCCAAACCCGCCACGGTCCTCATCATCCAGAATATCAACCGGGTCGAACACCAGCTTAGGCTGCTTCTCCATGATTCTGAACTGGCAGATTCGTTCATTCTTAAGAATCTTAGTATCCCGGGTAGCTTCGGCCGGGAACTTCCAAATATCATTCGTACCAGAATAGCTGTTGTCGATCACGCCCATGTGATTCGTCTGGCGAACACCCCAGTTCTTGAATGTGGAAGAACGGGGGACAATATGGGCCTCGTAGCCCTTAGGCAACTTCATGGAGACGCCCAATGAAATAAGACGGGACTCGCCCGCTTTCATCTCCACATCCTCAGCGGCTCTCAGGTCAATCCAGTCACCCTTCTCGGTCTTCTCCAGCGGCAAAATATCAGCGTGGTACTTGATCTTGATTGTCTGTGACTTACGTCGTCGTAACATTAATCATCCTTCTTTCGTTTTAGATTTTTTGCGAGCTCGTCTCAATTCAGCTTCCACGAAGCTTCATAGAGAAAAGAAAAAGACACCGTGTTTCAGGTGCCTTCTTCCTCTCATAAAAGAGCATGTTCTTTCCGCGACCAAAATATAAAAGAGGAGAAGGCCCAGCGTTTAAGCCGAGCCCCTCTCTTATAAAAGATATGGCTTGACAAACCACCGATACTCATACCAAACCTCGAGTTCATCCTCGTCGAATTCTTCACCAGGACAGCGCCCCTCAATAGCCATTTTGGCTAACTCGTACGCTCTGTCGATGTTAATATTTCGACGCTTCGATAAACACTTCAAGATTAAGTCGTTTTTCTCCTGACTTGTCATAGTCATCAACTCCTTCCATTAAAGGAGCGGTTTTTAGTGCGATTATTCGATTGGTTCAAAACGGCAGCACAGCGTCGGGATCGTCATCCTCCAGCATCGCAAAGTCGCCGCCAGTGGAAACATACGGATAGGAGTAGCTGCCGTAAGAATTATTCGACTCGCTCTTTTTCTTACTCCCACCGAAATATACGTTGTCGGCAACAATCTCGGCTGTCTTACGCTTGTTACCATCCTTATCCGTCCAGGTCCGAATCTGTAATCTACCAGAGACTACGATCATGGAACCCTTGGTAAAATATTTACTGACGAACTCGCCTGTCTGCCGCCAAGCGACACAGTCGATATAATCTACTTCTTTCTCGCCGGTATCTTTGTTGGGATAGTCCCGTTCGACAGCGACACTAAAACTGGCAACTGCGAGTCCAGTTCCAGTGCGTCTCAGTTCAGGGTCTCTAGTCAAGCGACCCATAATAGTAATATGATTTAACATTTTTACTCCTTTCTCCCGACCGTACAGAGTTTCCAAAACCAATAACCTACCGCCAGCCCAGGGCAGATAAGGTTCAGCATCAGCGTAAATAGTATTACACCAAACCAGTTCATGCTAGTCCATCTGTCATAATTCTTAACAGGGTTGAAGGTGGAGAAATCGAAGTCATCACCATCATAGAATGTCTCGCTAATAAGCCATAATTCGATGAGACTTATGATACCTATAGAGAATATGCCAAAAAGAATATGTAGAATTAACATTGTCCACCTCACTCGCTAACGATCTTCACTTTATATCCAAGTTTCTTCTCGATCTCAGAAAGAGTCATTTCGTAAATCTTTTCGCCAATCACTTTCTCAGTGTAATAGACACCGATTATATTTGGCTCTACTAGCCACGAACCGCATCCCATGTCAACCCTACAAGAATTGTAAGTATACTCGATATGTAACCTATCTTCCCCGATTTTTAATCTAATCTTAGGAAAACATACTTCTTTGATAGTACCTCTATCTTCGATGGTATATTGTGCAGAAAGATAATAGCCTTGGTCGTCGCGATTCAGCTTCAAGCCGTCAAGTTGAACTTTCTCGATAGATCTCGGTTCTAACATATTTCACCCCTCCTTAATCCTCAAAGGCGTATACCCAATACGCTCGACACTAACGCACACCTTCTTCAGAAATTCATACCACTCGTCCTTAGACTTCTGAATAGGCGCTCGCTCGGCCAGCCATCTGGTAATGTGGTGTACATCGTCATCAACCAAGCCGGGCTCATGGTTCTCTATCATATATTCCATCATGCGCATAATCCCGCGTTCGTACCCTACCTCGTAACCATCCTCCCAGGCATCATTGATGGTGTAATCAGGTGTCATAGTTTGTCCTCCACACCCCACACTCGTCTGGCTTGAACAAACAGGAGGTCTTCGTAACAAGCACAGTCGCTGCATGAGTCAAATAACGCACAATTCTTACAGTCGCTTTTCGTACAAATATCGTTTAAAAGCCATCTCAGTAATCGGTATTTGATATGTTTCATACTTCCTCCTCGGTATCTCCAGCTCTACGATTCCAGGCATCAATAGCATTCTTCCTGGCAGCCTCATCATCGTTATAGATAGTATCGTTCCGACCGAGATTAACACGACACCCGCACTTAACATTGGAGCACTTGATCTCGTACTCATAGCAGCCATAATACCCGTGAGTTGTGCCGTCATTGTATTTCCGCCATAAAGGCTTCTTCTCCAGATACGGAATATCCCCGCAGAAGGGGCAGGGCTTAATGATCATTCTCCTCTTCCCCACCCTTCTCAAGCTCCTCGATTAGCTGCAGTCGCTTTCTCAATCGAGCCAACTCGTCCTCATAGCCCTCGATCTCAGCTTCTACGAGATCACGTCTAAACCCGTTAAAGCGATAGTTGCCGATTTTATAATAGTCGACGAAACCGTTCTTAGCGGCATGGTCGGTGATGTAGTAATACTCGTTTTCCTCATCCATCCACTCGAGCTCGAAGAACCCTCGTTGCTTGCATCTATTACACTCGCAAATATCAGTCACGACACCTTTAATGCCCTCGATGTCGATGACTTCATCTCCGACTTTAAATATGTAATCGCTAGGTTTCATTGTTACTCCTCCAAATATCACTCGCTAATCAGCGAGAATGTCAATCTAGTATTCTGAGTAGTGACGATAATCTTATTATCGCGAGTGTACTTGACGTCCTTAACGATAGACGTGTGAACTCTGTGGGTCGTCCCAGACCAATTATCAGTCACACATAAAAACCAACCTCTCTCGCCAACGTTGAAATATGCCGGATAACAAACGCAGTCTAACATAGTCGCGTACATAGGATTATGTCCGTTGAATTCCTCGAAGTTCTCGAGACGATATTTTTTGTTGTACATAGTTCCTCCTCATCCACCATGCTTCAGCAAGTATTCCCGCGAAACATTCTTAAAGCTAAAATCGTCCTTAGGGTTGCGAATAACGACACCTTCGCGCTTGACCTTGGGATTGACTGCAGAAGGACCGTCGGCATACTGCTTGAATTCCTCCATATTGTCAGGCATGCGATAGTTCTCATCCAGAATAGGGACAAACTTCATGCCAAACATAGTATTGATGATAACCTTAGCGGTAGTAGAAGGATATCTACCGGCATCGGAAGTGATGAAGTTAAAGACATACAGATCGTCTTCATCCAGCTTCAGGGGATTGCCCTGGACAGTACCAACACCCTCACCCTGAATACAGACGTAGTTCAAATGAGGGTATTCCATCATATACCGACGCATCTTATTCTCAATATCATACTTAAACGCCAAGTCCCAGTAGATATTGTGGTCGTGATAGGTCTTCTGGTTCTCATCCTGCTGCCGAATGTTACGAGACAGGACATAGAACTCAAACTTGTTCTTACCCTTCCGCTCCAGAATATAAGTGCAGGATGTGCCATCCAGCTTCTCGGTCACCACCAGAGGATCTTCGATCTTCAGCACCCAAGGAATATTCTCGCATCGCTCCTCGTCGGTCTTGTGAATATACTGGAAATGAGTAGGCCACCCGCGAGGATTATCTTTCTTTCTACCGAAAATGGCAAACATTAGCTTTCTACCCCAAGCGCGCTTCATCAGCCATCGAGCCCACTTCTGCTTGAAAATATTTTTGTGACGAGCAGCCATTGAGTTATACTTAGCATCGGGATTAGGTTTGTTTTTGCGGACATTATCATCGTCGGCGGAGTATGTAACTTTGAGGATATCAGTGACATCGGTATTCACTTCCGCGTCACCAAGTTCGGGGAATAACTTCAGAGGCATAAGTAAACCCTGAGAAACAACTTTGCACATTTTTTGTGTCTTGATCTTATAATGACGCTTATCCAGAAATGCGAATCGTGCGTCCTCAGAGTTAACCTTACTGTCTACTTCGAAATATACGCACTTATCACCAACCTGGATGTTGTCGTTTTTACTGATAATACACCACCAGCCGTTGGTTCTAGCGTATTCCACACGGTCATAGCCTTCGATAGGTTTAATCTCGTCAATCGTGACGACGTATGCGAGGGCTCTCTTTCCGTTAATCAGCATAATTATGTTCCTCCTCATCCATTCCAATGGAATCCATCGCCTGCTCGTAACGACCGAGCTCCTTGATGGCGATTTCAACGTAGCAACCGTCAGATCCGTTCAGAAAACATCTGGAACAGCTGCACTCCTTACATTTTCTCAATTCATATGTAATATCGAACATACTCCTCCTCCAATCTCACGTCGACGGACCTTCCAGTACCTTATACCTATACGTCCGGTTCTCCATATACTTCTCTACTTTTCTAGTCTTACCAAGAGCTTCTCTCATGAGATTCATAGTCTGCTTACCTTTCTCGGACTCGATGAACTCGATAAACGGCTCTAGGATCTCAACGGTGTCCTTAGAAGCCCTGCGAAGTTGTCTGCACTTAGATAGTTGAGTAGCAACCTTGGCTCGTTCACGGTAGTCCAGATTTTCCAGCTCAAGTCTATGAAGGTAATCTTGAGTAAGCCGGTCGAGTCTATTAACCTCAGATCTATTCCACTCATAGTCCGAAACAGCGTCCGTAACCATACCGCAGAAGTTACTGATAGTAGCCGAGAATTGAGGAGTGGGTGATTTAGATTTCATCGGTTTCCTCCTCCAGATCAACTACGAAATCATCATACACATCAGCCCATTTGTGGACCATCATGACGTACCTAACGATTTCTTCTTCATCACCAGCCCGGATTTTGTCACGGAGCACATCCTCCAGGAGTACGAGCTCTATGCGCTCTAATCCGTCATACTCATCGATCACGTAATCGTATCCTTCCGGAATATCAATAAGCGCTAATTCCGAGCACATACCGTTAGCTTCCTCACCAAGTTCCTCGATTACAGATACTAGAATGGGGTCATGACGCGCAATGTTGCCGTAGTATTTAACACTTCCCCCAGCCTTCTCGTTATACAACTTCTTAGCCTTCTCGGACAAACCATATCCACCAAAACATGCGTTATATATAACTCTCATACTTTTCCTTTCTCCCATCAGGCCTCATTACGTTCGACCTGAAATATCAACAATACGAAAAGGGCTCTCCATCATCACCCTTGAGTGTTCTGAAGAGAACCTCGCATCCATCACACACTGTATCGAATCGACCGATCGCGTCGTAGTCAAACTGGTCCCATTCGTCCAGTTCGTACTCAGCGCCACAGCGAGGACAGTAGAATTTATCTCCGGTCTGCATTACGATTCCTCTCCTTAAATATCAATCTACTAGGTTTAGTCGTCACCTGTGTGCGTAGTCTCGTCGGTAACTCTATGGTCAAGACGTTTCTGCCAAGCCTCTTCGTTGAGGAAATAGTATTTGCAATGGGCGGTACCATACAATCCACTAACCCAATGTTCACGCACATATCGCATCTTTTCGCCAGTGTAGTGGTGAGTACAGGTGTTAACAACTTCGATGAAAACCTTCTCGTTGGCCTCGGGATCAAAATATTCAAAAACAGTAAGGCATAGTCAATCCCCCTCGTACGTAACCATGGCGGAATAAACAACGATCCTGCCGTAAGCGGCGGTACTGAACTTAATATCGAGAACCAAGCGCTTCTGGCAGAATTCATTGATCATCCGTTCTAAGATATCGGCATAGTCAGCCGACAGAATTTTTACTTTAGTCATACTTTTTTACTCCCTTTCAAAAAGCTTAATAAATATCGACGAGATGCGGTAAGCTGACGATGTATCTATTAAAACACGGCATCATCCTCATATCCCTCAACGCCGATTTATACCAACCCCTCCGAGCATTATCGCGATCGCCAGAATACCCAATTATCTCGTGAGCATCTAGCAACGAAGCGGTTCCCCATGCCCCGGCGATGGCACGCATTTCTCTCATAAAATTCTCAGCATCTCGTCTATTATCAAAAGTGAATGACGCCTCATCCTCAGGCGATATAGTGATGCCATTAACCTTCATCCACTCCACAGCAGCCTTGTCACATTCTGGACAGAGGTCGGTGTTGTGGAGGTGACCTTCCTCGTCATACACCATCACTCGTGCGTACTTGGACTTGTACTCCCATGGATATACTTTTCCACACCGATCGCACTTCTTCACGTTAGCCATAAATATCCTCCTTCTCCCGAATCAAGACCACGTTGCTAGCCTGTGTATAATACGTGATGCCATCGATTACGATCTGAATACTCTCGCCATCGTAGTCACGCCAACTACTAACCTCACCGTCTACGACTTCACCGTTGGGAAGGCGGATAATTGCCCGGTCGTAAGAATAAGTCACGTCAATGATCTGCCGATTACCACAACCAGCAAACAGGACCATCGTAGTTACGACCACCAAAACAATACAAATAAACTTTTTCATACCTTTTCCTCCTTAAATCATCCCGTTACTGCCGTACTTAGCCTTCAGTTCAAGAGCTCGAGCGGCATCCATCCAAATATAACGATACAATCTGTCGTCTTTTTTCTTCACACGCTCTAGCAAGTCGAAACCGCTAGTCATATGGGTACCCTCGATCTCATCGAAGAAATCGTAGAAGTAGTCGTAATATCTACTTCTTTTAGCGTCCTCGGGGTTATCCATTACCAGTCGCTCCAATTGTCTAGCGTTGGCGTCGTACTTGAAATCCGAAGCAACGTTAGAGTTAAGTTCGTAGTAAGCAAAGCTCTGGACCAGAATCCAACGTTGCAGCAGCTGAATTTTTTCAACCACACTAAATGGCGTACGAAACTTCATATAATGCTCCCCTCGCTTGTTTGTTCCAACCGGATCGAAATTCATGATACGAACACCTACCTTTTAGTATTTTTAATTTTCTCAACTTCGCTCAGACCTGGTCTCAGTATCTACGATACTTCGAATAGAAAAGAAGAAGAGAGCCAGCAATTTTTGCCGGATCTCTCCTCCTGGAACTCACTTGGCAGCATACTTGCCCATGAGCTTCCTGTTCTCCAGATGTGTAATCAGTCTGTCATGCAGCCATGCCAAATAATCGGCAATCTTACTGAAGACCCTTCCAATGCCTTCAATAACGACCCCGATGATCTGAATCAGGCTGATCACGAACATGATCACCGTCTTATACAGAATTCCCTTCATAGTCATATGTATATCCTCCTTAAAATGATTATTTTCCATTAAAGAAGGCGTTTTCTACGCGAATTCGTTCGACTGGAAGTCGGGCGTAATAAGGGAAGCCGAGTACTAAATATCACGCCTTACCCTTAGCGAAGTAATGTCCGCAACACCAGAAGCCAGAGGTACCCTGCTTGAAACCGGCCTGCCAGACATAGCCCTTGCCGTAAAGATCACTGTGCTTACCAGCCATTACTTCCTCAGCGATCTTCCAGGCTTTCTCTACGGCTTTCTTTTCACCAGGCCAAGTATGACGGTCTGCCCATTTGATACCGGTGTAGTAGAATCGTCCGTACTGGTTCTTAGCGGTGAGCACCTTCTCGATCGTGTTGGGGAATCTGGGATCGGCTACACGGTTCAGTACCACATCCGCCACTCTGCGTCTGCACTCGTCACAGTGCTTACTGCCGCCAACCTCCTGGTAGATAACGCAAGCCAACATCTCGGTTTCGCTCATCTTACCCTTATCGGCAGTGTCCTTGGTAGCGGTAGAATTACTAGAAGGCTTTTTGTTGGATTCGCTTTTGTTACTGCTGGAGCTGGGTTTCTTATTGCTGGAGGGCTTTTTTGTAGTAGACTCGGTGGGCTCGGGTTCTGTAGGTTTAGTTTTATCCACAACGGGCATACTAGGTTCTGTAGTGATTTCCGGAGCTGTTGTACACTCAGTAGGTTCCGCCACTTCCGTCTCCGGAACTACTTCATCAGGTGTCGCTTCGTCGTGCGTAGCCTCATCCGGAGTAGCGGCGATAACATCCTGGTTATGGCGAGTTGCAGAGCACACTACGCCCGTAATGAGAAGAGCCGCGATAATTGCATAACAGCAGAGTGTGATAATATCCAACTTAGATATATTTTTAAACATATAATTCATCCTTTCTATTAGATACTGAAATACATTTTAACAAAGCTACATACCGTATATATCAACATTGCTATGTCAATGCCGAAACTGAAGTATTTTTTAGCATTGAAATTATGAACTGCGAAGCCAGTATAAGCTGCAACAAAGAATACTAGATACGCCATTACTAGAAGATGTAACCAAACCATGCCTTATTCCTCCTTCTTGCCGCTCTCACCGCCCTGTGCGGCAGCTGCCATAAAGGAAGCCATGAACGCTTGTGTATGCTGCATGGCCGCCACATTGCTATAACCCATCTGTGTGAATTTCTCGTAAGCGAGAGCCCACGTCTCACACAAGATCCCGATGTTGTTTACGAAGTTTTTGAGGTTGTCGTCCACTTTTCCCACCTGCCTTTGAAAATATCCCAGACCAGATTAAACGCCTCGTTAGAGCTAAAACCAGCGTCGACAAACTCCTTACGAGCTTCGCAGATTTCGTCGACTAACGATTTTTTAGAAAATTCAATGACCGGCTCGAACGTTATCTTGTCTTCGTACGGCTTTATTTTCCGAGCCCAGCATTCCAAGCAAGTGTATGCGCTGCCGATGTAACATTCATTAGGATGTTCTGCATAACCGTATTCTTGCGGACAATCGATCATCAAACGGGATTTATAATCGCCTGGGTAGTCCATCTTCAATTTTTCTCTACAAGTCATCCGTTCGTCTCTCCTTTCATCTGCTGCTCCAAATATCTTTTAATACCGGCACAGCGCTTACGGTGCTCGCATTGAACTATGGTATCACTCCAGTGAGGCTCTGTATCGTCACCAGAACGAACTCGCGTCGGTTTGATTACGCTCGGACAGAAATCCTGACACTGGTGACAGTATTCCTCGACGTTTAGTTGGATCACTTCGTATCATCCTTCCCGTACTCAGGAATCCACTTCTTGAACACCTCGTTGAAATTACCCTTGTTACCAAGAGCCTTCTTAGCGATTGCCACCGCCAAACCGGTTTCCTTGGAATATGTATCGCCCTCCTGGCACTTGACGATAGTCTTCGTACCGTCAGCCCAGAGAACTACAGTAACCGGTTCGTTGAAATATACCTGCTTGATAGTCATATTAGCCTCCTTTAAAATACTGTTATCGCTACCGACATATTTGATCGCGAAACCATTAGTTGCCTGTGAAAGCTTCCAGTTTTCAAGTAGTATTGCTTCTCGCCAGATCGAAATCGATTCGGAAGCTCTAGCGCATCCTTGGCAGTGGTCTAGGTCGTAATTATCGCAGTAATTAGCAAATGTGCAATTGTGATTTTTCATACCACTACCTCCCTCACTTGGATCTACCAAAGGCACCGCTCAACAGGAATAACACCAGCCAGATGCCGGTCGCCCACAGCCAGCTAAATGTCAATTCAAAGCCGCATGTTACGATCCAGCTGATTCCTCCAGCCAGTGCCAGAACGAGAATTACCGCCAGGCAACCCAATGCCGTACCCAATCTTCTTACAGTTCTTGCTCTCATACTTTTTCCTCCTTTAAAATATCAATAATGCCGGGCATAAGAGCCCATAGCTCTAATCGCATCGTTGTAACGTTGCATAATGTCGATTTTAGACGCCAATAACTTATTATCCAGTTTTAAATGCACTACTTGCTCGGTGGGAGAAGCTTTTACGCCCATAAGCGCATAACTCGTACCACAGTATTCGCAGTGGTCTACATTAGGGTCTATTACTGCGCCGCAATTTACGCAGTTGGTGGGGGTTGATACGGAGACGTTAGTCGCTTTCACCACATCCTGACCCATACTCGTAAGAACCAGTCCGTTCGAGCATCGTATCTCGTCCGCATTTAGAAGCGCAATTCTGCTGCATAAACTAGTTAACATGTGTCCCTCCTTAAAATATAAAATAGTTTGGTGGGCCGTCCCGGGTTCGAACCGAGGACCTTGGTATTATGAGTACCCCGCTCTGGCCTACTGAGCTAACGGCCCGAATATAGTCTCAGTCCAAAAAAGACTTCGAAAATAAAATAGAGGAGGACCTCGTTTGAGATCCCCCTCCAAAACACTGCATGTAATTTACGCGAACTTACTCCACGGCATTCTCTGCGACCTTGTTCACGGTGACTTTCACCATAGGTTCAACGTCCACGCCCTTGATCGCCTTAATAACGCGGATAGCGCAGTAGCTCACAAAACCGACCAGGCCCGCGGCAGCGATGGGTCTCTTCAGAACAGCCTCGATAGTATTTTTCATACTTTTTCTCCTTTCAAATGCGACGTATTGTTAGGTTAAGATGTTTACAGGTTCAGCAGCTCAGACCAGGTAGCCTTGCCACACTTGCCATCAGTCGCCAGATCGTGTTCATGCTGAAACTTCTTAAGAGTCTCGTAGGTGTCACTGCCAAAAGAGCCGTTGGACTCGATGTCATACTTATGCCCCTTCAACAGATCCTGCAGGGCAAACACCGCACCAACCTTAACACCCTTCTCCAACACGGGCAGCTCCAGGGTAACCTTCTTGATCACACCACCGAAAGTGTCGACCTTCTTCTGAGCCTTACCCAGCCAGAACTTCTTAGTGCTGCCAGAGCCGATATGCACAAAATTGCCCTCCGCATCGCCCTCATACAGACCGATACGCTTGATGCCGATACTCTCAGCATACTTAGCAACCTCACGAGGTTCCACGCCCTCCACTCGAATATCAGCAGCGGTACCCTTCATGTGGTGAGAAGAGGTAGAGCCGCCGACTTCCTTATTGTGGGTCTTACACCGGTAGCCGCTGTTGACGTTGACGGATGCACCGAAGTGATCACGGATCTTCTGCAGCAGTTCGACCAGCTTGGTGTCCAGCAGAACCTTGTTGCAGCGGTTGCACTTGCAGTCAAACTCGTTCAACTTGAAGTTCTTGGACAGCTGCTTGTTGATGTCCTTCTTCTTGTCGTAAGTCTTTACCATAGTTTTTGTTCCCTTTCTTTGATGAAATATAGTTTTTTATTCGATTACGTCCAGGGTCATATAAATATCCGCAGGGACGTTACCTTTCCAAACATATGTGTTCTTCAGAATATAATTGTTGTACTCCATAGCGGTCTTGTTGGCTCGCATCTTAGCCTGCGCTGCCCAACCTTGCATCTCGGTATTGTCTGAGCTCTTATATTGCTCGTATGTGAGTTTATCGCTCTCATAAGAAGTGATCATGGATCGACATGTATCCTCGACCTTTTTAAGAGTCTCGTAGTTAGTTGCGTCATCCGCCTTCTGAACACCATGCCACCAATTATTCCAGGTAGCAACACCAGCGGGGACCGCAGAGAAATAAATAATGGCGACAACAAATAAGATCGCCAGAATGATACCTACGTATTTCATGTTACCTTTGTCCTTTCAATAAATTCCTTTAGAATGGCTTCGACACTATACCCCCGTCGAATTCGTTTATAGATACAGGATTTGGTAATACCCATCAACTCGGCCCATTGAGACGCCGTGTGAGTTTTTCCGTCGAAAGATAATACCAAATTTGATCTCTGATTATTATTCTGTTCTTTTCGGGTAGACCATTTACAATTACTTGGGGTATAATCGCCATCGTTATCTAGTCTATCTATACTCAGATCATCGGCATATCCATTGGACAAGGCCCAATTTCTGAAAGATATAAAGTTGTCCCGCCATTCATCACACATGGTTATCCCTCTACCGCCATAATTTTTATAACATGTCTGACTATCATACGATGTTCTTGCAAGGATACCTCTCCAGATTCTATAAAGTCTGGTGCTTCTTTCGGTTACGGGATACTTCTCGCGACATATATTTCCGTTGGCCACAGTATCTCTCTGCAGACATCCGCATGATCTAGTGTGACCGGATCTTAATCTGTAGGATGGGATTATAACGACGGTTTTATCTCGACAACTACACTGACAGACCCATTGAACATAACCATTCTTAGATCTCTCGTCGGCCTCTTTCAAAACAGTAAGTCTTCCGAACGTCCGTCCGGTCAAATTTTCTTTAGTCATATACTACGTCGAATTTAACAACAGGATCGGTAATCTCCATAGGAATGTCTGTATATAAATAGGTGCCGGTCCATTCAATATAATTACCTCGAGTATCAAAGAAGAAAATACCGTTATCATTCTCGCCATAGCTACCGTCGACATCGGCAAGCCATTCGCTGTAAGAAGACGCATATTCTTCGCTATCGGGAGTTAGAAAGCTATTCAGACTAGATACCTTACCATCGACTACGAAATTACCAACGATAGTATTACCGCTGAACAGAACAATATAACCCAGAGGTTTCTGAATCTCGCAGGGCAGGGCATTAGCCTTCTCACGCTGACCGTTTACCCAGTACGCTCTACGAATCAGGTTGTAGCGTTCGAGAGAATATTCGATATCAGTAGGTGTGGGCTGATTCTTTTGAAGGTCAGCCGCAGTCTTCTGAGTATTAACGGTGTCGACATAGGTACCATCTTCAAACTCACACCCTGCGAACATCACCAGCATAGCCACGACTACCAGCATCAAACAAATAAACTTTTTCATACTTTTTCTCCTTAATTCTTAGTAGTGATTTTATAATCAGCAGCCCGCATATCCCTAAGAATAGCCGCAGGATATGGGACTGAAGTTACACACAGAATTTTTCCACCTCGGGAGATAATCCACTTCATCCGAGCTCCTGAATATAAAGATCCCTAGCCAGGTTAGCGATTTCCTGCATATCAGGATGCGCAGCAGGATCACAGCGAAGCCCGAAGAAGTGATCCCAACCAGACAGATTTGTAGTTACGATGATCTCCGTTTTAGTACTATTGGGGAGAACAGACCGCGCCTGCTGAGGAGTGGCGCCATTAGCAAGCATAGTGAAATACGCACCCTCGCAATTGTAACAACCGGCCTTCCAGTCATCGTACATATCGTAACCAGGACTACACCGGCTAGGCCGCACGACAGTAATCTCGCCGCCAAACTTCTCCAGACCGTAATTACAATATCTAGTACTCTCCTGAGCAAAGCTAGCGACTCTATGACGAACAACCTCATGAGAGACGCCGCGATCGCAGACGAATTTCATAGTAACGTTCTGATGAATCCATCGCTCGGAGGGCGTCAACTCGCTTACGGAAATAGGGATGAGGATGTCGTCGATGAGGTTTACAGGCACATAATCCTGATACTCGGGGAAGAAGAGAGGATAACAGCGGATAACGCCATGGAGATAGCGGGGTAAGAAACCGAATGCAGTAGCACAAGCCTTAGCATAGTCTCTCCAGGCTCGCATGTTACCTGAGATGATACAGCGTGTTTCACCGCTCTCGTCCGTATGGTCGGTGAATCGCAGATAAGGTCTGAGTGTCTCGCCGCCGTTAGCAGGTAACACGTCACTGTGGAGCAGAGTCTCCCAGTTATACAGGAATTGCTTGTAATGGTCTTCGTCGGCCTTGAAAATAAGACTCCAATGCTCGATCATAGCCTCGTGACCACGCTTGATCAGATTGCTTACGAACTTTGCAGCGGAGTCGTCCGTAATCTTGTCCTCGGACTTGTAGCAGGTTCTACCTACTTTCTCGATAAACTGCTCGGGAGTACAGAACTCTGTCTCCAGACCAGTTCGCATAATTTCTACGCTAGGTTCAATGATTTTCATTTAGTTCTCCTTTCGTGATTACCCCTCATTATGATCGTTTAAATATACACGAATTGTATCTCGTTCAATCAGTGTAAGCTCGTGTATGAGATTAGTTAAAGCGTGCGCCCAGGGTTCGTACATATCGTACAATGGGGTCTCGATTCGAAAGACGACGGACCAACTCCCGTCGCTCAGTATCCCTTCTGGCGAAACGTTTGGCCCGTATTTGTTCGTATTTCGTAGTCTTACCAACCATTTTTTACTCACCCCTCACTAGCCTTGAAGTTGTACACGGGTTTAATAATCTCCAAAATATCAACGGTGTCCTTGATGTTCTCAATAATCTCGTCCATAGGCTTGTACACCATGGGAGCCTCATCAACCGTATCGGCGCTTACGGAAGTCGTAAATATCCCATCCATAGACTCCCGGAAAGCATCCAGAGACACAACTTCTCGGGCCTTATGCCGACTCATGATACGACCGGCGCCATGAGGAGCAGACTGATTCCAGTCGTCGTTGCCCTTGCCTACACCGACAATGCATCCGTCGCGCATATTGATGGGGATAAGCAGCTTTTCACCTTTCTTAGCTGAGATAGCTCCCTTACGGACCATGTTAGTATCGAATTCTATGTAGTTGTGGATAGTAGAGAAATTATCGAATGCGTGCCAGTGCATTGCATCAAGAATTAACTGAGCAATCCATTCTCTATTGGAGTGTGCGAATTCCTGACAAATAGCCATATCATGCAGATAGTCATCACGATAATTACCAGTCAGATAACAAAGCTCCTTCGGAATATCAAGCTGTTTAGCCTCGAAGCCACGACGCAGTTCTTTAATAGCAGCCTCGATCTCATTTCTTCGACCCTGAGCCTTATAATCGGCGATCAGTTGCTCCTGTTTGGCGAACAGCTCGTCCTTACCCTGCATGAGCTCCACCGCAAGGTTCTGATAATAGTCAGCTACCTGCTTACCGAGATTACGGCTACCAGAGTGAACGACAAGATACTTAGTACCGTCCGTACCCTCGTCGATTTCGATGAAGTGATTACCTCCACCAAGAGTACCAATGCTTCTCTCAAACCGTTTGGTGTCTTTCAGTTCACGGTAACAGTGAAGATCTTGGATTCTACGGAACTTAACAAGTCGACCCTCATGAACCTCTCGACCACAAGGAACGTACTTACGAATCGCGGCATCCAATTCGCCATAGTCAATATCGATCTTGCCGAGTCCCACAGTCAGCATGCCGCAGCCGATATCCACGCCGACGATATTGGGAATGACCTTATCGCCCAGGTCCGCAGTGAAGCCGATAACACAACCCGCTCCTGCGTGTACGTCAGGCATGATACGCACTTTGCAATCAGAAAAAGCAGGCTGCTCCATCAGAGTGTTGATCTGATCAAGAGCCTCCTGCTCAATGTTTTGAGTGAAGATTTTTAAGTTTTTCATTCGGTTACCTCCCCTTTAAGTATCTCTTGGCCTCCTTGATCAACTCATAGGCATTGTTATCAACGATTTCGTCTAAAACCGCATCAAGAAGATGGTTTAACACTTCGCCGACCAAAGGACCGCTCTGAATGTCGCAATGCCACATTATGTCTCTCCCGGTAACGACTAAGTCTTTGAGAGTAAAGCACTGCTGTTCCACCACGATCTTAGCAGCAATATCGTGAATCTTATAATATCGCTGAACTCTATCAAACTGACCGAT
>CAJGCM010000012.1 GCA_904501765.1 uncultured Clostridia bacterium | reverse complement strand
CGGAGGACTTTTCCAAGCTTATTCTTGCCGAAGAGGGAACGGGTGAAAACTATCTGTATCTGAATGCTCCCGGAAATATTCTTTTTGGAATGGACGCATCTGTGAAGGTTAGCTTTGAGGATATGATTGCATACGTGCGCTCGGGCATATTCGACCTGGCTGACGGACTCCTTGAGGTTGAGTGCTACGGAGCCATTATGAAGGACTACGTAACCTTCCTTAACAATTGTATAGAAATCAGCGGTTTTGAAGAAACTGCTGAATACGGTAATGGCGTAAAGGGCTTGTTCGACAAATTCGTTGCTCTCTCTCCCTCACAGCAGTATAATTTTATATCAATTCTTAATTTGATGTATAAACTTGGATACCCGAATCTTTCCTTTGACGAGAGCGACGAATATGCTTATTATGCAAGCTTCTTTAATCTGGCAATAAACGACTTTATGAAGAGCAAGTTCTCCGAGGGGAAGGCGGACGTTTACGTTGACCTTATTCTTGCCATTGAGATTTATGCAAACCGCTTCAATTATCCCGAGTGGGAAGAGGACTTTACCGCAAGAATGGAAAAGGTCGCAGGAGCGAAAGAGCAGCTGACAGGGGAAGATAAAGCAAACTTTGAATACTACCTTCTCGGCGCTTACAATAAATACGTTAGCTTGATGGAAGGCATAAATAAAACCACAGACCTCGGTCAGTGGGAAGAGTGCTTCGAGGAGCTGAAGGGTGCTTTGCTTAACGTTCAGACTGCCTATTATACCAGCAGTAACTATAACTATTTCCTTGCCTCATTTGAAAAGGCACTTGCAATTAGTAACAATATAATCAAAAATGCTCCCCCGAGCATCTGTTCTGCGTATTATAACGAGCCTTTGTTCAAGGCATATACCGACGGGGACGGCGAGGACGTATACTGGTCCTGCGAATTTGCGTTAGATACCTACCGCAGCACCTATATAGATATTCTAATTCGCTTCGGCAGCTCAAATATCTACATTTACGATACATATTTTGAGCGTGGCGTTGATAAGTTCCTCGTGATTTACTATGATATGATTGACGCCTTTATGAATAAAGTGGAAGGGGATACGCCTGTATTTGATAAGGATAAGACGATAGGCGTACTTAATGCCTTCGCTGCTCTTGATTCAAAAACCAAAGCCTTCTTTATAACCCTTGAGGGTGGAGAGAGCTTGTACAGCGAGGCGCTCAGCGCATTTATATCCGAGGCATTCACCGAAAATGCGGCGGCAGTGGCAGCTAAGCTCTTCGAGCTTGAAACCGGGTTATATACCTATGAGGTTTCGGGAAGCGACGTAACGCTTGAGAGCATAAGCGGTCTTCTTTCACAGTTAACTGCGATGTACGAGCAGCTTTCCGACGAGGACGAAGCGTCATTCTCGCCTCTTAAGAGTATTTATGATGCCTACGTAGCAAAATGTGGCGAACTTTTAGCATAATTATGCGCATAAATGCATAAAAAAGAAGTCTGGTGGCAGTATTTATGTCATAAACGGATAAAAAATGGTTAAAAAATGAACATTTTTGAAAGAAATGCTTGACAAATACTGACACCGTCTGTATAATAATTAGTATCTAAGTATTTTATATAGTGTTTTGCTTATAAATTCACTAATTAAAATAAATTTATTTTATGAGAGGATAAAGCTATGAAAAAGATTCTTGTAGCAATTCTTTTGGTTGCAGTAGCTCTGTTGGCATTCACCGGCTGTGGTGATAGCTATACTGTAACATTTGACTCCGATGGCGGAAGCTCGGTTGCAGCGCAGACCGTCGAGAGCGGAGCCAAGGCAGAAAAGCCCGCAGATCCTACCAAAGCAGGTTATACCTTCGCTGGTTGGTTTGTTGGTGAGGACGAATATGACTTCGAGGCGGCTGTTACCGCAGACGTAACCTTGAAGGCAAAATGGACTGAGGACGGCGAGTCTACAGTTAACTATACCGTAACATTTGATGCTGACGGCGGCAGCGCAGTAGATGCGCAGACCGTAGCTGATGGTGAGAAGGCAACAGAGCCTACCGCTCCCACAAAGGTTGGTTATACCTTCGCTGGTTGGTTCGTTGGCACAGAGGAGTATGATTTCGAAGCAGCTGTTACCGCAGACGTAACACTTAAGGCTCAGTGGACAATCAATACATACACAGTAACCTTCGATGCTGACAACGGAACTGCTAACACCACCGCAACAGTAAATCACGGTGATAAGGTAGCGGCTCCCGCTACTGATCCTGTAAAGGCAGGACACACCTTCGCAGGCTGGTATATTGGAACAGAAGCTTACGATTTTGAAGCTGCTGTAACCTCTAATATTACAATCAAGGCATCCTGGACTGTTGAAACCTATACAGTAGCCTTTGATACAAACGGTGCCGGTACAATAGAAAACGATTACGTTGCTTACGGCGGAGTAGTAGAAGCACCCACAGCTCCTGCAAAGGATTACTACACCTTCGCAGGTTGGACTCTTAACGGTGAGGCTTATGATTTCACCGCTACTGTAACAGGTCCCATCACTCTCGTTGCAGAGTGGACTCTTGACCTTTCCACACTCGCAGGTACTTATACGGGTGAAGAGAGCGCAGGCTATAGCGCAACCTATGATTACGAGGTTGTAATCACAGCAACAGGCATCACAGCAACCTATTACAACGGATATACCGACGTTACCGTAACCGTTAACTCTGTTTCCGTTGCAAACGGTGTTCTTACTATTAACGCCGATGCAGCATCCGTAACAAACAAGGATTTGGCATTTACTATTTCCGACGACAAGGGTATCCTTACATCTACCGCCGGCCTTATGGAAACCAACCTTGTTCTTAAGAAGAACTACACAGTAACCTTCAACTTTGGCGAGAAGGGTGATGCAGACGAAAATAAAACCGTTGAGCACGGTGAAACAGTAAAGTCGGTTAATAGGTCTTGGACCGGTCATAATCTCCTTGGTTATAAGCTTAATGGTGTAGATTTCGATTTTACAACTCCTATAACAGGTGATATAACACTCGTTGCTCAGTGGGCTATAAAGGTTTATACCGTTACCTTCTACAACGATAAGGGTGAAATTATAAAAACTGTTAGCGTAAATCACGGTGAAACAGTTCCCGCAAGTGAGGTTCCTTCTGCAGCTGAGGCAGTTACAACTGTAGGCGCAACGTTCAATGGAATTTGGTATTCCTCCGCAACCGGTAGCGTTGTTAACGACGTTGTTACCAAGGCTGTAACGTCCGACAATAAGAAGTGCTACCCCGGACTTATCCAGCAGCTTGATATTTTTGCAGGCGAATGGGAAGGCACAAATTCCACAGGCGCTTGGGTAGTTAATATTGACGCTGTTGCGAAGAGTGCTGCTATAACTCTCACCCCCGAAGGTGCTGCAGCAGAAGAACCCACTGTTAACTGGATTAAGGTACAGTGGTCCGAAGATGATGACGCATATAAGCTTATTATCAACTACACTCGCCCCGAAAAGACTGCATCTTCTCTTACGTTTATAGATAACGGAAATGGAACACTTAAGTGTGGAAGTGCAACTTTCACTAAAGTTAAGAATTTCACAGTAACCTTTGACACCGATGGCGGCACACTTGCTGCAGCAACACCTCAGAGTGTTAAGGGCAATGGCACAGCAACAAACCCCGGTACTCCCACAAAGGATAATTACACATTCTTGGGCTGGTACACAGCTGATGGAGAAGAGTTCGATTTCACAACTCCTATTACAGGCGATATCACCCTTACCGCAAAGTATAAGGGTGCAACGATGGGATATATTGGCATAAGAGTTCCAGGATACAGCACCAATTTCATAAGGTATGAGGGTGAGTATGGTAAGACCATGGCTCAGATTATTACAAAGAATAAATTTGGCGTTGAGGCTGATTCCTTAACAGCTGATCAGCTCAAGGCTATTGCTGAGGAAATTATGCCCATCGGCTCTATTTATACAGGAAAATGGTACATAAGTGCTTCTTTCACCACCGAGTTTAATTTCGACGAGGTAATGACAGCAAACAGCGGTAAGATCTTAGTACCGGGCATTATTATTCCTCAGGTAACAGAACTTGATGGAAAGTGGACAGTTTCACAGACAAAGAGTGGTGTTACCACTGTTTATGGTTTTGAATTCGGTTCAACTGTTGACGCAGAGGATAATCTTACTGATATGACAGTTAAGATGACTGTTGATGGTGTTGAGGTTGAAGCGGTTGTATTGGGTGCGGCTTGGAGCAATAAATATTCTTGTGACGAATACTATTACATTTTTATCAAGGATGTAACCAACAACAAGGTTCATAGGATTACTTATACTGCAGCAAGCTATGAAGACAGCGATGGTGATACACCCGATGTTGGATTCCACTACGGCAGCGATTGGGGTACTCTTCTTACCGTAGTATCTGAATAATTAAATTTTCAAGACGAGGTGAACCCCTTGGCAAAAGTCAAGAGAGTTAGCCTTTAAATGAAACTAAGCGCTTACGATGCTCAGTGCAGTATCGTAAGCGCTTTTTTGTACAAGTGAAGGTTTTTATTAAAGTTTTATTTGTTAATAGCAGCTTTTCAGTATTTCAAGGATTTCCTCGTGGGTAAGAGTTTTATAACCACCCTCGGGGGAAATTGAATATGCAATTTTTGGCAGCATATCCTGGGTTGCGCCTATTTCACGGAGTGTGGTGGGAATTCCAAGCTCTTTTATAAAATCGGCGAGGGCGTTGATGCCTGCTTCGGCGGCTTCTTCTCGTCCCTTACCTGAGCAGTCAATCTCCCAGACGTTTTTTGCAAATCGCACGAATTTATCCAAGCCGTATTTATAGATATATCTGTAATAGGGGATAGAAACTATTGCTAAACCTATGCCGTGAGGGCAGTCGGTGTATGCGCCTATCTGATGCTCAATTCCGTGGACCTGCCAGTCCTGCTCCTTGGAAACTCCGCAAATTCTGTTAAGAGCTACCGTAGAAGCCCACATAATATTACTGCGCGCTTCGTAGTCCTCGGGGTTGTTTATGGCAATTTTTGAGCTGTGAATTACGGATTTGAGTACGCCTTCTATTATATAGTCGGTGGTATTATCGTCCTCACCTGAAAAATATTGCTCTAACAGGTGTGAGATAATGTCGAAAATTCCGCTTACCATTTGCATTTTTGGAACTGTATAGGTAAATTCGGGATTAAGAATTGAGAATTTCGGGTTGACCTCGGCAGGGAAAACACGCCCTTCCTTAATCATTTCTTCTTCGTTTGTTATAACCGAGCCTCCGTTCATTTCAGAGGCGGTTCCCGTCATTGTGAGGATTGCACCAACGGGGACTGTTTTATTGCTCAGCGGCTCAAAATCAATCCAGTATTTTTTCCAGGGGTCACCGTCGCAAAAAGCTGATACGGAAATCGCCTTTGCGCAATCTATAACAGAGCCGCCGCCAACTGCAAGTATCAGGTCAATTTTATTTTCACGAACAAGCCTTGCTCCCTCTAAAACCTGCTTATAGGTGGGGTTAGGTTTAATTCCCTGAAGCTCCGTAACGGTCTTTGACGTGTTTTTCAAGGCTTTGATTACGCTATCGTAAATTCCCGTTTTCTTGATAGCCGACTTTCCGTAAACGAAAAGCACGTTTTTTCCGTAATTCAGAAGCTCGCCTTCAAGGCTATTCATAGATTCTTTGCCAAAATAGATTTTTGTAGGGTTATAAAAGGTAAAATCAAATTTCATAAAATTCTCCTTTTTCTCTGTACGAGGGTAAAATTTATATGTATCGGAGATAGCTCACGCAACTAATTTCTTAGATTTAAGATTTAATTTTCGGATATTTCCCGATAAATATTCTCCGCAATTTCTGCAATTTTTGTAATTTCCGCTTCCTTAGCGGTTTTAAGAGGCTTCTTTTTCGGCAAACCCCAAACGTCAAACAGGCGAGGTCCAATCCATTCATAAGCTTCGGTTTTTTCAAAAACGCCCTTCACGACAGATAAAGCCGCCTTCTTTGGCTTCATAAAAATAATTTTCATAGGGTATTTAATAAGGGCGAATATCAGCTTTGGATAGTGGGCGGTAATTCCTGTAAAGCTGATTCCGGGGTGAGTTATGGCGAGGGTAGCCTCTTCTTCGCCTTTGAATAGCTTAAACAGAGAGTAGGTAAGAAACCTTTTAGCGTTGCCATAAACCTTTGAAGCCGCACGGCGTGTTGCAAAGTCAACGTCGTTTACGTCAATTTTCGAATAGTTATGAGCAATACTGCTCACTGCAACGACACGTCCGCCCCTTTTTCTCAGCTCGGGTAAAATAGTTCTTATAATGTAATATGGAGATAGGAAATTTATCTGGAATACGTTATCGTACCCGCTTTCACATTTATGCCTTGGGATACTGTAAGCGCCTGCATTGTGAATAAAGACGTCGATATTTTCTGAAAGAAGAGCCGCAGCCGCCGCCTTCACCGAATTTATATCCTCTAAATCAGCGGGAATACACTTAACGCTTACGTTATACCGTGTTTCAAGCTCCAATTTAAATTTTTCGGAGCGGGCGGGATTTCTGTCAACGAGTATTAAAGATGCGCCAAGGGAGGCGAGGAGGCGGCATATTTCATTTCCAAGACCGCCCGTGCTTCCGGTTATAGCAACGTTTTTTCCTGTCAGGCCACTTGTGTTTTCTTTTATCCATTTCTCAAAAGACATAAAATAGCTCCTGTTTATATTAAAATCACAAATTTTTAGATTTTTAACCTACACTTATATTTTAACATAAACAAGAAGAAAATTCAATAAAAGTATATATAAATGCAAAAAAGTTATATCATTTTCATATATCGGCATTGGCGGAATTTTCGCCGCATTCGCACCCTTCCTTCGTCACACAGCATTTAGGAATAAGGGTGTCGTTTATTTTCGGGAATTTAATGTAGCCTACAAAGGATAGAATACAGAAGAATACAGCTCCCACGGTGCATATAATCATATCGGTCAGAGTATCTATCAGTCCTATGTCAAGATATCCGTTGATTACGTAGGTGCTGCCTTCCCCGTAATAAATTATAGTTTGAGTGATTCCGTTCAATTCGACTGCTTCGCTGTGGGTTCCCGACAAGAGGTATGATGCGATGCCTGAAATATAGCTGTCAGCCATCAAATCGAGACCGAATATAGCTGTAGCCGTATATTCGAATATTTCCCATAAAACTGCGATAGCGAGGCTGAAGGATATAGCAAAAACAAGACAGCCGAAAAATCCTTTCAAATCTTTTCTCCCATTACCGAAAAACTTTTCCGCTACCGTGAAGCCAAGACCAGCGAAAATCACGCCCGACGTTCCGTGAAGCACCGTATCAAAAAAGGGAACTGTCGTATAAACGTTGAAAAGATTGCCCATTATGCTACCTGCGGGGATAAATAGCAAAGCCGCTGTGAAAAGCGCACCGCATCTGATGTTAAGCAGGTATTCGGCTATAAGAATTAAGGGGACGAATGTCATATACGCGCAGCACATACCGATGCCCTTCTCGGAAAAATTAAATATCTGTACAGTCAGTGTCGTAATGCAGAAGGCAAGGTATGTAAAAATCACGGCAGCGAATGCAGTGCTCTTTAATCTCTGCTTTAAAAAGATAAGAAATGAAGCTTTAGTATTAAGCATATTGTTCCTCGTAAGTATAAGATTTTATTTTTACGTAGTAATTATATCATTTTTTGTTTTATAAAAAATTAAGTATATATTTATAAAGTGTTAAAAAGAGCAGTAACTCAAAATCTTAAAAAAATGATAATTATCAGTTGCTTTTTTAGGAGCTTTAATGTATAATTTATATGTAAAAACAGTGACAGGGAGATATATATGAAATTCGGTTTACCGACGCTGGTTGAATGTAAAAGCATAAGAGAGTGCGCCGAGCTTGCGGGAGAGCTTGGGCTTGATTTTGTTGAAATAAATATGAGCTTTCCCGATTATACCGCAGGTAGGCTTAACATAGAAGAGCTTCGGGAAATAGCAGAGGAATACGGCATTTTTTATACAATCCATGCAGACGAGGCGTTGAACCCCTTCGATTTTAACTGCAAGGTATCAGAGTGCTATTTTGATGTTTTTCGTGACACCTTGAAGGTAGCGAAGGCAATATCTGCACCTGTCGTAAATCTTCATTTGCAGAAGGGAATTTACGTAACTCTGCCCGAGCGTGTTATTCTCTTAACAGACGTTTATTTTGAGGAGTATCGCAGAAGGGTTGTTGAATTTATTGATATGTGTGACTCCGAGCTTCGTGGTAGTATTACCAAGGTTGCTATCGAAAACGTAGATTCGAACCCCTTTTCCACATCTCAATTAACTATGCTTCCCGATTTTCTGAAATCCAGAAGCTTTGGATTAACGCTTGACACAGGTCACGAAATGTGCCTTGATTATAAGGATACTCACGTATTTGAAAAATACGGAGAGTCGGTTATACATATGCATTTGCATGATTGCAAGGGCAAAAAGCCGCATCTTGCCCTTGGTGACGGAGATATTGATGTTTTGAAAAAGCTATCTATGCTCACCGAAGACGCAACCTGTCTTATTGAGGTGAAAACCATAGACGGGCTTCGAAAAAGCGTTGATTACCTTAAAAGGCATAATGTTTTAAAGTGAGGAGATTTTAAAATGACGAATAAAGAGAGATTTATTGAAATATATAAAAGCAATATAAAAAGAGAAGGTGCAGATAAGCTTCTTGATTATCTTGAAAAATCCGATTTCTTTGCCGCTCCTGCCA
This sequence comes from uncultured Clostridia bacterium, assembly GCA_904501765.1. GTDB lineage: Bacteria > Bacillota > Clostridia > Oscillospirales > CAG-272 > UBA1740. Next base: position 22,530 of record CAJGCM010000012.1, on the reverse strand, counting down.
GCGCAAGATTTCATTCCTCATACGAGGGTGGATTAGTTGACCATTCCCTCAACGTTTACGACTGCCTCGTGGGATATCTTTCCACCGAAAGAGTTAAGGCGGAATATGGCTTTGAGTATTCTGCTGAAAGCATTGCGATAGTATCTTTGCTTCACGACCTTTGCAAGGTTGGCGTTTATAAAAAAGGCTTCCGCAACGTAAAGGACGAGAGCGGAGCTTGGAAGAGAGTGGATACATTTGAGTATGATGACCAGCTTCCTTACGGTCATGGAGAAAAAAGCGTATACATAATTAGCGGATATATGAAGCTCACCCGTGAAGAGGCGTTTGCTATTCGCTATCATATGGGTTATTCAAGTGAAAGAGAAGACCCGAGAAACGTTTCTGCTGCTTTTGAGATGTTTCCGCTTGCCTTTGCGCTTTCCGTTGCAGACAGTGAGGCTACCTATTTCCTTGAGTCGGAAAGATACAAGAGATAATCTTAAAATAATTTGAGTTTTGTTTTTAACGAGGCTTTTTGGAGATTTAAAAATGATTGAATTTAAGCACAAGCTTCCGTCGCTTAATGCCGACGGGAAAAATAACGGAACCTACAATAACAGAGAGCTTGGATTTCCCTCCGTTATGACAACGGACGATTATTTTCTCGGAGAGTTTTTGAGAACTTTGCGCAATAATATCTTCAGTGAGCGTACTTTGGTTTTTATTGACGGTAAATTTTTAGTTTGCAATAAAAACTGGATAAGGGACAACGTACATATTGTCAAGGGGGCGAGGCATTTTGAGCGTGATATTGCCTCCTTCCTTAATTTTATATTAGAAAATCAAAGGGAAGACGGTCAGTTCTTCGAGCTTATAAAGCAGTATGACGATTACCACTGGAAAATGGTAGACGAGGACTGCTATAAAATGTATCCTGAGGATAATCTGACCTTGGTCAGACTGGAGCTTGAGGCGGATATTGAATATCTCGTTGTTGAGGGAGCTTTGTATTTATATCGCACCACCGGTGACGACGAGTGGCTGACGTGGGCTTTGCCGAAGCTTGAAGCGGGAATTAATTATATGTGTAGCGACGAAAAAAGGTGGGACTATGAGCTTGGACTTGTGAAGCGCCCGTTCACCATTGATACCTGGGATTTTGCTTACGAGAGAGGAAATAATACAAAGGCATCTCACAACAGGCGAATTGAGAAAAGCACTCCAATGTCGGTTATGCACGGAGATAATTCCGGTGTGTTCGCCGCCATGAATACCCTTGCCTGGTTTAACCGCCGTTTGGGAAGGGAAGAGTGCGCCCTCACTTGGGAAGAGCGTGCTGAAAAATTAAAGGCGCAGATGATTAAGCACCTTTGGAATGGGAACTTCTTCGTTCACCAATATCATATTGGACACAGCGGAGCAGACGGCGCAGAGGCTGAAAGGCTCTCTCTTTCCAATCCCTACGATATAAACAGAGGGGTAACAGATCTTGATCAGTCGAGAAAAATTATCGAAACTTATATAAGCCGGGGAAAAGATGGCAGATATTTTTCCGAATGGTTTACCATAGACCCACCATACGATAATTTTCTCGGTTATCTGCCGGGTGAGTACGTAAACGGCGCTATCTCCCCTTTCACAGCCGGAGAGCTTGCACGTGCGGCATTCGATTCGGGATACGAGGAATACGGCTGGAGCATTATCGAGAGATTTATGAAGCTCGTGGAGCGTGACGGAACGGTTTATTTCCTTTACTATCCCAATTCAGCGCCTCAGCCTGAGCGCGGCCCAAGTGCCTGGGGAGCTGCATCTCTGCTTAATGCTGTTGACGAGGGCTTGGCAGGAATATGCGACAGAGGTGTTAATTACGATTATATTGAATTTTCACCAAGATTTCCTGTTACGTATTATAAGGAATTGCGGTACGTAACAGGCTATGAAACCTCCGGAGCTATGGTAGACGTGCGTTATATTTCAGAGGAGGTTGGTATGAGATATGACGTAATCTCGCCTGCCAAAAAAATTAAGGCGCATATACTTCTTCCTAAGGAGAGGACCTGTAAAAAGCTCCTTGTAAACGGCGCGGAAGCAAAATTTGAAATAGCAAATATTGCATCCTCTGAATACGTTGATTTTGAACTGTGCGATATAGAAGATGAGACGGTCAAAATTGAGATAATATTCGGCTGATTTTAAAAACGTTTTTTAACGGCTGATAATCGGATAGAATCTATAGCGGAACGGTAAAAACAAATAATTTTAGAAATTCTAAAATAAAGAAATCTTTTATAAATCAAAAGGCTGCCACGCAGAATCGTGGCAGCCTTTTTCGTAGTATATTGTATTAGAACTTGAACTTTTCTCTTCCTACGTAAGAGGTATGAAGAGTATGGTGAGCCTTCTCGCAGCCGTAAGATCCGCCAAAGTAGTTATCGTAAACTTCCTTGATAACGGGGTTGAGATGAGATTTTCTCATTTCCATAGCTTCATCCTGGTCGTAGAGAGCCTTAGCTCTTACAGCCTTAAGGTCAACAGTATCACGAACGTGCTGAGGCTGGATAGGCTGACCGCCGCCGTTTACACAACCGCCGGGGCATCCCATGATTTCAACGAAGGTCCAATCAGCCTCGCCGCTTGCAATCTTGTCCATAACAATCTTAGCATTAGCAGCTCCTGATGCAACCGCAACCTTGATTTCCATACCTGCAATGTTGTAGGTAGCTTCCTTAAGACCTGCAGTACCGCGAACCTCGCTGAATACAAGCTCTTTGTTGTCCTTGCCGGTGAGAACGTCGTTAGCAGTTCTGAGAGCCGCTTCCATAACGCCACCTGTTGCACCGAAGATAACTGCAGCACCTGTGTCAAGTCCAAGAGGATTGTCAAACTCCTCATCGGGAAGAGCGGTGAACTTGATTCCCGCACGGCCAATCATTCTTGCAAGCTCACGAGTGGTAAGAGCAACGTCAACGTCAGCGATACCGTTGCCGGCAGCAGACATATCGTCTCTTCCTACCTCAAATTTCTTAGCGGTACAGGGCATAATGGATACAACGAAGATATCCTTGGGGTCAATACCCATCTTATCAGCCCAGTAGGTCTTGATAAGAGCGCCGCCCATCTGCTGAGGAGATTTGCAAGAGGAAAGGTGCTTTATAAAATCGGGATAGTAAAGCTCACAGAATTTAACCCATCCGGGAGAGCAGGATGTAATCATGGGAAGGGTTCCGCCACACTTCACTCTCTCGAGAAGCTCGGTAGCCTCTTCAACAATAGTAAAGTCAGCAGCGGTATTTGTATCAAATACCTTTTCAAAGCCAAGGCGGCGGAGAGCTGCAACCATCTTGCCTTCAACGTTTGTTCCGATAGGCATATCGAAGCATTCGCCGAGAGTTGCTCTGATAGAGGGAGCTGTCTGAACAACAACGTGCTTGGTGGGGTCTGCAAGAGCTTCCCAAACCTTATCTGTGTCGTCACGCTCAACAAGAGCGCCTGTAGGACATACAGCAGTACACTGACCGCAGGAGATACAGGGAGTAGCGTTAAGCTCAAGGTTGAAGGGCTGACCAATGCAGGTATCAATACCGCGGTTGTTAGCGCCGATAACCGAAACGAACTGCTCCTGGCATACAGCAACGCATCTGCGGCAGAGTATGCACTTGTTGTTATCTCTTATGAGGTGAGGTGTGGAATAATCAAGCTCATAAGTAGGCTTGAAACCGCCGAAAGCGCCTGAATCAACGCCGTACTCAAGGCAGAGCTTCTGAAGCTCGCAGTTTGTAGAGCGGGAGCAGGAGAGGCAGTTTTTGTCGTGTGTGGAAAGGATAAGCTCAAGAGTAGTCTTTCTTGCCTCCCTTACCTTGGGGGAGTTAGTCTGAATCTCCATACCGTCGGTAACGGGATATACGCAAGCGGTAACAAGTCCGCGAGCGCCGGTAGCCTCAACTACGCAGATACGACAAGCGCCTATTTCATTCTTTTCCTTCATATAGCAGAGAGTGGGGATTTCTACTCCTGCTGCGCGGGCTGCTTCAAGAATTGTAGAGCCCTTGGGTACGCTTACAGCAATACCGTTAACTTTAACATTTAACATTTCCATTATAGCGTACTCCTTTCATTACTTCTTGGAAATTGCGCCGAACTTACATCCGGACATACAAGCGCCGCACTTAACGCACTTTGTAGTGTCGATAGTGAGTGAGGGAAGCTTGTGACCAGGAGCAACGTAATCGGTTTTGCTGATAGCGTCAGCAGGGCACTGCTTAGCGCACTTGCCGCAACCGATACATTTATCTGCATCAATAACGTAGTTGATAAGACCCTTACATACGCCTGCAGGGCAAACCTTGTCCACAACGTGAGCAATATATTCCTCACGGAAGAACTTAAGAGTAGCAAGAACAGGGTTGGGGGCTGTCTGACCAAGACCGCAGAGAGAGTTTGCCTTTATGTAGTTGCAAAGCTCTTCAAGCTTGTCAATATCCTCAAGAGTTCCGTTGCCCTGAGTGATTTTGTCAAGCAACTCAAGAAGACGCTTTGTACCTACACGGCAGGGTGTGCACTTACCGCAGGACTCGTCAACTGTAAACTCAAGGAAGAATTTAGCCATATCAACCATACAGGAGTCCTCGTCCATAACGATAAGACCTCCGGAGCCCATCATACATCCGATGGAAACCAGGTTGTCATAGTCAACTTCAGTGCCGATAAGGTTTGCGGGAATACATCCGCCGGAGGGACCTCCTGTCTGTGCGGCTTTGAATTTCTTTCCGTTTGGAATGCCACCGCCTATCTCGTTGATAATCTCGTCAAGGGTTGTACCCATAGGAATCTCAACAAGACCGGTATGCTTGATTTTTCCACCGAGAGCGAATACCTTTGTACCCTTGGACTTTTCAGTACCCATAGAAGCAAACCAATCAGCGCCTCTGAGAATAATCTGAGGAATGTTAGCAAAGGTTTCAACGTTGTTCTCAACAGTGGGGCATCCGAAAAGACCCTTAACTGCGGGATAGGGAGGACGGGGGCGGGGCTCGCCTCTGTTACCCTCAATAGATGTCATAAGAGCGGTTTCTTCTCCGCAAACGAAGGCGCCTGCGCCAAGTCTGATATCAAGGTTGAAATCAAAGCCGGAGCCGAAAATGTTTTTGCCGAGGATTCCTGCGGCTCTTGCATCGTCGATAGCCTTTTGAAGTCTGTTAACTGCGATAGGGTACTCAGCTCTTACGTAAACGTATCCCTGATTTGCGCCGATTGCATAGCCTGCAATAGCCATAGCTTCGATAAGACAATGGGGATCTCCTTCAAGAACGGAACGGTCCATGAATGCTCCGGGGTCTCCCTCGTCTGCATTACAAACAACGTATTTCTGAGGAGCCTTGTTGGGTGCGCAGAGCGCCCATTTACGACCGGTGGGGAATCCGCCGCCGCCTCTGCCGCGAAGGCCAGAGTCGATAACGGTCTGAATAACCTGATCGGGAGTATATTCGGTAAGAACCTTTGCAAGAGCAGCGTAACCGTCAACAGCATAATACTCGTCGATATCCTCGGGGTCGATAACACCGCAGTTACGAAGAGCAACTCTTATCTGCTTTTTGTAGAAATCAGTGTCGTTAAGGGAAAGGATTGTTCCGTCAGCGGCAACAGTTTCATCGTAAAGCATTTTCTTAACGGGATTGCCCTCAACGAGGTGGCTCTTAACTATCGTGGGGATTTCATCGATGTTAACCATAGAATAGAAGCATCCCTCGGGATAAACTATCATAATAGGACCGAGAGCGCAAAGACCAAAGCATCCGGTCATAATTATCTGGACATCCTTTTCGATGCCCTGTGCTTTAACTTCTTCTTTCAGCTTTTCAACTATTTCGGGGCTGTGAGAAGAAGTACAGCCTGTACCGCCGCAAACAAGCACTGTGTACTTGTAATCGGAAGTAACTTCTTTTGCGAGAACTTCCTCGCTTTTACGAAGAACGACCTTTTTTAAAGCGGCAGCTCGTGCAGCATTCAATTCTGCAACCGTTTTCATATAATGCAATTCCTCCTTATGTATTTGACCTCATATGGGTCTGAAAATTCATTATGCTCTGTATTTTTCTAAAACACCTTCAACGTCTTTTGCTCCAAGACGACCGTAAACCTCTTCGTTAACGGTAAGAACGGGAGCAAGACCGCAAGCGCCGATGCAACGGCAAGCTGAAAGAGAGAACTTTCTGTCGGGGGTGCATTCGTCCCCTTTTATACCGAGCAGCTCCTGAAGCTTGTCGTAAATTTCGCCTGCACCCTTAACGTAGCAGGCAGTTCCAAGGCAAACTGAGATATGATTCTCGCCCTTGGGAGTGAGAGAAAACTGTGCGTAGAAAGTAGAAACACCGTAAACCTTTTCCAGTGGCACGTCCATACCTTCGGCGATCATCTTCTGCACTTCGAGTGGAAGGTAGCCGTAAATGTTTTGAGCTTCTTGCATAACAGCCATCAGAAGACTCTTATCGTGCTTGCTGGCATCGATTACGGCTTTGAGCTGTTCTTCCTGCTTTGCTGTGCCGCAAAAAGGAAGGCTCGAAAGTTTCTTAAGCATATATATAATCCTCCTTAAAATATTCTGCATTGTGCCGATAATATTGAATTGCACATACATCGTTAAGATTATAACATACTTTTACTATATTTTCAAGTCTATTTGTGATTTTTATTATAATATTTTCGTATTTAATATTTTGAATGAAAAATGTGATTTTTCAGAATGTAGTTTTTATTTGCACCACCTAACAAAGTCCTCATACATCATTTCGCATAAAGCGTTACCCATGCGGTGTTTTGCAGTGTCATAGTGAATATCCTCAAAACTTTCTGCTTTGCGGCACAGCTTTGAGGAGCTTGTTACCAGCACCTCGTCTGCCTCTTCCAGCTGCTTTAGCGTAAATGGTTCTTCTCGGAATTCTATATTCAGTTTTTTGCAGCAGAGGAGTAAATGCTCTCTCGTTATTCCCGGGAGAATAAGGTTGCTCTTCGGGTGAGTGAAAAGAATTCCGTTTTTGATAATGTGTATGTTGGAATGCGCGCATTCGGTAACCGTATCGCCTCTGTGAAATACTGATTCGTCTGCGCCGCAGATTTCTGCCTTTTTCGAAGCAAGAACGGCGGGAAGCAGGTTTATGGTTTTTATGTTGCACATTTCATACCTGATATCTTCGAATTCCGTAAGCTTGATAAGCTTATCGGGGTTCGGCTCGTCGATTTTATCCACGGTTATCAAAAGATTTGAGCTTTTTTCGTCGGGGTAGGCGTGTACTCTTTTTTCGGAAAATCTGGATAGTTGAAAATACAGAAAAAAACAGCCTCCATCGGTATTTTTCGCCATTTCCCGAAGTGTTTCTTCAAGCTCCTGTTTTGTTAAGCTGAGTGGTATATTCAAGGCTTCTTTGTTAGAGAAAAAACGGTCAACATGTTCTTTAAGCATAAAAATCATTCGGTTCTTTCCAATGCAGGCGTCGTATATGCCGTCACCGAAGAATACGGCTCTGTCGGTAAGCGGAATTTTTATACTGTTTCGAGTGCCATGCTTACCGTTGTAATAAGTGTCAAATTTCATAGCTTTCTTCCTTTTCTATTATTCCTACGATAGAATATTCCGCTTCGGCTGAAAAGTTTCCTATAAAAGGTATAGGAGGCAGTGCAATATTTTTACGGGGCTAATCGCCTATTTTATGCAAACGACAAAAAATACAACTAAAGGCAAGAAAGTTAAAGAACTTGCACGCTCCAAAAAGGTATAATGGTAGTACAATAAAAAGGAGTGATTTTTATGCTGAGCTTAAATGATAAAATCTGGGCGGAAAAATTCTTCGATAAGTTAGAGAAAAAAATCAGCCTGTCTGCCATAAAATTCAGAGATACGATACCTTACGAAACCTTAGACGGTGTATACGACGATATGGTGAAAAAGGACGTTACCTGGTGGACTAACGGATTTTTCGGTGGCTTGATGTGGCTTATGTACAAGGCTACCGGTAAGGAGGAATACAGGATTACCGCAGAGCGTCAGGAGGAACTGCTTTTTCCTGCTCTCGGAGAGTTCGAAAAGCTCGTTCACGATATGGGCTTTATGTGGGGGTTAACCTCCCTTGCCTCATACAGAATTACAGGCAATAAAAAATCAAGAGCGACTGCTTTTTACGCTGCCTCATATCTTGCAGCGAGAACAAACGTCAGGGGTAAATTTATCAGTGCTTGGAATGGTGCGGAAAAGAATTATTCGATAATTGATTGTCTCATGAATATGCCGCTTCTGTACTGGGCTTCCGAGGAAATTGCTGACGATAGATTCAAGTACGTTGCCATGATGCAAGCGGATATGAGCATCAGGGAGCATTTAAGAGAGGACGGCAGCGTAGTTCATATTTGCGTTCACGATGAGAATTCCGAGAGAGTTACAGAAACCTTGGCTGGTCAGGGATATGCGGTTGGCTCTGCTTGGAGCCGCGGTCAGTCTTGGGCTATGTACGGATTCTTATTAAGCTATCGTTATACAAAGGAAAAACGTTATCTACAAGCGTCACGGGCGGCTTGCGATTACTTCGTAAAAGAGGTAGAGAAGAGTGATTTCAGAGTGCTGACCGATTTTTGCCAGCCAAAGGAGACGGGTTACGTTGATAATACGGCTGCGGTTTGTGCAGCCTGCGCACTTATCGAAATTTCCCGAATCTTGGGTGACGAGGGCTATCTTTGTGTTGCGGTGAAGCTGCTTAAGAGACTTGAAGAAGACTGCGTCTTTGACAACTCCTCCGACGGAATACTTCAAAACTGTATGATTTCTTACAGCGACGGTAGAGAAACACATCTGGTGTACGGAGATTTCTTCCTGGCCGAGGCGTTGATAAAGCTCCTCGACGGAGAGTTCTCAATTTGGTGATAAAGAAATACGGCAAGGGCGTATGATAAGCCCTTGCCGTTGCTATTTTTTTGTGTTGTACGGTTCTGAAAGATAAAGAAAAACAAACTTTTCAACTCTCAGAATTCTTTTTTTAGCAATACTTTTCCATCAAAATCAAGGATGGTAAAGGTACGGTTTTCATATATCATATAGCTGCCGACGTTTCCGCCTTTTGGGATAGCGGGAGATCCGGGATTTATATAATAATTATCGTTTCCAAATTCCTCGCAGGCTAATATGTGAGTATGACCGTGAATGAGAATTTCGCCTCGCTTCATAGGAATTGGTGATGCGGTATTGTATTTGTGACCGTGGGTGAGAATTATATTAAGCCCGTCAGCGGATAGATAGGCGTAATCAGCGAGTATGGGAAATTCAAGCACCATCTGGTCAACCTCCGTGTCGCAGTTACCCCTTACCGCAAGGATTTCTTCCTTTAATTCATTAAGAAGAGCTATCACTTTTTTTGGAGCGTATGATGGCGGAAGGTCGTTTCTTGGACCATGATACAGTATATCTCCGAGGATTATAAGCTTTTCGGCGCCGGAGGACTTGTAAGCCTCTGTAATTTTTCTCGCACTGTCAAAATCTCCGTGTATATCAGAGCATATTAAAAGTTTCATAAGAATTCCTTTTTCCACTGTTTTTAGATTGGTTCTTGCTTCTTATAATATTTTACATACTTTTATCCGACTTGTCAATTGACTTTTTAATTTTAACTGCAATATTTTACTATGTTCTGTTGATTTTTAGGACTATTTATGGTAAAATTAAGAAAATCATATTTCCCCCCTTATAAAGGAGCAGTTATGATAAACGTAAACAGGTTATTGCAAAACAGTGTCAGATGTGAGCTGATGGGTAAAAATATGTTTACCTACTCACCCTCTGAAAATCCAAGGTACTGGGACTACGAAAATGCTTCGCGACTTTCTGCGGTGAACGTATGGCAGGAGCCTAACTTCGGTATGTCAGGGACTCTCGGGATTGGTCATGAAACCAATGTAAAAGATGCCTGTGTTTTGAAAATATACAGGAACGGGGAAGAGTTAGAGTTTCGCCCTGTCAGAAATTTCTGGTCACCCGCTTATATGGAAACCTATTACAGATGTAAACCGTTCGGAGATTACAAACGTTCGGGGCTTGTTGTGGTAAAAGAGAAGAAATGTATAACCAGGGACGACGTTTTTGTATCCGAGGTAACTGTTCTTAACGATAGCAGAAATCCCTCCCAATTCGAGTTTGCCATAGAGTCTTGCTTCAATATGTCCGAGCCCAATATTTTCTCTGTAAATGCTAAAACAGTTCCAAGAGCATTAAAGAAAATTTTTGAGCTTAATGGATATATGTATATCGGCTGTGATGAGGGATTGAGATTTAAAAAGACGGTCGAGCCATTCGATTCATTTACCTTTAAATATGGCGCAGTCTATTCTCCGAAAAGTTCGGATATGGCAGCTAAAAAATACAACAAAACTTTAAAAACCGCTGATATTTTTAAGCAGAATGAAAGAAGCTTTAATTTGTGGTTTGAGAAAAACGTTCCTGAATTCAAGTGTGAAAATGAGAAAATTCTCAAAGCCTATTATTACAGAAGCTTTTTAATTTATAAGAATACCTTTACCCCGAAAAACGTTATTCCCGAGCATTTTATAAAAGGAAAAACAATTTATGAGAGCTCGACGGGTTCCTGGTACGGATGCCCGGTAGGACTTCCTGTGTCCATGCAGATTGAAGAGACAAAGTGGCTGAGGGATAAAAGCTATGCCTGTGAGCATATTGAAAACTGGTTAAGAGGCGGCGGAAGCTATCAAGGCTACATACAGTATACTCCACTTGCGGCGTGGCATTATTATGAAGTGAGCGGAAATAAGGAATGGTTGAAGGCGGGGTACGGAACTTTTGTCGATTTTACATTCAAAAAGCTTGACTTTAATGATAGTAAGAAGCTTCCCGTAACCGATGGAAGCTGGCTCACGGGGGCTGAGTATCAGCCGAGCTTTTATCAGCACACGCCTACCCCTTGGGACTATAGATATGACCAGAAAAGAAAGAGTGAGGTCGGAGGAGTTTGCTGGAAACTTTACAGGCTTGACGAGCTGTTCTTTACAGCAGGAAATCTGTATGCGCTTGAAAATATGGCGAAAGAACTTTCGAAAAAAGACGATGCAAAGCTTTTTGGCGCCCGTCTTCGTGAAATGCTTGACGTAATAAAGGAGCGCTTCTTTGACGAGGAGCAAGGAATTTTCTTTGACGTTGACGTAAAAAGCGGTAAGAGGTGCGATAAGGCAGTTTGCTATGATTCCTTTGTTCCGCTTATGTGGGGCTTGATAAAAGGGGAAAAATATTCCGCCTCTTTGGACAAGCTTTTGGAAAAAAATATGTTAGGAAGCGAATTCTCCGTTACGACAGCAGAAAAGCATACGCCGATGTTCTGGCCCGATAATGCTATCACGGGTCCCGCCTATGCCAGTGAAGGTAGCCCTGATTTTTACGGCTGTTGCTGGAACGGTCCCGTTTGGCCTTTTGCGAATACTCTTGCAATTAATGCCTACGGTGAGACCGCCTCGAAGAGCAAAAAACGGAAAGAGAAGTGGGTTTGTTTGTTTGAAAATTACACAGACCTTCACTATATGCTCGGAGATTTTTCAGTTCCGGATATAGTTGAGCATTACAGGCATTCAGATGGAACGCCTTTCTCTGTTACTCACGATTATTTCCATTCCTGCTATATTGATTTGCTTATGAAGTATTGGGCGGGAATCAGCGTTTTTGGAGGGGAAATAAGCTTCAAGCCTTATACCAAAGAGCCTTTTGAGCTTAAGGGTGTGGTAATCGGTGAAAAGACTTATACTTTCCGCCAATATTTGTGCGGAAATAAGCTATGCAGAGATTTTGAATTCACCGAGGAATAACATTTTTAATCGAGTTTTACATAAAGCAAAAGCCGCCATAAAGGCGGTTTTTGTGGCTTAAACCGATTTTTCCTTGTAATGTTTCTTGACAAAGATTTTTTCCTATGTTATACTTATATGGTATTGATTACATATTAAATCTTTTAGCTTGAATGGAGGCACAATAAGTGGCGGCGAGAAAGACTGAATATAATGAGCAAAGCATCAAGTCGCTGAAGGGGGCAGACAGAGTCAGAAAAAGACCTGCCGTTATCTTCGGTTCAGATGACATTATAGGTTGCCAGCATTCTTTTATAGAGATACTTGCAAATTCCGTTGACGAGGCAAGAGAAGGTTACGGAACGAAAATCATAGTTAAAAAATTTCTTGACTGTTCTATTGAGGTAGAGGACTTTGGACGAGGCGTTCCCCTTGGATATAATGAAAAAGAAAAGCGCTTTAACTGGGAGCTTGTTTTTTGTGAGCTTTACGCAGGCGGCAAGTACGAGAATGACAGCGGAGATGCGGCGTACGAGTTTTCTCTCGGTCTTAACGGTCTTGGTGCTACCGCAACTCAATATTCCAGTGAATATATGACGGTAAAGTCTTATAACGGAAAAACCGTATCAGAGATGGACTTTAAAAGGGGCAATCCCAAGGGTGAGCTTCGTGTCAGAGATATAGAGCAGGGTGAGAAGAAGCGCGGTACGGTAATCCGCTGGCTCCCTGACCTTGCGGTGTTTAAGGAAATAGATATATCATCTGATTTTCTGGCATCAACTCTTCGCCGTCAGGCCTTCGTAAACGCAGGCATACATTTTTATCTTGAGGTGGAGAAAACCAAAGGAAAATTTGAAAAATCGGAGTTCTACTACGAGAACGGTATTGCTGATTATGTTGCTGAGATAACGGAGGGGACAACCTTAACCGACCCTGTCACCTGGAGCTTTGAAACCAAAGGACGCGACAGGGAGGATATGAAGGATTATAAGTTAAAGGCCGAAATAACCTTCTGCTTTGCTAAGGGCGGAAAAACTGAGTATTATCATAATTCCTCGTTCCTTGAGTACGGAGGCGCTCCGGACAAGGCGGTAAAAACTGCATTTACCTACGCTATTGATAAGTATATCAAGGCTCAAAATAAATATAATAAAAACGAGTCTAAAATTTCCTTCGACGATATGAGAGATAACCTAACTCTTATCGTAAATTCAGCGTCGACTCAGACCTCTTATGAAAACCAGACGAAGAAGGCTATAACCAATAGCTTTATTCAAAAGGCGCTGACGGAATTTATCAAAACTAACCTTGAAATATATCTTACCGAGAATCAGACAAGCGCTAATATTATCGCCAATCAGGTGCTGATAAATATGAGAGCAAAGGTGACGGCGGAGATAACAAGCAAGGAAATAAAGAAAAAACTTGCGGGGACTATGGATTCTGCCAATAAGGTAGAGAAGTTCGTCGCCTGCCGCTCGAAAGACCCTGCAATACGAGAGGTATATATAGTTGAGGGTGATTCGGCTATGACAAGCTGTAAGCTTGCGAGAAATGCTGAATTTCAGGCAATAATTCCTGTAAGAGGAAAAACACTCAACTGTATGAAGAGCAGCTATGAGAAGATATTTGCGAGTGATATAATCGTTGACTTGTTAAAAGTTATAGGTTGTGGGGTTGAGGTTAAAACAAAGAAACCGGGGGACCTTGCTACCTTTAATTACGAAATGCTTAAATGGAATAAAATCATTATTTGTACAGATGCGGATGAGGACGGATTCCAGATAAGAACTCTTCTTCTCACTATGTTTTACAGGCTCCTGCCGACTCTTATCGAAAAGGGGAAGATTTTTATAGCAGAGTCACCTTTGTTCGAAATTACCTGCGGTAAGGATACCTATTTTGCTTATAATGAGAAGGAAAAGAATGATATAGTTGCAAAGCTTGGCAATAAAAAATATATTCTTCAGCGTTCCAAAGGACTTGGTGAGAACGACAAGGAAATGATGTCGCAGACGACAATGAATCCCGAAACAAGAAGGCTTATCGCAATAACGCCCTCCGATGCTGAAGAAACTGCTAAAATGTTTGATGTACTTCTTGGGGACGCTCTTGCAGAGCGAAAGCAGTATATCACCGATTTCGGGCATCTGTATCTGAAAGATGCTGATATTTGATAAAAATACATTTTCTATATACGAAAGGCAAAAAAATGGCAAACTTAAAGAAATCAGAAAAATTCTCCGGAGTAAAAGGCCCCCTTCTTACAATAGTTATGGACGGCGTGGGAATTGCTCCCGCAAATGGTGGAAATGCAGTGGCTGCTGCGCATACTCCCACTCTTGACTATCTTATGGCAAATTATCCTATGCTCAAAATAAGAGCCCACGGAACAGCGGTAGGTCTTCCTTCAGACGATGATATGGGTAACTCCGAGGTAGGGCATAATGCGCTTGGCTCGGGGCAGGTGTTTGCGCAGGGCGCAAAGCTCGTTTCTCAGTCAATAGAAACAGGCAAGATTTTTACATCGGAAACTTGGAATGCTCTTGTAGACGGTGTCAAAGCTAACGGTTCTACCTTGCACTTTATAGGACTCTTCTCTGACGGTAACGTGCATTCCCACATCGACCATCTTAAGGCACTTATTAACAGAGCAAAGGATGAGGGCGTTGCGAAGGTGAGAGTTCATATCCTTCTTGACGGACGCGACGTTGGCGAAACCAGTGCTCTTGATTACGTAATACCCTTCGAGGAGTATCTCTGCGCATTAAGAGATGGCGGAATGGATATATGCATCGCTTCGGGTGGTGGACGTATGCAGATTACAATGGATAGGTATGAAGCTAACTGGGGTATGGTTGAGCTTGGCTGGAAAACCCACGTGCTTGGTGAGGGTAGAGCATTTGCTTCCGCAGAAGAGGCTATTACAGCTTACAGAAACGAATACAAAGTTATAGACCAGGATTTGCCTCCCTTTGTTATAGCAAAAGACGGTAAGCCTGTAGGAACTGTTGAGGATGGTGACAGCGTTATATTCTACAATTTCCGCGGCGACCGTTCAATAGAAATTTCCAAGGCGTTCGAGGCAGGAGAAGATTTTGATAAATTCGACAGAGTTCGTGCGCCGAAGGTGCTTTATGCAGGTATGCTTGAATATGATGGTGACCTTCATATTCCTTCCAAATATCTTGTAAATCCTCCCGAAATCACCAATACTATGACCGAATATCTTGTGAGTGCGGGAATATCCGAGCTTGCTATATCTGAAACACAGAAATACGGTCACGTAACCTATTTCTGGAACGGAAATAAGTCTGGCAAGTTCTCCGAAGAGCTTGAAACCTATATCGAAATTCCTTCAGACGTAGTTCCCTTTGAGCAAAGGCCCTGGATGAAATGTGCAGAGATAACCGATAAGCTTATTGAGTGCCTCAAGAGCGGTGAATACAAGTGCTTAAGAGTTAATTTCCCCAATGGAGATATGGTTGGACATACGGGTTCTTTCCTTGCAACAGAATGTTCTATGGAGGCCCTTGACCTTCAGCTCGCAAGAATACTTAAGGTAGTAGATGAGCTCGAAGGTGCGGCTATTATCACCGCAGACCACGGAAATGCGGACGAAATGTATGAGATGGACAAGAAGAGCGGCGAACCTAAGACTAATAAAGATGGCAGCTTCAAATCCAAAACCAGCCATACGTTAAACCCCGTGCCCTGCATTATTTACGATAATTTCACAGGTAATGAATATAGGGTGAAGGTAGAGAGAGAAGACCTTGGTCTTTCATCCGTTGCGGCGACTACTGTTAATCTTCTTGGATTCGAGGCTCCGGAAATCTGGGACGAGTCAATGGTTGAATTAAATTAAAAGCGAAAAAAGAGAATCTGCTGTAATTATATTCGGCAGATTCTTTTCTTAGGAAGGGAGTAAAAATGGAAACAAAGACGTATAAAATAACCAAAATAGAAGGCGAGTACGCCTATCTTTCCGAGCTTGGCAGTCTTTTTGGTGAGGAGCTATTCATAGCCTTGGCGCTTTTACCCATTGGAGTAGACGTAGGAAGCGTTTTAATTTATGAAAATATGGAGTTTTATCTAACATAACAGCTTTGCCGTTGACAAGAGCTTATTTTATTTGTTTATTATGCTATAAAAGTCTTTGCTATTTTGTCGGTTTTTTACGAATTTTACACATTTTGTAAAAAAAGCATAAAACCACTGTTTTGTTCATACTTTAGAAATATATTTCTGTTACAATAGCAAAGCATTTTGTATCAGTAGCACAAATCGATGCCTTTAAATAAAATTTAAGGAAGAGAAAAATCGGAGGACGCTATGAATTTTGATAATCTCGAGGTAAAGCATAAGGCTTTTGGTGCAGGAGTTATAGTATCAAAGCAAGGAAAATATATTACGGTAAGATTTGCGGATGTAGAGAAGATTTTCGTTTATCCGGATATATTCGAGAAATTTCTTACTTTAGCTGACGGTAGTATCAGCGAAGCTATCGCCAATGATATTTCAGAAGCAAAGGCGCAGAAGCAGACGATTCTTAACAAAAAGAATGAAGAAAATATGCGCGCTATGACTCACGGAATCGTAATCCCCGGAAAGGAAGTCGGCGTAGCCGAATCTGACGAGGAGGAATCCAGGTTTAAGCAAAGTGAGCCTGAAGAAATATAAAAATCGCAAGACGTGGCGAAAGCTTACGTCTTGCGATTTTTTCTTTATAATTGTGCGCTTATTCTTGACTATCGGATTTTTATAGTATATAATTTACTTGTTTAAACACATATGGAGAGAAACATGGTAATTCAAGGATATTTATTAAGTATTTTATATGGAGTAGCGTGTATTTTGCTATCTCTTATTGCCTATAAATTCGGCGTTCCCAAGACGTATACAAGAAAGATTGTTCACGTTTTGGTTGGGTTTGAGTGGTTCATACTATACCATTATTTCAAAACAGATTATCATTTTCTTATAGTTTGCCTTGCTTTTACGCTTCTTCTGGCTTTAACCTATAAAAAAAGTCTTATACCCATGATTTCCTCTGAAGGGGATAATGCTCCCGGTACCGTTTATTATGGGGTTGCTATGTCGGTTATGGCGGCGGTCAGCATATTCTTGCCGGATTTTGTCTTACCCTTCGGAATTGCCGTAGTATGCACGTCCGTTGGAGATGGCTTTGCAGGCATCATAGGCTCACTTTTTTCTAAGTTTAAAGGGAATGTGAAAATTTATAAGAGTAAAACTATTTTCGGCACTATAGCGGCATTGGCATTTTCCTTCCTATCGGTTCTTGTATTCGCTCACATTTATCTTGAAGATTTCAAATGGTATTATATTTTAGCAATATCGGTTCTTGCGGCAGGACTTGAGCTTGTTGGTGGCAGAGGGCTTGATAACCTTATTTTGCCGTTCGGTACCTCTCTTTTCTCATATCTTTTGCTCTTTGTTGATGGTGTTGATAATTATATAATGCCAATAATTCTTACGCCTTTAGTTATAGCAGCGGTTGTTGAAAAAAATGTTCTTACTGTTAGGGGAGTTGTCAGCGCTGTATTGCTTGATATTGTTGTTTCGGCTGCATTTGGTAATTTTGGATTCTGTATTCTTCTTGCATTTTTAGCCTTTAGCGTTGTAGTTGATAAAATAAAGAAAAAAGCTCTTGGCAAAAACGAGGACAAAAGCAAAAGAGGGGACAAGCGTGACGAAATTCAGGTGTTAGCTAACGGATTTATACCTGCCGTTTTCGCTATTTGTTACCTTATATGGCATCACCACGTGTTTATTCTGGCTTATACTGCAGCTTTGGCGGAAGCATTTTCTGATACCTGTGGCTCCGGTTTTGGTGCATTTTCAAGGAGTGCATTTGACATATTCCGCTTAAAAAAAATCGAATCAGGACTTTCTGGCGGTGTATCGGTAGTGGGAAGCTGCGCATCGTTTTTGTCTGCCGCTGCCTTTCCGCTTATAGCTTTTGCATTTGGCGTGCTTGATTTAAAGCTTACGCTTATTGCGGGGCTTTCTGCTTTTGCGGGAGCTGTCTTTGATAGCTTTTTAGGCTCTGTTTTCCAGGTTAAGTATAAATGCGAATCCTGCGGTAAAATAACCGAGAAAGAAGAACACTGCGGCGATATGTGTTCTGTTTATAGCGGGTTTAAAATAGTGAATAACGACGTCGTAAATCTGTTATCTAGTGCCTTCGCTTCTGCGATAGCAATAGCTGTTTATTTTGTTATAAGTGCTGTTGGCTAATTTTGTCATTAATCTAAGGCTCTTATTTTGTAAAAATGTTTTTGTTTTTTAATTCGATAGATGGAAGGTTATAAAATGTTAAAGCGGTACAATTCTTCAAAATTTGCGCATTTTGGAACCCTTGTTGCGATGTTCCTTATTATGCTCGTTGTTAATATACTGACGGGGAAAATCGCAGACGATTATATGTACGTGTATAGCTTTGTTACAGGCGATAAACTCACCGGATTGCAGGATACAGTAGAATCGCTTATACAGCACGGAATAGAGGGAAACGGCAGGTATTTTGCTCATTTCTTTGCTTGTATTTTCTTGATTTTGCCTGATTTCATTTTTGATATAGTTAATTCTTTGGTATTCGTTTCAGTTGTCGAAATGATTTACCTGATTTCGAGAAAAAAAGATGAAACTAATAATTGTTTTACAATTATTATATTCGGATTTATATGGCTGTTTCAGTTGGATTTCGGGCAGGTATGTCTTTGGCTTGACGGTTCTTGCAACTATCTTTTTGGCGTATTCTTTGGTTTGATTTTTATTATACCGTTTGTAAAATCAATGCGGGATGAAAAAAAGCTTCCTATAGCTCTGATTCCGTTACATACATTGGTGTCCGTTATTTTAGGCGGTTATCTTGAGCCGCTTTCCGTAGGCTTTATCGGTGCGGCAGGGTTGATTTTTCTTACCGAGCTTATAAGATATAAAAATCTTTCCGCTATTAGATTTATTCCCTCGCTTTTAGGCTCTGTTTTCGGATTGGCGATTATGGCTTTAGCTCCGGGAGAAGCAGTAAATAAACTCTCGGGCTTTGAGCCCCTTGCTTTTGCGACTGTTGTGGGTACGGCACTTCTGGTTATTCTGTCAATATCCCCGATTATTTTTCTGTTTTGTCTTTTCTTGAAAAAGGCAAAGGCGGCGGGGGTAGAGGAGAGGGCTGTAGCTGTTTCCGTTATAATTGGTATAGGCGCTCTTCTTTCAAATTTTGTAATGCTTATAGCTGCCTACTATCCTTTCCGTTGCAGCGTTGGAATAGTATTTATGTCAATACTTGCAACCTCGCTTCTTTACGGTACTATTCGCGACCGTGAATTTGTGAAGGGTAAGACAATTATTAAAATAGTTTTCATTATTGCTTTGTCGTTGGCTCTGTTGGTAGCAGTTGTTGATAACGCATTCACTTATGCTCAAATTGAAGAGCATAAAAAAATAATTTCCGAGTCTGACGGCGGAAAAATAGAGCTTTATAATCCAGTACCCATAACGAGGTATAATGCGGCGAGATATCTTATTTATCTTGATACCGAGAAGCCGAATGGGTGGCCCAACAGATTCTTCGCTGAATATTACGGAGTTGACGAGGTTATAGGCAAAGACCGCTTTGTGGATAATTAAAAATAATTATAAAAGGTAGCAGGAAACCCCTGCTACCTTCTTTTGCATTTTTTAGAAAGGAGGAAAAGAATTTAAAGGCTTTAAATTAGCCGTTGTTCTTGATAGAGTTCTCGTAAGCCTCTACCATCTTCTTAACCATCTGTCCACCAACGGAACCGGCCTGCTTAGAGGTGATGTCACCGTTGTAACCCTGCTTGAGAGTAACGCCTACTTCGTTTGCAGCTTCCATCTTGAACTTATCAAGAGCAGCTCTTGCTTCGGGAACGTTTACCTTACTTCTAGACATAAGAATTATCTCCTAAATTAATATCTATATTATCGAGCAAACGCAGATGATTGGGCGTTTGCCCGATTTCTCCGTTGCTCTGGTATTATTTTATCTCGTAAAATCCGTTTTATGTTTGGTAAATTATGTCGTTTTTATTTTCTGAAGCTTCTTGACAATTAGAGCTATTTTGTGCAAAAACAAGGCACAAAATTGGATTTAAATTGTATTTTATGTTTATCTATTGACAAATAGGGAGTGAAAATGGTATCATATTTACCGTACTTTAGCGTGCTAAAGCAGCGTGGTGACAAACAGTAATTTAATGAAGGGATGATGATTATGAAAAAAATTCTTGCACTTTTGGTTGCGGTTGCAATGCTTACCGCTTGCGTTTTAACGTTTTCTTCTTGTAACGATGAAAATACTCTTGTATGCGGAGTTACCCTTTTTGAAAATATGAACGAGCAGGATGAAAACGGCAACTGGATTGGATTTGAGTCTGAATTTGCCATTGAGGTTGGAAAAATTCTCGGAATGGACGTTGAATTCCAGATAATTGATTGGGATCAAAAATATAACGAGCTTAATTCAGGCGCTATCGATTGTATATGGAATGGCTTTACTGCCAATTCCAGCGATAATGGTATTAAGAGAAGCGAGCTTGTTGATTTTTCTTATGGATATATGCTCAATCAGCAGTGTGTTGTAGTGAAGACAGCCGATCTCGCTAAATATACTGACGTTTCTTCGCTCTCGGGTAAAAAGGCTGCAGTTGAAGGTGGCAGCGCAGGCGCAAGCTATGCCGCAACCTTTACAGACGCCGACAAGATAGTTAAGGCAAACAATCAGATCAGCGCATTCCCGGAGCTTAGATCGGGAGCGGTTGATTTTCTTGTCGTTGATATTATTCTTGCACAAAATATTTGCGGAAAAGGCGACTATACTGATATTTCCATCGTTGATAGCATCGAGCTTGAATCTGAGATATATGCTATCGGCTTTAAACGTGGAAGTGAACTTACCGATAAGGTAAATGCAGCTATCAAGCAGCTTGAGAATAACGGAAAGCTTATGGAGATTGCTGAAAAATACGATTTTGAAAACGTTCTTCAGGTTATGGAGGAAATTGAGTACTGAGATTTGAGTATAAACCGTATACTTAAAACTGTTTGCAAAGGAAATTAATTAATGGGTTTTTGGGAAGTTACGTTAAGCTTACTTGCCGGGCTTGAAAAAACCTGCCTGATATTTGCGTTGACTCTTGTGTTAGCGCTTCCTTTAGGCTTGGTTATCGCTTTTGGCTCTATGTCTAAATTTAAGCCTTTAGCTTACCTTACGAAAATATTTGTTTGGATAATTCGCGGAGTGCCCTTGATGCTCCAGATAATCGTGGTTTTTTACGTTCCGGGATTCCTGTTCGGAACACCGCTGTTTTCAAGATTCGGCTCAGTTATAGCCGCATTCGTTATAAACTACGCTTGTTATTTCTCGGAAATATACAGGGGCGGAATAGAGAGCATTTCCCGGGGGCAGTACGAAGCGGGGCAGGTGCTTGGTATGACAAAGAGCCAGATTTTCTTCAAGGTTATCCTTATGCAGGTTGTAAAGCGCATAATTCCGCCTATGTCGAACGAAATCATAACCTTGGTTAAGGATACAGCTTTGGCAAGAGTCATTATGATAGTGGAGCTTATTCAATCGGCGCAAAACTATGCAGCATACGGTATTATGTGGCCATTGTTCTATACGGCTGTGTTTTATCTTGTTTTTGTCGGACTTCTTTCGCTTTTGTTTGGCTTCCTTGAAAAGAAGCTTGATTACTATAAGGTGTAGGGGGTAAGATATGGCGTTTCTCGAGATTGAAAATATAAAGAAAAGATTCGCAGATACCGAGGTTTTAAAGGGAATTAACATAACTCTTGAGCGCGGGCAGGTGCTTGCCATTATCGGCTCGTCCGGAAGCGGAAAAACAACTCTTTTGCGTTGCATAAATTTCCTTGAAACTCCGGAAGAAGGGACTATCAGTGTTGGAGGTAAGGTTACTCTTGACGATCAGGTTCGCTCAGGGAAAATTTCCGATAGCGAACTTAGGGAAAGAAGACTCAATTTTGGGCTTGTTTTTCAGTCGTTTAACCTTTTTCCTCAATATACAGCAAAGGAAAATCTAACCCTCGCCGCAACTCTTGCCGCTAAGGATAAGCTGAAAATGTCCGGTCTTTCTAAAAACAAGTCTGCTTTGGCTGAGGCTATGGATGATATATCCAAAAAGGCGGATTCCATTCTCGCGAGAATGGGACTGGCAGATAAAGCGGGTGCTTATCCTTGCCAGCTTTCGGGCGGTCAGTGTCAACGTGTAGCCATAGGCAGAGCTTTGATGCTCGATCCTGAGGTGCTTTGCTTCGACGAACCCACCTCTGCGCTTGACCCGGAGCTTACAGGCGAGGTGCTTAAGGTTATACGCTCCCTTAAAGATTCTGAGCGCACGATGATAATAGTTACTCACGAAATGGAATTTGCAAAGAGTGTTGCTGATAAGGTGATATTTATGGCAAATGGCGTTATAGAGGAGGAGGGAACTCCCGAGGATGTCTTTGACCACCCAAGGAGCGAAAAGACAAAGGCCTTCCTTTTTGTAGAGAAATCATAAGACTCAAAATAATCCGTGTGTCGGAAAAAATTAAAAAGGCGCATAATTTTTAAAAAAACTTTAAAAAACCGCTTGACAAACCAATATGTTTGTGGTAAAATATACAGGCTGTCGGCTTGAAGGCAGAAGCATTTGCGAAGTCTGGCGGCGCTTTGAT
>CAJGCM010000011.1 GCA_904501765.1 uncultured Clostridia bacterium | reverse complement strand
TTACGTTCCCGTCATTACGGTTTATATAAAGCTGCGTTGCGCCGGATTATTTATCCTTTAGCGCACCGAAAATCAAATCTGCAATAGCTTCCATTCCTTTATCGCCCGGGTGCATAGCCACACCTGAATGCTCGTAAAGACCCAACGCCATATTGCTCTCATCCTCTGCAAGGAATCCGTCAAGGAAGACGTCGCCTCTCTCCTCGGCGATATCCTTTATCACATTGTCAATCATTTCATTTTTCCAGAAGCAGCTAACGAACACGCCTTCGCCCGAGGGGCAGATGTGATTTGCAAATTTTCTGAAAGCGTCCTTGAAGAGTGGCTTATCAGCCTCGGGCACGTTTTCCCCAAGACGGAAAACCACCACGTCCGCATCAAAGTTTCTCTCACCGTCATAGCGAGAAAGTATGTCCTCTACTTTAAGGCTTATCTCCCAGAGAGATACCTGGCGCACACGCATAAAAACATCCTTGCCGCTTTCGGTCAATTTTGCAAAGAGCCTATGAACGTAATCCTTTTCGGGAGCGCTCGCTGCCATTCCCCAGTCGTTATTCCAACCGATTGATGCCAATGGAGCGTGTCTTGTTATAGAGTTCCCCACTACGAGAACCTTCATTTTTGCATTTTCATTTCCAAGGAAGGACAAATCCGTCGACGTTGCCATTTGGTTTTCACCGGGAACTGTATTGTCTTTGATATCCATAATAGTTTACCTCTCAAATTTCAGTTATTATGATTTTGACGATTTCATTGTATCACAACCCGCATAATTTTTCAATATTTTTTCAAAACTTTCGCTTCGTTTTTTCCTTAAAGGCGCTTTATTTTCAACCCGCCGTTTTTTCGCTTGACTTGGGCTACTGTCAAAAACGCCCCACTTTCGTTCTATTCATTTCAAATAATAAAAAATGCGGATTTGAAATTTTACAGGTACTTTCCGTCTTTTTGAACTCCTTGTAAACATTTTACGACTTTTGTGAACCAAATTCTCCGCTTTACTACGCTAACGCACAAAAATGTACAACTCCTCCAAACTTATTTGCTTGAATATCGGCAAAACGCCGAAAAAGTCGCGCCTAATATATTTATATTTTACTTTTTACTTGACATTTTACCTTTTTAGATTTATAATATAAAATGTGTGTTTTTGACCCCAACGTATTTTTTAAACAAAATCCGACCGCAGTCAAGGACGCAAAATTCCCGATATTAAGCAAAAAAGCGACCCCACCGAAAAGCCGCATTTTTGCAAGAATGAGTCGGCAATTCAGTCAAAATAAAAATCTCAGCCCTGTAAGTTGAACGCATATTTACCGTCTATTCGATAATTGAGCGTTTGACGTGACCCTTGGCGTATGGACGTGCGCCCTTGGCTGACCGATTATTTCCGGGAAAAGACTTTTCGGGCAATTCATTTGTCGAGGAATACCTCGCAAATGTTTTTTCTTACCGCGCGCCCTGCGTGCGCCCCATTACATAACAAATAAAAAGCCGAGGAAAACCAAATGCAAAACAACAACAAAACGCAAAAAAACAAAGGATTTGCAAAGCGATGCTCTGCCCTGGTGCTGGCGATTGTGCTTCTGCTTCAGTCGCTCGTATTCGGAACTACCGCTTTGGCCAGCGAATTGGATTTCTTCCCCGACGACCAGGATAAAAGCTTCGGTATCGAGGGAATCGGAAATCTGACTCAAGGCGAGCTGACCGAGCAGATGCGCAATGAAATCCTAAAGTCAATGAATGAGAATCTCGTCAAGAGAATTGAGGAAAGCGAGCTTTCGGGTCCCGTGGGACTTATCGTTACCTTCTCCGACGACTCTATCATTTCCGAGTACACATCGTCAGGAAAATCGGGCAGTATGTCTTACTCCGCCTTCAAAACCTCGAGCGATGCGAAAAAGCTCCAGGATAAGCTCCGCAAGAATCAGAGCGAGGTGCTTGGAAAGCTTGAAGAGGAAAATCTTATAGACGAGGTAAGATACAGCTACGTTCACCTTATGGACGGTGCCTTCGTCACCACTACGTACGAGAACATCAAGGCCATTACGGCCATCAAGGGTGTTGAGAGAGTTATGGTGTCCAACAGATACCTTCCTCTTGATGCGGTAAACAACCCTGTTGACGTTTACGATACCGGTATCTTCAACAGCGGAAGCGTATCCTACACGGGAAAAGGAACTCTCGTTGCAATTCTTGATACAGGCTGCGACTATTCTCACACCGCATTCACAACCTACACTGTTAAAGGACCTGCTTACGACCGTGCATACGTCGAAAGCAAGCTCGCCGAGCTTCGCGCAAACGGCGAACTATATTCCAATGGCTCCCTTGAGTCAAGAGAGGTGTTCTACGGTAACCTTACAGGCGAGAAGATAGTCTTCGGCTACGACTACGCTGACAAGGACCCCGATATTATGCCCTTCGATAACAGCCACGGAACTCACGTTGCGGGTATTATCGCAGGTAAGGACGACAAAATCACAGGTGTTGCCATTGACGCTCAGCTTGCGATTATGAAGGTGTTCAGCGACTATAAAACCGGAGCTGAGGACGGCGACGTTATCGCAGCACTTGAGGACTCGATAATCCTCGGAGTTGACGCTATCAATATGTCCCTTGGCGCAGGCTGCGGTTTTACAGAAGAAAGCGATGCGGATAAGCTGTTCAAGAACGAGGTTTACGAAAACGTTGAAAAAGCGGGAATTTCTCTCGTTGTTGCAGCATCCAACGACTACAGCAGCGGTATGGGCGGCGAGAACAGTAACACCAACAAAACCGAGAACCCCGACTCAGGAACAGTCGGAAGCCCCGCTACCTACGGCGCATCTATGTCCGTTGCTTCCATAAACGGTCAGAAGGACCACTATATGCTTGCAAACGGCAGCACTCCTATATTCTTCACAGAGTCCAACAACAATGCGGCGAAGCCCTATGATTTCTTTGAAATGCTCGGAATAACAAAGGGCAAGTCCGTGACATACGAATACGTTGCAGTTCCCGGCGTCGGTATAGCGGCAAGCTATACGGGCATTGACGTTAAGGGCAAAATCGCTCTTGTCAAGAGAGGTGATAATACCTTCGAGGAAAAGGTTCAGTACGCCGAAGAGGCAGGAGCTATCGCAGTTATAATTTACAACAATATCCCCGGCACAATACATATGACAATCGGAAATCACGCAAAGATTCCCGCAGTATCAATAAATAAAGACGACGGTGACGCACTTGCGGCAAAGGGAAGCGGAACCATTGAGTTCAGCCTTTCAAACGAAGCAGGACCCTTCATGAGTGACTTCTCAAGCTGGGGCCCCTCACCCGACCTTTCGCTTAAGCCTGACATAACAGCTCACGGCGGTAACATTCTTTCAGCCGTAATCGGTAATGACTACGAGGAAATGAGCGGAACAAGTATGGCATCGCCCAACATGTGCGGTATCACTGTGCTTATCCGTCAGTACGTTAACGAAAACTTCAAAAAACTCACAGGCATCGAAAAACGTGACCTCGTAAACCAGCTCTGCATGTCAACAGCCACCATAGCTCTTGACAAGAACGGAAACCCCTACTCCCCGAGAAAGCAGGGCGCAGGTATCGCAGATATAAGAAAATCGACCACTACCTCGGCATACCTCTTCTGCGAGGGTAGCGGAAGAACCAAATTTGAGCTTGGCGACGACCCTCAGCGTACCGGTGTGTACACTATGAAGGTTGGCATTAAAAACGTATCCTCCACCGACGTAAGCTACAAGCTTGGCAACATCGTTATGACCGAGAGCGTATCAGTATCGGAGCCGGAATACGTAGCAGAGATTGCCTACATTCTTTCCAACACGAGCGCCTACACGGTAAGCGGTGACGGAACGATTAAAGACGGCGTTGTTACCGTTTCTGCCGGAAAAACAGCCTTTGTAACGGTTACCATCACTCTCTCGGACAAGGATAAGAGTTATCTTAACTCTACCTTTGAAAACGGAATGTTCGTTGAAGGCTACGTAACCTTTGACAACACCAAGGAAAACGGGGTTGACCTTAATGCTCCCTTCCTTGCGTTCTACGGCGACTGGGGCGAGGCTCCCATATTCGACCTTGACTTCTACGAGGTTGAAACCGAGGCTCACAACAACGCTATTGACGACGAAGATAAAATCAAGGCGGATTATTACGCCACAACACCTCTCGGCACTTACTATTACGACTATGTAGTTCCTCTTGGAAGCTACCTTTACAAGATGGACGAAAACCTCTACAATCCCATTCCCGCAACTCGTGATAAGGCTGCGATTTCCTACTTCGCCGACTCTATCAGCGGTCTTTACGCAGTCTATGCAGGACTTCTGCGCGGAGCGAAGGAAATGCACATAGAGATAACCAATGCTACAACAGGCAAGCTTATCTTTGAGGATACGCAGTACAACTGCTATAAATCCTATTTCCGCGGTGCTCCCGCTCCTTACGCCGCAAGAATTCTTCTTGACGCAGTGAATGCAGAAACAGGCAAGATTATCGGTGACAACAACACGAAGTTTGAGGTTACCATGACGGCTAAGCTTGACTGGGATAAGGGTGAAAACACATCCGATACCTATTCCTTCTCCTTCTATATAGATTATGAGGCCCCCACCGTTACTGACTACTCCTTCAGAACGGAGTATGATAAAACCAAGAAGGAAAACCGCTACTACCTCGACCTTATGGTTTATGATAACCATTACGCAATGTCCTGCCGCCCTGTTGTCGTTTATGAAACGAACGAGCCCGCAGGAAACGGACAGTTCAAGAAAACCTATTCCTCTCTTTGCACCTATCCCATTCCGGTTTACCAGGATAACATAGGCGAGGCAACAAAGGTTTCCTTTGAAATAACCGATTACCTTGAAAAAATCGCAAATTCCTCAATGCCCAACGGTATTGCAATCTACGTTGACGACTACGCAATGAACTCCTCATTAAGCTACATTCCCTTCCCCGGAACAGAGAACGAAGAGGACGTTGAGTTCAACGTTGAAGGAAATAAGATTGACCTCGACATTCACGAAACAACAGACTTAACGAAGCTTCTTGTTCATAAGGACAGCGCAGTTACTCTTGAGCCTGACTACCTTAAGACTCTTAAGTGGTCTGTCAAGAGCGGCTCAGACGTCGTTATGATGAAGAGCGGTCAGCTTGAAGCTCTGAAGCAGGGTACGGCGGTTATTGCCGTCACCTCGGACAGCTGGGTTGACTCCTCAGGAATTTCCTTGTGTAAAGAGCTGATAATAAACGTCAGCGACACGGAAATTGAAAAGAATCCCAACAGCAGCGCACTTGTAAAGATAGAAGACATCGAATTCTCCCACTACAAAACTCTGTTTGCTCACAACACGGATATAGATTATTCCGGCATAGGAAAAACCGGTAACACCAGCTATTTCGGCGGAAATTACGACGTTTCTTGCTATCCTATGGAGCAAATACAGCTCTTCTACCAGATTAAGCCCTGGAACCTTACCCCCGACAGATACAAGCTCACCTGGACGTCCAGTAACAAGAAGGTTGCTACCGTCGACGAAAACGGAGTAGTTACCGCTCAGGCAGAGGGTACAGCAAGAATCCGTCTTAACATTGCTATTGACGGTAAAACACAGCTTCTTACTGCCAGCCTGACAGTTGAGGTAAAGAGCGAGTTCATTATCGAAAACAGAACGCTCGTAGCGTATAAGGGTAAGGGCGGTGACGTCGTTATCCCTGAAGACGAGGGCATCCTTTACATTGGTAAATACGCATTCTGCCATTACGACCTTGATAACGAGAAATACGTTGAAAAGGACGAAAACGGTTACTACGAAATTGACGAAAAGAAGACTCCCCTCAAAAACACTACCGTAACCTCCGTTAAAATTCCCGAGGGTGTCGAAACCATTCAGAAGCACGCATTCAGAAACTGTCTTGCTCTGACAGACGTTATCCTTCCCGAGAGCTGTATAACTATTGAAGAGTCGGCGTTTGAAAGCTGCACGAAGCTGAAGAACGTAAACTTCGACAACGTTAAGATTGTCGGAAAATATGCATTCAGAAACTGCGAAAGACTTTCCTGCTACGACCTTGGCGGAGCAAACACTGAGAAGCTCTATGCGGCAGGTGACGAATCCTTTGCCGGAACAGCCTTCACATCTCTTAAGCTCACCGCCCTGTCGAGAATAGGCGTCGGCGCATTTATGAACTGCAAGAATCTTGCAGAGGTTGAGCTTGGCGAGAGAACGAGAATTTCGGCTAAGATGTTCAAGGGCTCCGCACTTAACTCCATCGTGATATGGAGCGATACTGTATCCGACGAGGCGTTTATGGATTGTGAGCGTCTTACCGAGGCTACAATTAAGAACGACCTCACCTACCTTGGTGCAGGCGCATTTATGAACTGCAAGAAGCTCGCAGACGTTACAATTGACGGTGAGATTGAAACCATCGCTTACCGGGCATTTGCTAACTGCTCCGCTCTTACCGAATTCACTCTTCCCAAGGGCAACGTTGCTGTTGGCGAATCAGCATTCGATGGCTCGGGACTTAAGAAGCTTATCTTCTCCCCGACCACGATAATCGACTCACTTGGAATGGCAGCCTTCGCTACTACTACAAAGATAAACGTTGATATAAAAGGCAACGCAAGCTACAAGCTTGACGGCGGCGCAATCTACACCGCAGACGGAAAAACCCTTGTTATGGCGGTTCCTTCCCTCAGCGCTACGGAATTTACTGTACCCGCCAACGTTACCACCATCGGTGACGGCGCATTCTCTTCTCTTACCATTCTTTATACTGTTAAATTTGCCGACGGCTCTCAGCTGAGCGCAATTGGCGACGGAGCATTCTCCGGCTGCGAATTCTTAACCAATATAACTCTTCCCGCAAGAGAAATAACAATCGGCGATTACGCCTTCTATAACACCTCGGCTCTTAAGAATATAAATCTTACGAAGGTTAAGAGCATTGGCGAGTTTGCCTTCTGGAAATCCGGATTAACAAGCGCTACCATAACCACCCCCGGCGTTACTCTTGGAAGCGCTGCCTTCCTTGAAGCAAGCGGTCTTAAGACAGTTACCCTCGGTGAGGGAGCTGTAATCGGTGAATTCTGCTTCAGAAACTCCGGAGTTGTAACGGTTGCCCTTGACGGTGACGCAACAATTTCCGACGGAGCGTTCTATCAGTGCATGAACCTTGAAAGCTTCGACTTTGCCAACGTTACAGGCGAAATCGGCGCTGACGCATTCTGGGCTTGTACCGCTCTTGAGGAAGTAAATGCTCCCGGCATTGTTAAGATTGGCGACGGTTGCTTCGCAGACTGCTACAATCTCACCACCTTCAAGGCAGACAACCTTGAGGTTGCGGGTATAGGAGCATTATCCACACTTATAGTAAACAATTCCTCAATTAAATACGCAAACAAAATAACAGAGCTCTCTCTTCCCTCGCTTAAGAGTATAGGAGAAGGAGCGTTCTACCTTAACACCTATCTTGAGGTAGCAAATCTTCCCAAGCTTTCCTCTATGGGCAACGTTGCATTCTACAACTGCGTAAGCCTTGAAGAAATAATCTTCTCAGAGGAGCTTAATACCGTTACAGAATACGCCTTCTACGGCTGTAGGTCGCTTAAGAGCTTTGACGTATCAAATGTCGAGAACTTTGAGGAAGCATCATTCTATGGTGTTCCCCTTCCCGAGCATCTTAACCTTAACAAAGCTTTGCAAGTAGAAACATACGCCTTCTACTTTGACTCAAGCGTAACAAAGCTTGCGGAAAGCGCACTTAGAACAGTTTCCGCTCCTAACCTTTCCTCCGTTGGAGTTGACGCCTTCGCAAAGAACAGCAAGCTTCATAGCTTCAGCGCTCCCTCAATTACGGCTATTGGCAATTCAGCCTTTGCTTATACAGGGCTGACTGAATTTGAGGTTGGCGACAAGCTTGAAACGGTTGAGCTTGGAGCATTCCAGAGCTGCAACAGCTTCACAGCGTTCTACAAAATGGTTGGCACCGAAAAGAAATATGACGGCACCTTCGGCACGGTTAAGCTTGATAATGGTACTCTTTACCTGAAGCAGCTTAATGGATATGCGCTTTCCTGCTATCCTGCGGCAAAGACGGGAGATACTCTCACCGTTCTTGAAGGAACTATAAACGTTGCCTCCGGCGCTGCCTTCGGAAACAAGAACCTTAAGAAGGTTGTGCTTCCCTCTACTCTTAAGAGCATTAGCGACTACGCATTCTTCGGATGTGACAGCCTTAATACCGTAGTATTCAAATCCTATTATGCACCCACCCTTGAGGGTACAAGGCTCGGCGAATCGATATCCATACTCAAGACCGACGTTCCTTCCTTCCCCGGATTTGAAGAGCTTTACGGCTTCGATTACTATTTCAGATCCTACGACAGGGTCACCCTTCCCCTCTACTACAGAAACTTCATCGATGTTATCGGCTCCCAAAAGGGCTACGGCATTACAGCCATCCTTCCCGATAACTGTGAAGGATATGATTCACTTCTTTACACCACCTACTTCGATGCGGCAGAGGAAACCTCCGGCGTTACAATGGGCAAATATGCCATAGCATTCATTGACGCTGTTAATAGGATTCCTGCGAAGGTCGACAGATTCGACAAGTCTTTCATTGACGATGCTATCGTAGCATACAACGCCCTTGAAAAGCATAGCGAAGAGAAGATCTATGTTGACGACGCTATCGTAGAAAAATACAACGCTGCTCGTAGCGCATACAACGTAAATCTTGTTGAAAGCAAGATTGTTCGCCTGTATGACATTTATAAGGATAAGTACTCCTTCGATAAGGTTAAGGAAGCCCGCGCGGCATATCTCGCCCTCAGCGAAGGCGATAAGGCTAAAATTTCCAAGGAGCTTTCAGATAAGCTTACTGCAAAAATCACAGACCTTAACGATGCCTTCGGCACGGAAATCGACTTTAATCTGAATTACGAGGATTACATCTCCGAGGACACCCCTGAGCCTCCGGCAAACGAGGGCCTTGAGTGGTGGGCAATCCTTCTCATCGTTGTTGGCTCCGTTGTAATTGTTGGCGGCGCTGCGACGGTAGTTGTTGTAATAATTATTAGGAAGAAGAAAAAGACTGTATGAAAAAAAGATATTTAATACTGTTTGCACTTGTTGCAATGCTCTTTACTCTGACTCTCGCTCTTACGGGATGCGGACAGAGCGAAGAGACTTTCGACGGTAAGAATATCGCAACCTTCTATATGAACGGTGGAACGCTGGACTATCAAACGTCCAGCTCCACAACGAAGGTTCATTTTGCTTACCACCCGGGAACCTATATTTTAGCCCCCGAGAAAATCCCCGGCTACAAGCTTTACAATATCGGCTACGATTTTACCGGCTGGTATACCTCGGCTGAATGCAAGCCGAACGAAAAGTGGGATTTTGAAAAAGACACCTTTAACACTCCCGAATTAACCCTTTACGCAGGCTGGAAAAAATCCATAAAGCATACCTATACCGTATGCTACGTTGACGAGGTTAGCAAAAAGACCGTATCCCTCGGGGAATATCCCGTCAGCAGCGGGGCGAAATTTGAAGATTTGTTCAAATACGCAAGCAAGAGAGAGGGATACACCTCCCTTGGCTTCTACTCCGACCCCGATCTTGAAACTCCTTGGAACGAAAGCTTCACCCATCCCGGCGGTGACAGCGACTACGACGTTCCCGTATACGTTAAATTCATAGAGGGCAAGTGGAATATAGTTTCGAATTATACCGAGCTTAACAGCGCCCTTAAAGGAAACAAAAACGCATATATTACAAAAGACATAGACTGCGGTGGTAAAAGCCTTACCTACGAGTCATATAGCGGAACTATAAACGGCAACGGACACACCGTCAGCAATTTCGCAGTTGCAAAAACCGGTTCTCTCGTTGTATTCTGCTCTATTTTCGAAAAGCTTAAGGACGGCGCAAAAATATGCGACGTAACCTTTGCGGACGCAAAATACGACCTCAAAGGCGTCAGCCAGACGGCAATAAGCAAGACACTCAGAGTTGCCGCTATTGCACAGAGCATCGAAGGTGAAATAACGATTTCCAACGTCAGCATCTCGGGAGCTCTTACCACAAATTACACAGGCGAGCTTCCCAGGCTCAACGAGGCGATTTACGACTCCGAGGCAACCTATACGAAGGAAAACTTCACCTGTACTATTACCGTTACGGTTGAGAGCTGATTACCCTCACCGTCCCCCTGCGGGTTGCTGCGGCAGGCTTTGCCGCAGCAACGGCACCGCAGCTAATAAAGATATCAATTAAATAAATATAAATATCTACTTTAGTAAAGGAGAAAAAATGAACATTGTAAAAAAGCTTTTATCGCTTACACTTGCTCTCGTTACAGCCTTCAGCTGCTCCGTAGCCCTTATATCCTGCGGAACAACCGAGATTATCAGTAACGAAACAACAAGACTCGTTCTGTCCACCTCCGAGCTGGACGGAGTATTTAACCCCTTCTACTCATCTTCCGCTGCTGACGGCTCTATCATAGGTATGACCCAGATAGGTATGATTTCCGCAGATAAAGAGGGTAAGCCCATTTGCGGCGAAGACGAATCCTGCGTAGTGCTTGACTACGATACCGAATTCGTTACCGACCCCGTAACAAAAGAGGTAAAGAACACAATTTACCGTTTCGTTCTTAAGAACGACCTTAAGTTCTCCAACGGCTCTCCTCTCACTATGAAGGACGTGCTTTTCAACCTCTACGTATATCTTGACCCCGCATACTACGGCTCCACCACAATCTACTCTACCGATATCGTCGGTCTTGACGAATACCGTACTCAGACGGATAACGAAAGCATTCAGGAAGGCTTCAACGAGCAGTTTGACCAGCTTGCTGCCGACAGAATCTACCGCTTGAGAGAGTTAGTTGAAATCATTTACGACGAAAAGGGCTTGAAGAGCTACACCGACGCTAAAATGACGGAAGAGCTTACAAAGCTTATGAACGAAATTTGCCCCGCAGATGCTAAGGACACAATGGAGCCCGAGGAATACGAGGCTGCTAAAAAGTATCTCACCGTCGTTGAAGACTATAACCTTGCAAAGAAATTCTTCCGCGAGGAGCTTCAGACAGATTATACCAACTCCAAAGGTACCGCAGAGGACATCTCCTACACCGACAAAGACGGCAATGAGGTAACTCTTACCACCGACACCGAGGCGTTCTTCTTCAACGAGGGACTTATTACCTGGGACAATAAGAAAAAGGAATTTGTTTACTCTCTCGACGAGAATTGCAAGAATATGACAGAAAAAGAGGCAATTGACGCAGTCTATAACACCTACGTTCCCAACAAGATTGACGTAGTGGTTACCGCTTGGGGTACTGCTCTTGAGCTTCGTACTCACTTCTCCTTGCTTGAGAAGCAGGAATATTTCAACAGCATTGACAAAAAAGACAAGATTACAAACATTTCCGGTATCCGTTTCACTAACCGCACCGAGTCCACTCAGTTCAAGGGTAAGACCTACGAGGTTCCCACCTATAACAAAGACGGCTCCGTTAAGAGCGGTAACGAGGTCCTTGAGATAACCATCAACGAGGTTGACCCCAAGGCTATCTGGAACTTCGGCTTCACCGTTGCTCCTATGTACTACTACTCCTCCGAGGAGGAAATTGAGAAATTTGACTACACAAGCAACTTCGGCGTTGCCTTCGGTAGCATTGATTTCCAGAACAAGGTTATAAAGAACCCCGATAAGATAGGCGTCCCCGTAGGCGCAGGTCCCTACAAGGCAACAACCCGTACAGGTGACGGCGCAAACGTTACCGCAGGTACCTTCAAAGCAGACAACGTCGTTTACTTCGAGCGCAATACATATTTCGAATTCCCCGTAAAGATTAAGTACGTAAACTATCAGGTTGTTTCTACCAACCTTATGCTTGATGCTCTCTACTCCGGCGACGTTCACTTTGTTGAGCCCTCCTGCGAGCAGAAGAACATCGACTCTATCGCAAAGCGCAAGGAAAACGGCGAGGGCTTTGACAGCACCGACGTTATGACCAACGGTTACGGTTACATCGGAATCAACGCAGAGAAGGTTCCCGATTTGGCTGTACGTCAGGCTATTATGTACGCTATCAACACCGAGCTTGCAGTTGAATACTATCAGAGCTACGCTCACCCCATCACCCGTCCTATGACCAAGGCGTCCTGGGCTTATCCCCTCGCTGCCGATAAGGAAGGTCAGTTCTACGCCTTCGACAAAACGGGCGCTACGTCCAAGGCTCTTGTTGAGGAAGCAGGATACATTCTTAACGAAAGAGGCGTTTGGGAAAATGACGACGGTCACGAGCTTAAGTATACCTTCACCGTTGCCGGTGACAGCACCGACCACCCCGCATATATGGCCCTTAAGACTGCCGCTGAAATACTCAACAAGGTAGGCTTTGACATTGAGGTTAAGACCGACATCAACGCTCTTAAGAAGCTCAACAACGGTGACCTTACCGTTTGGGCAGCTGCTTGGGGCGCAGGTGTTGACCCTGATATGTATCAGGTTTACCACATTGACTCCACCGCAGGCTCAGTTAACAACTGGGGCTACCGCGCTATCAAGGCCAACGCAGGCGGAAAATACGACACCGAGCTTCAGCTCGTTAAGGACCTCTCCGAGCTTATCGACCTTGCAAGAACCAAGCTTGACGAGAAGGAAAGAGCGCCCATCTACGCTCAGGCTCTTGACTTAGTAATGCAGCTTGCAGTTGAGCTTCCCACCTACCAGAGAAGTGACCTCTTCGCTTATAACACTGATATCATAGACGTATCAACCTTGACTGACCCCGACGACCTTACTCCCTACAACGGTCCTCTCAGCAGACTTTGGGAAGTAAGCCTTAAGGAAACAAAAACAAACTAATACAAACGTTTAAAGGAAAAACAAATGTTTAAGTACGTACTCAAACGAATCGGTCTTTCTCTTATCGTTCTTTTCGGAGTATCGGTTATCATATATTTCCTCGTTCGTCTTATGCCGAACAACTATCTCGATACAAAGTTTTCGGCGCAGATACAGCAGGGTACGATAACTCTCGACGAGCTTGACGATTTCAAGAAAAGATACGGTCTGTATATGCCTGAGGCCTACGTTGACGTAGAGCTGCAGGACGGTGAGTGTGCGGGCATTGTATTTACAAAGGACTCTAAGCTTACCAAGCGCGAGGATGCCGAAAGCGGCATTCTCCCGCTGGCTGAGTATTACGAGGGTACATACACCTGTAACGACAGCTCCGTCACACTGATATTAACAAAGGACGCCTCCTTGAAAAACAAGGGTCTGTGGTCTATTGTGAAGCTTGAGGGAGAGGAGAAGAAAACTCTCGACTCCGGAAGCTACACTGCGACTCTTGAAGCTCTTTCCTTTGCAAGAGGCTCCGAATTTACCGACGTAAAAACAGAATACCGCACCGCAAGCGTATGGGAGCAGTTCTTATCCGTTTTGGGCGGCTATTTTGCCTGGCTCGGAAATATGCTGAGAGGCGACCTCGGTAACTCATTCCTTTACGAGCTGCCCGTAGGTCAGGTTATCGCAGAGCATATGTGGGTATCCTTCCTTATCTCCCTGGTAGCTCTGGTATTCCAGTTCGCAATAGCTATACCTCTCGGTATTATAAGCGCAACAAAGCAGTATTCGATAGTGGACTATTCCGTTACCGTAATTACGATGATTGGTATATCCCTCCCCTCATTCTTCTTTGCGGCGCTGCTTATAAAGCTCTTCTCCAGCACCCTCGGCTGGTTCCCCGCATCGGGATTGGTTTCCGCAGGCGGCTCAAGCCAGGGATTTGCTTACATATTGGATATGCTTCACCATCTGGCGCTGCCTATGCTGGTTCTCGTGGTTCTTTCTATCGGAGGACTTATGAGATACACCAGAACCAATATGCTTGAGGTTCTGAACTCCGATTATATCCGTACTGCCCGCTCCAAGGGTCTTTCGGAAAATAAGGTTATCTACGTTCACGCATTCCGTAACACTATGATACCCCTTATGACTCTTCTTGCAGGTATTCTCCCCTCGCTGTTCGGCGGCGCAATGATTACCGAGGAGGTCTTTGCAATAGACGGAATTGGACGTCTTGCATATAAGGCCCTCCAGCAGGGTGACGTTCCGTTTATCATGGGATATAATATGTTCCTCGCAGTCTTAACCGTTATAGGAACTCTGCTTTCAGACCTTATGTACGCAGTGGTTGACCCTCGTGTCAAGCTGTCAAAGTAAACCAATCACAAACTTGGAGAAAACAATGGAAGAAATCAACAACAAAAACCAAGAAGACGTCCTCACAGAGGAAAGCTTCGAGGAGGAAATCCATTACAAGGAGATGTCACCCGCAAGAATGGTGGCGAGAAGGTTTTTCCGCTCCCGCCTATCTCTTATCGGTGTAATATTACTCGTCGCCCTGTTTGCATTTTCCTTTATCGGCCCCCCTGTGATGCATATGTTCGGCTATCAGTGGTCTGAAACGGAAACCGACCATACCCCCACGGTAAAAAGAGCTACCACAGAGCTTAGTGTCAAAACCAAGGACAAGGACGGAAACGAATATAACGTAATTCAGTTTATTGAAGAAGAGGTAGGAATTAATTCCTACGCACCCATATCCCCCTCTCACCCTCTCGGAACTGACGAAAAGGGTATGGATATTTTCATAAGACTGATGTACGGTGGACGTGTTTCCCTGACTCTCGGCTTTGTAGTCGTTATTCTTGAAACCATTATCGGTATAATAATGGGCGGTATCGCAGGCTACTTTGGCGGTAAAGCCGACCAGATAATAATGAGAATAGTTGATATGCTCAACTGTATTCCTACCCTTCCCATTCTGCTTATTGCCTCTGTCGTTATCGACTCCTGGCAGATAGACAGCTCGGTGCGAATTTATTATCTGATGATGATTATGACCGTATTTGGTTGGAGCGGAATTGCACGTATGGTAAGAGGTCAGATTCTCTACCTCCGTGAGCAGGAATACATTGTTGCCTGTGAGGTAATGGGTGTTCCCACCTGGCGCCGTATTTTCAAGCATCTCGTTCCCAACATAATGCCTCAGCTTATCGTTTCCATGACCTTGGGTCTTGGTAGCATAATTCTTTACGAATCTACCTTAAGCTATCTCGGTCTTGGTATTCCCCTTCCCTATGCGGCTTGGGGTACTATGATATCCGCATCAACAAACCCCATAACTATGGAATATTATCCCAACCTTTGGATACCCGCAGGTATTCTTATAGTAGTAGCTGTACTTGCCTTCAACTTTGTTGGCGACGGCTTACGTGACGCAATGGATCCTAAATCTAAGAGGTGATGAAGATGAATAATAAGAAAAGAAATCCAAACCTTCTCACCTTGAAGGAGAGCCGAGCTATCATTAAAAGCAACCTTCGCGAAATGAAGAAATATGAAAAGCTCAAGCGTGAGAAGCGTACCCCCGACCAGTACACTACCGTTATGAAATCCAACGACAACATTCTTGAAATCGAGGACCTTGAAACCTATTTCTACACCGATAACGGAGTAGTTAAGTCGGTTAACAAGATTTCCTTCGACGTTCCCAAGAACTCAATTATAGGCCTTGTTGGCGAGTCTGGCTGCGGAAAGAGCGTAACGAGCCTTTCCATTATGCAGCTGGTACAGGCTCCCCAGGGACAGGTTGTCGGCGGAGAAATCAGATTTAATTCAGGCGAATTAGGTCAGGAGAATGGGCAGGACAAGTGCTATGACATCACAAAAATGCCCACTCTTGATATGTGCCGTATACGAGGCAAGGATATATCTATGATATTCCAGGAGCCTATGACAAGCCTTAACCCCGTATTTACGGTAGGTTATCAGATTGAAGAGGTATTCTATCTCAACAATCCCGAGGGTACTAAGGAAGAGGCTCACGCAAAGGCAATTGAAATGCTGACTATGGTCGGCATTCCTATGCCCGAAACTATTATAAACTATTATCCTCACCAGCTTTCCGGCGGTATGCGTCAGAGAGTTATGATAGCTATCGCCCTCACAGGCAACCCAAAGCTTATTATAGCTGACGAGCCTACCACAGCTCTTGACGTTACTATTCAGAACCAGATACTTAACCTTCTTAAGCGTGTGCAGAAGGACTGCGAGGCCTCTATAATGCTTATCACTCACGACCTGGGTGTCGTTGCGGAGATGGCTGACTACGTAGTAGTTATGTACGCAGGAAAAATTGTTGAAAAGGGTACGGTTTACGACATTTTCGACAATCCCCTTCACCCCTATACAATAGGCATACAGAAGGCAAAGCCATCGCTGGCATCCGATGCCGCAGAGGAGCTTTACAGTATTCCTGGAAACGTGCCTAACCCCATAAACATTCCCGACGAATGTCTTTTTAAAGGCAGATGTAATATGCGCTGCGCTGATTGCGAGGGTAAATGCTATCCCCGTGAAATCAAGGTTTCGCCTACTCACAGCGTATTCTGCCACTTATACCACGAGGAAGGAGGCGAGGGTTAATGTCAGAAGAAAAGAATGTTACTTCAAATGAAAACGCCGATGCGCCTGTACGTGATGACGGACGTGACCTTATACTTGAGGTAAACGGTCTTAAGCAGTATTTCCCCGTCGCTAAAAGCTTCTTCGGTAAGCCTACCGCATATCTTCGTGCGGTAGACGGAGTTTCCTTTACCCTTGAGCGAGGAAAGACTCTTGGAGTTGTCGGAGAATCCGGTTGCGGAAAAACGACTCTCGGAAGAACCATTCTCCGCCTTTATGACGTAACCGAAGGCTCTGCAGTCTACCATTCAAAGGACTCAGACGGCAATATCAAGGATTACGACCTTGCCTCCATTTCCCGCGGGGAATTTTACAAGCTGCGCACAGAGCTTCAGCTTATATTCCAAGACCCCTATTCCTCTCTTCCTCCTCGTATGACGGTTGGAGATATTATTGGGGAAGCGGTCAAAATACACAAAATCGTTCCCCAGGCAGAGGTTGCCGCATACGTGAGAGGCGTAATGGAAAGATGCGGACTTCAGCCTCACCATTACGACAGATATCCTCACGAATTCTCGGGTGGTCAGCGCCAGAGAATATGTATTGCGAGAGCTCTCGCTGTAAAGCCCAAGCTGGTTATATGCGACGAGCCAGTATCTGCTCTTGACGTATCTATTCAGGCGCAGATAATCAATCTTCTCAAGAAGCTTCAGCGAGAAGAGGGTATGTCCTACATATTTATTTCCCACGACCTTTCGGTTGTAAAATACATCTCCGACGAAATAGCGGTTATGTATCTTGGAAACATCGTAGAAATGGGAAATACAAAGGAAATCTGCCAAAATGCGAAGCATCCTTACACCCAGGCACTCTTCTCTGCGGTTCCTGTTGCAAATCCCCACCGCAAGTCCGAGCCTGTGGTCCTTGAGGGCGAGCTTCCCAGCCCTGCAAATCCTCCCAAGGGCTGTAAATTCCATACCAGATGTAAATATTGCACGGATAGATGCCGTGAGGAAGCGCCCATTATGACAGAGGTTGCTCCCGGTCATTTCGTTGCGTGTCATCTTGCGGAAGAATCCGAGCAGTAACAAGGTATGAAAGAGAAAAAGAAAAAAACCGTTTACAAGGAAGACACAGGGGAAACGATTTACAATATGTCCTTCCTTGACGGTATGACTCCGGAGGAAGAGGAGGAGCTTGATAAGAAAAAACGCAATCGCCCCCTTGTTACGGGTGGTGAAAGATGGGCAATGATAAAGGCAGCCATAGTGGTTTACGGTCCCGTATTGCTCTGCTGTGTTTTAGCTTTCGGGCTTGCAGCGCTTCTTTTGTATCTGTTTTTGATTTAAAAGAGAGCTTTGCCAACCTTTTATTT
Source organism: uncultured Clostridia bacterium (assembly GCA_904501765.1). Lineage (GTDB taxonomy): Bacteria > Bacillota > Clostridia > Oscillospirales > CAG-272 > UBA1740. The sequence goes on along the minus strand of CAJGCM010000011.1, from coordinate 13,655 downwards.
CATTTTCAGAATACGAGGAGCCGTTCAATTTAAAAACGCATAATAAACATAAAAAAGCATTTCAAGCTCGCCATAAATGCGGCTGCTTGAAATGCTTTTTGCTTTTGCTGTTTTATTATTTGTTCTATGTTTTCTGTTATTCCGAATTACGAAAGCCGAGGCAAACGGATTTTTTGCAGAAATCCTCGGCTGACGAGCGAGAAAACGAGGATAGAATAAAAACTATAATTAACGAATGGAGTACCGAAGGTTTTTAACCTTAATCTCTTTGAAGCGGCAAAAATCAAAACAGAGGTGCTGCACTGTTAATACAACACCTCTGTTTTTATTTAATTTATGCCGAAATACGGCAGCCTCAGCTATTATAGATATTCATATAATAGGTATAAATGCCGCTAAGGTAGCTCTTATCTCCGTTTGTAAGAGCTGCGTATTTCGTCTGAACATTTGCCATAAGAGCGTCAAATGCCTCGGTGTTACCCTGGCGATATGCAAGCTCCGCTTTAACAAGCGCATCTGCAACCTCACAGCCACCCTCAGTAAGATTCTCTGCAAAGTATTCTTCAAGAGCTTCGTAGTAAGGCGAGGCAACGTTGAGATAGCTAAGTATGCTGTACTGCATTCCATTGAGCTTTGCAACAGTATCCATAGCCTTTACTATATATTCTGAATCCAATTCCACCGCTTCGGGATTGTAGCCATAGTAAAGCAATGCCGCAAGGCCCGCAAACACATCCTTCATACCGTAATTCTTGTAAAGCTCCCATGCGGAGTAAACCTTATCGGAAGCATCGCCGAAGCTACGGTTATCAAGCATTTTTATGGTTGTTGAGGCAACGAGATTGAATGCCGCGCCGAGGTTGTATTCTCCTTGGCTGAAGCTATACGTCTTCCAGAACATATAAGGAAGAGCATCTTCACTTATATATTCAAGCGCTTCATTATAAATAGCATCGGATTCTGCATAAGCTGCGTAAAGAATGCCGTAAAGCTCTGAGGGGATATTCTTGAGTCCGCCCATATAGGCATGAAGAGCAAAATATCTGTCAAGAGATGCCTTAAGCTCAGCGAGAAGAGCCTCGTCGGATGCGGAAATCTCGGCGCTTACAGTACCCATCTCAAGGTTGTAAATATCAAGATATTTAGAATATGCAAGGAGCAGGTTATCGTCGAAGCTCTTCTCGTCAGAAGACTCTGTGAGAGCCTCGTATGCCGTCTTCAGCTCCGCCATGTTTTCCTTGAACTTCGTCATAGCATCACCGTTATGACCTACGAGAGCATAGTTTTCCATAGCAAGAAGAATCTTTGCAAACATAGGCTTTACCGCATCGGTAAGGGTGGGAAGATAATAATCGCGAAGCAGCTTGGTGAACATATTATACGAGGAATCCTCGCCATAGCTCAACACGTTATTTGGATGAACGGTCACGCCGTACATAAAGTTAAGAGAAGAAAGGAATCCGAAAAGCTCACGGGGAGTAAGATTTACAAGGCTATCGAACAAAGCCTTGATTTCGGTACCTTGAGCCTCCGCAGAAAGCTCTCCCTTGTTGTAAAGCTTAAGAAGCTCAAAATAATCCTTCCAAAGTGCCTCAACATCTGCTGAATCTCTTACGCCACCAAGATGATAAAGATATCCGAAATCACTGGTGTACATAAGCTTATGGTTCATCTCATCTCCGTCACAGGCTGCGAAAACGTCACACCAGAGCTTGTTACCCGAAGTCTTTATTTCCTCGGCAAGCTCAAGGGCTGTAAAGTAGTTCAACATAAACGACGATGTATCCTGAAGCATACCTTCCTTAGTGCCGTAATATTTATAAAAATATGTCTCGTAATAAACCGCAAGAGAAAGAGATGCATACCAATCCTCAAGCTTTCCGGGAAGCGGAACGCTGCCAACCATTTTGGTTTTTATAAACTCGGTATCCTCTTCAACGTAGAGGTAATAGGAGTAGAGTATATCAAAGTAATCGCCCTTATCGCCTCTCCATTTAGCAAGAATGAGATTATAGAAATCCGCATTGCCGTTAGTGTAGTATCCTGCGCTGTTTATCTGCAGGGTAACGGCGAGAATTTCGTCTGCATACTGTTCGAGAGTTTCGTTAGTCCAGTTCTCGGGAATATCCTTAACAGGCTCAAAAACGTTAACCATATGCTCAATAATATCGACCATATAATCACGCATATCTCTGGTGTAAATCTTTACGTACTCGCCCACTGTCTTATCAGCGGTAATGCTGACGTCTTTAAATTCTTCCTTAAGGCTGATAAGAAGTTCTGCCAGAACGTTAATCGCCGCATCGTCGTCCTTGATTTCCTCAAGGCTATCGGCAACGGGCTGATATTCCTCTGCGGTAAGATAGAGGTTATTCTCCTCGTCTATCGCAAATACGTGAGAAAAGGCTTCAAGCTCTAAGTCAAACTGGCGGGAGATTGCAACCACGCCTGCGTGTACTACCACATCCTTTACCTCATCGGATATTAAATCCTTAAGGTCGTCGTTAAGGTTATAGTAGGCTTTGGTAGCGTCAATCGCCGCCTCTTCCTCTGCCTTTGTCATAACGCTTTCGGGATTCGGGTCTGCCGTCCAATCAATATCTGCAAGAATTCCGTTTCCGTAATAATTAACAACAGAAACGTTACTGAAAATGATTTTTATATCGTAGGAATCCTTCTTAGTAAGATATTCTACGCTAATTGTCTGATTCAAGGGGGTATAACGGTTACTCATAGTAGCCGCCGAGAGGTTGAAGCCGCCCTTTATCATATCCTCTGTAAGCTTAACGTCCTTCTCAAGAGTGCCGTCTTTAGATGTTACGGTAAAGTAGCCTCCCTTAAGGTCAAGCCCTGCGCTCTCGTGGCTTTCGTAGCCCTTCTTCGTAGGGGGTGTAAAGGTGATGCTCGCATACTCGTGAACTGTTACCTCAAACTGACAGTTATAGCTTACTCCGCCATCGGTATATTTAACCGTTACGACAGCCTTGCCCGCTTTATCCGAATCAAAGGAAACAAGCTGTACCCTTGAGTCGTTCATATTAACGGTAAAGGTGGTAGCATCGTCGGATGCAACAACTATTCTGCCGACGTTTTTATTAAACTCGTCCTTTACAAAGTAGTTCGCCTCATATCCCTCGGCAGAGATACGGGGAATTACGTTTACGGTGAGAGTTGCGCTTAATTCCTTGTAGGTAAAGGTGACCGTCTGCTCGCCAAGCTTATCTTTTTCGTATCCGCTGACGCTTACCTCCTCGGAATTAAGAGGGATAAGAACGTCGCCGTCCCCCGTTACCACTGTAAGAGCGCCCTTGGACAAATCCAAGTCCTGCCCCTGAACGTAGGTACGGCGGGGAGCATTAGAACTTGCTATGTACATATCGTCAATAGTTTCCGTACAGGAAACAAGACAGAATGTAAGCGCTGCAAGACAGATTACCAAAGCTAAAAGCGCAAAGGTTCTGAATGTTTTTCTGTTTCTCATATTTAATTCCTCAATTTAGTTATTACCGCCAGAAATTTTGTTCCATACTGCGTAAAGCTTTACGCCGTCCTTGGCGTCGCTAACGGTTTCCGAGGTATAATCGCCCTTGTCGCTGCCCGCCTCGGTGGACCAGCCCACAAATTCATATCCTTCATGGATGGGGTCACTTATTCCGTTTATTGCCAGTGAATTCAACACCTCACCCTTGGTGAAGGAGGTGACAAATTTTCCGTCCTCCGAAAGCTCACACCCAAGAACTATGGGTCTGAAGGAGGAGTTAAACAATTTACTGAAGCCCTTCGGCACACTGTCTGCCTCTAAATAAAGAGTCAGATTATTAAGACCGTTAAAGGCGTGATTTCCAATGCTTACTACACTCTCGGGAATAATGATGGCGCTTAAGCCTCTGCAGCCTATGAAGGCGCTATCTCCAATAGACTGAAGATTTTCAGGAAGGGTGACGCTTTTAAGAGATGAGCATCCGAAGAAGGCACGGTTGCCGATATTCTTCACACTCTTCATATCTATTACTTCAAGAGAGGTACAGCCCTCGAATGCGCCATCTCCTATCTTCTCAAGCGCACCGGAAATAACCACCCTTTCAATAGACGTATTGTTATGGAACATATGGTCCTTTATCTCTGTAATTCCTTTGCCGAAATGAATTTCCTTAAGTTCGGGGCAATCATAGAATGCAAGGTAGCCTAACGAATTTACACTGTCGGGAATAACAAGCTCTATGATAGAAAGACAACCCTGGAAGGCTCTGTTGCCTATCACCTCAAGTCCCTCCGAAAGCTCTATGAAGCCTGTCGCCTCTACCACCTCAAAGATTGGCTCACCATCATCGTTGACCTCGCCGGTGTCCTTCTCTACCTCAACGGTATTTCCAATATTCTGGCAATCGTAAAAGGCATAATCACCAATCGAAACAACACTCTGCGGAACTGACAAGCTTAGAATACTGAAACAACTGTAAAACGCCGAGCGACCTATGGTAAGAGTTCCGTCGGGAATAACAAGGTCGTACTCATATCCGCCGAAGTTAGTGCTTTGACAGTTGTAGAACGCATAATCGTCAATATGCTTCAGTCCCGAAGGAAGAGCTACCGAGATGCAGAACGCCTTATAGAAAGCGCCTCTGCCTATATACTCTACGGAATCCTCTATCGTTACTCTCATAATGCTTTGAGTTGCGAAGGTGTAATTTGCGATTCCAAAGGTGCCGTCTTTTATAACGGCATCCGCGTAAATATCCTTCGGAACTATATAATCAACAGCCCATTTGTCGATATATACAACGCCTCCGCCCGCTTCGGTTTTGGAAACGTTCGTATAAGCTAAAGTATTTCGGAATACCTGCTTACCTATTCTCTTTACGGAATCGGGAATCGAGATGCCCTTTTCGCCATCCTTAACGTCAAGTTTCTCGCAGCCGAAGAACGCATAGTCACCTATGGCTTCGACAGAATCTCCCAAATCTACCGTTTTAAGATAGGGGCATTCATAAAATGCCGCTGTATCTATGCTTACAAGAGAATCGTCAAACAATGCCGCTTCAAGATTCGAGCATTTGTTGAATGCCGCCTCACAAACGTATTTTACTCCGCCGAGATTCAAGCTTTTAATCACGTCGTTTTCGGACGCCGCATAGCTTGCAATTCCGCACACGCCCTGAGGAACGGTAAATACAGGGCTTTTCGCCTCGAAAACGTCAATGAGCCAACCGTCAATAACGAGGGTTCCGCTCGCCTTTGCAGCCTCCTCGACAGCGGTGCCGTAGAACACGGAAACTCCTACCGATTTAAGTCCTGCTCCAAGATTAACCTCGGCGAGCTTTTTACAGTCCGCAAAGGCATATTTTTCTATAATCTCAGCGCTGTCGGGAATGGAAATCGCAAGTAGCGATTCGCACTTGTAAAATGCGCTATCGCCAAGCTTCTTAAGGCTGTCTCCGAGCTTTACAGTGGTTAACGCCTTACAGCCGCTGAAAGCTCCTATAGCGATATCCCTAACCTCACCGAGATTTATATCGGCAAGCGAATGACATTCGGCAAAGGCGTACTGCGCCACCGCCTTTAGCGTACCGGGGAAATTAACCTTAAAGTCCTTATTTTCGTTTCCGTCAAAATTCACCTTTACAAGAGTCGAGCAGTTTGAAAAGGCATACTCGCCCACTGCGGTGATTTGGTTACCTATTTTAAGCTCTGTAAGAGCCGAGCACCAGGCGAAGGTATGAGGCTTTATCTCCTTCACCGTGTTTGGCAACTCCACCCTCTCCAGCAGCTTGCAGCTCTGGAAGGCATACTCGCCAACACTCTCTACACCCTCAGGCACAATTACGTATTTGAGCTGAGGGCATTTTATAAATGCCTTATCACCGATGGTCTTTACGTTTTCTCCAACGGTGAATCCTGTAATTTTAGTGTTACTGTTAAGAGCCTTGGGCGCTATCGAGGTAACAGGCTTTTCACGATAGACCGCTTCCATCTTAACCTCGCCCTCGGCATCTCCCGCACCTATAAGCTGATATTCCTTGCCTCCGTTTATGAGGGCGTATTCAAGCCCTGATTCCTCATATCTTTTGTAAGGAATTTTCGCCCAATCGGAGTCGTTTGTCGCCTGACCGTCACCGTTAGCCTTAACGTAAAGAGTGTATTCACCCGGAGCAAGGTATTCAAGGGAATAGGAGTTTGTATAAACTACCGCTTCGGGAAGCCCGTCGGAAACCTTTACCGTGTACGAACGGGTACCCTTTACCTCGTCCCATATAAGGGATTGAGTGGGAACGTCAATATCGAGATTTAACGGCGTATCAAGTCCACCGCCACAGGAAGCGAAGGTGAGTAAACACAGAGTAAGCAAAATTACAAGAAATACTAAAGAGGTAAGCTTTCTCATTTTACTTCCTCCTTTCCGCCCTGCTCTGACAGGCGTTTTTTATCACGCCATATCTCATGGGGCCATTTCCACTTGAATTTGCGCGCTGCAATATCAATGAGGAATAATACTATAATTATTATTGCGAATGGGATTCGAGGGTCTATAACTACGTGGATATATTCCACCGCATTTTCAAAGACCTCCTCAGGCTCCTCGATAACGAAGCCGCCGGTTCCGTTGGACAGTGACTCAATAAGAGCCTTTGCCACATCCCTATCGGGGAATGCGTTATATTCCTTTGAATAAGAGAGGGTTTTATAAACCACCGTGGAATTTGCTATTTCCTTACCGTCCGCATCAAGCTTCTGTACCTTAATCGTGTGAAGACCGCTCTTTTTGGTCGCAAAGGAAAGGCGGCTGTAATTGGTGCTGTTAAGGTCAAAGACCTGGGTTTCGCCATCGGGTGCGCTGACGGTTACCTTAATTTTTTCGGTTTTGTCAACCTCTGTGAATATGCTGAGAGTCGTCGTATAGTTTTCTCCACTGACCTTAACACCAATATCCGAAGGTCTTACGCTTGCCTTAGGGAAAAGATAGCGGATTATGTTGTTTACAAGCTGACCGCCAACCTCAGAGGAAACGAATTCAGCGGACCAGGCGCTGCCGTCAAGGTTGCAGGCAAAGGTACCTACTCTGCCGTTTCCGAACTCCCACTGAGCATATACGGGAGAATAATTTCCCATAAGGACCGCCGTTGCGTCGTCCTTAAGCTTAACGCCGTAATATCCTCCGAGAGTCGGCATATCCTCCTGCTTTATCTTGTTCGTTATAGAACCGTATGCGTTGATTCTGGGCACGAAGTCCTCATAGTTCACTGTTTTTATCTCGGGAGTGTTAAGGTCTTCTCTCATAACAGTGGAAACCTCAGAAAGATTTCCGTCTTCTCCCGCGGCAATCGGGTGAAATCTTTTAGGCGCTTCCTCTTTTGTATAGCCGGCAGCTATAAGAAGCTCCTCCATTGTTTCACGAACTATACCGTCAGAGGGGTCAACGCCAGCTCCGACAACGGACATAGTAATGCCAAGCTTGGCGTTTTCCTTCGCCCAGAACAAATAATTATCTTTGTCAGATGCTGAGGGCTCTCCGTCTGTAACTATGATTATGTGCTTTTTCTCAAAATCACTTCTTGCGGCAAGAGCCTTTCCGGCTCTCTCAAGTGCGGGAGAAAAGTTTGTTCCGCCCGAGGGAAGAGTTCCCTTCTTCGCCTGCTCCTCAAGATTATAGATGCTTTCAAGAATCTTATCCCTTTGAGTACGGGGTGTGAGCGCAAGCTCCTCTGTGTAAACGTCGGCAAGAGTCATAATACCAACGTAGTCACGCTCAGTAAGAGCGTCAAGACAAGCTCTGGCTCCGTCAAGGGCATATTTGAGCTTTGTTTTTTCAAAATTCTGACCAAGCATTGAGCCTGAGGAGTCCACAACTATGATAACTCCGACGGGAGGTGTGTACTCCACTATCTCAACGGGAAGCAGACTCTGATATTTCGTGCCCCTCATATCACTCCAGGTATATGCGTGAGCCTTGGGGTCGTCCGGTGTAGAGCCATTTTCATCTCCGCACACGGTGAAAAGTCCGCCGCCTATATCGTGAACGTACTCATAAAGTATCTGATCAAAGTCCGGGGGCAAATCGCGGTTTGCCACGTTGACAAGCACGATCTCGTCATACCTTCTGAGTTCGTCAAGGGTCGAGGGCATTTTAGTACCGTCAGCTGAATTTATCACGGTGACGTTAATCTCCTCGTCAATCATAGAAACGAGCTTGTCGGATTCTCCTTGCACACTTTCTATAATCAAAACCTCCGTAAAGGTTTCAATATAAATATGGCTGTAATAATGGTTGTTTTCCGCTACGGTGTCCCCGTCCATCTTTATCTCGAAGGACAAAACGTGCATCCCGTCAAAATCAAAGTAACGAGGAATGCTTATCGTCTGCTTTCCCTCTTTAAGAACTATCTCCACAGCCTTACCCGCCTCGTTATTGTCGTAGGGGGTAACGGTTGCCTTTCCGCTCACGGAGCTTTCTACGGTAAGGTTCATATTGAAGGGCGTATTCACCTCTACCTTAGGAACTGAGGGAACAGCGTCTATTATCTGAACCTCGTTGCCTGCATCCTTGCCGGGGAAATATACCGTATCGACGGCAATGCCTTTGGAGGCAAACTCCATTACTACGTCCTTCGCAGCGCCATCTGTTTCAAGAGCATCGGAAACCAGAACTATACGAGCGGTTTTAGGATACTTGAACAGCTCCGCCGTATAATTAAGCGCTCCCGCTATATCTGTCGCCGTAGTATCGGGGTCCTTTGAGGACTGATAGGTGGAGAACACCCTGTCCATTTTATCTGTAAGCTCTACCGCATACACCGGCTCACCGTATCCGAATTTCACGATTCCAAGCTTATACATAGAATCGCAGTTATCCACAACGTCCTTGATAAACTTATCACTTTCCCGCTCACTGTCCTCTGCGGTATAAGAGGAGTCAACGAGAATGATAACCTCGTTTTCCGCATTGGGAACGAAGTAATCTATGGTGAAGCCCGCAAGTAAAGCTATGGAAAGGACCATAATAATCAAATGCAAAACGGTGGGAACGACACGGTTTCTCGTACAGCGATACTTTTTATTAAGTTTGAAGTACGAGAAGAGCGTCAGACCAAATGCGGGTATCAGCAGAAGGAGCCACCATGCATTTGTGAAATTAACACTAAAGTTCGTCATTTTTTCCTTTCTATCTAAACTTGCTCACGGGATTTAAGCCACCATTCAAGGAACAGGAAGGCTACCATCGCCAATGCAAAGTAGAATAATAAATCAATATCCATTGAGTCGGAATCCGAATAGAAGTAGGGATTCACGAGCTTTTCCTCTTCCAAGAGAATATTGCTCTCGGATGAGGGAATTTTTACGTATACGCTCTCGATTTGAGGTTCTCCCGATATGAGATACTGGGTGAGAGTTACCGTACCGTGCTTATTAACTATAATTTTTCCGGGAAGCTCCACAAGAGTTTCTACGGGAAGCTTACTAACAGCATCGGTGGCCTCTGCTCCGCTTACGTCGAGAGAAGACGCCATTGCGTCAAGCTCTATGGTATCACCCGTATCGTAAACGAACTCGTTCACCGTGGTGGGGAAGAAATGGTTAACCATGTTCTTAAGCAGAAGCGGGAACTCGGGAAGCACCGCAAGATTTGAAAAATGAAGGCTGAAGGGCATAACCACAATCTTTGCGTCTACGTCGTCCTTAACAAGGAGAGTGGGATAAGTTCCCTTGCGGTCCTTAACCGTCATTAAAGGCTCAAATTCACCGTAGTTTGCAATTGTCACGAACTGCGTTACTGAGATTTTAGAAGCGTCAATATTATTCATTAACGGATGATCGTCACCTGCCGTCATATAAACCCCATTTTGTGCCCCGGCAAGGTTTCCAAGCTTTATACCCGTAGACGAAGGCATAGAAAGAGGATTCACGCAGAGAACGACACCGTCATCGGGCAGAGTCTTGGGAATCGTATGCTCGTAGATATAAAGGTCATAGCCCTGAATTATCTGCTCGCCTTTTGCCGCCTCGTGAATCTGAACGTCCCACTCGTCCTTTACTATATCCTGCAAAACGAGAAGCGCCGCAGGGAAGAAGTTGTTGGGCATAGAGCTGGAATAAAGCACGTCAAGCACAGGCTTCTTTCCACCGTAAAGATAGAACTGATTGTCGTATTCAAGGGAGTCCTCCGCCGTAACGCTAACAGCAATTGTTTCATAAGAGAAAAGCTCTAAATTCTCGTCAATAAGGCTCGCCTCGACCTCGTCCATATCCTTGGTTTTATAGCCTAAAACCACAGTCGTTACCTCGTCGTTTGAGCAATAAGCATCGGCGGTAATTTTGTAGGTCGAATCCGTTCCGTTATACTTGGAAATTTCAAGTCCTACCTCAAGGAGCGCTTCCTTTCCGTAGCTGGCAACGTCTATCTCAATCCTATAATGGTTCTCAACGATGGTGCTTCTTACGTCAAGCACTGCCGCATTCCATTCAGAGGCATCGCTTACACGATAGACCTCGACATCGCCCTTGCTGTAATAGTGGGTGTCGGTATAAAGAGTTACCGATACCTTATCCGTATAAGAGGTTATCTGCTCCGCAAGAGTCATAGCTCCTTCAACGTCAGGTGAGCAATAGCTGAAATGCTCCTTCGGCTTTGAAGAAATCTTCTCAAGCGCCTCATAAACCATTTCCGCCTGAGTTGCTTCCACCTGCTGAGTAATGAAGGAAGCCTCGTCAGAGGCAAGAATAACGGTAACCTTGTTTCCGTTCTTGAAGGCATCCTCAGCATCGCTAAGCGCCTTTTTCGCCGCTCTTTCAAGACGGGTTTTGCCGTTGGCTTCGGTGTGCATTGAAGGGGATGTGTCAAGTATTATAATAGTATCGCCGTTTTCAACGTCCTTCGAATTATCTATGAAGGGTTGCGCTAAAATAAACGCCGCAGCGGTGATTATAGCTAACTGACATATAAATATTAAAATGTTTCTCAGCTTACTGATGGGAATCTTCTTTTTCCGATACTTTAAGCTGAGCTTCCATACGTAGGTGCTCGAAACAAACTTATTTTCGTAATTTGGCTTGATTATGTAAATTAAAATCAAAACGCCAATACCAATAAGTCCGAGCAACCCCAAGGGGGCAAGTAAACTCATTCTATAATACCAACCTTAAGCAGTTCTTTGAACAGTACCCTCTCAACGGGCTCGTTTGTGCATACGGTAACGAAAGCCGCTCCGCGCGAATTGCAGAAATGCTTAAGGTCGCTCGTATGCTCCTCCATTGCCATTCTGTATGCCTCAAGAGAAGAACGGTCTATTTTTATCTTCATATTTTTTTCGTCTGCAACGTCGACAGATTCAGAATCAATAAGATTGACTCGCCCCGTATAGCTGGGGTCTATCTCCTCAGGGGTGAGAACCTGAATGAGAAGAACCTGCCTCTTTTTGTAGCAGAGATAATCGATGGCTCCCTTCCAATCGGAATCGGTAAAGAAGTCCGAAATTATTACGGTAAGTCCATCATTATTGCCGGGATTCGGCGTATTAACTATGGCTTTTTTCAAGTCGCACTCGCCGTCAAATGCTACCGAGCTAAGTCCGCTTATAGCATTGAAAAACGCACGCTTTCCAACGATAGTGCCGTAAGGGTCATCTGCCGCATCGCCCTTTATAAGCTTATATGATACCTTGTCCATATTGTGTACGGAAAGATAACCGAGAGCGGCAGCAACGGCAAAGGCGTAGGCGGACTTTTCGTCCAAATCACGTCCCATAGATGCGGAGCAATCCAAAAATACCTGGGTGTGCATCTGCCGCTCGTCTGTGAAGAGCTTTAAAAAGAACTTCTCAAATCGGCTGTAAAGATTCCAGTCTATACGGCGAATATCGTCACCGAGCATATACTCACGGTAATCGGCAAACTCAACGGTCTGACCGTAGGTCTTGACCAGATGCTTACCGCCGAAAAAGCCCGCAAGATCGGCTCTTAACGTGGTGGAGAGCGTTTCTAAACGACTGAAAAATCCGTCGTTTAAGTAAGATATCTTCATTGATTATTTTCTCCCTGCCTTGGCGGAAAGCTCTTCTATTATCATGCTAACTATTTCGTCGGGGCTGATACGCTCGGCAACAGCCTCGAAGGTAAGCTTCATTCTGTGTCTGAGAACGGGATAAGCAAGGGCGTTTATATCGTCGTAGGAAACGTTATATCTGCCATTCATAAGAGCCTTTACCTTTGCGGCGGAGATAAGAGCCTGACCTGCTCTGGGGGAAGCTCCAAGACGAACGTATTTCTTTGCCGCCTCTGTTGCGCACTCGCTATCGGGGTGAGTTGCGGAGCAAAGAGTCATAGCGTATCTCATAACCTCACTTGCAACGGGAATTGCATTCGCAGTTGCACGCATTTCAAGAAGCTGCTCGCCGTTACAAGCCGCATCGGCAACCTCTGCCATTGTCTTCTGCGTCATATTAACGATGTCCATAAGCTCGTCAAGAGAGGGGTTTTTAACGATAATCTTGAACATAAAACGGTCCATCTGCGCCTCGGGAAGAGGATATGTACCGTCCTGCTCAACGGGGTTCTGCGTCGCAAGGACGAAGAAGGGCTCCTCAAGCTTTCTGGAAACGCCCATTACGGTAACAGTATGCTCCTGCATCGCCTCAAGAAGAGCCGACTGAGTCTTGGGAGTTGCACGGTTAATTTCGTCTGCAAGAATTATGTTAGAGAAAATAGGACCGGGCTGGAATTCGAAGCGGGAATTTCCCTCGTCGTCCTTTACGATAATGTTAGTACCGGTTACGTCGGCAGGCATAAGGTCGGGTGTAAACTGAATACGAGAGAAGGGAAGGTCGAATACACGTCCGAGAGAACGGACAAGACGGGTCTTACCAACTCCCGGTACACCCTCAAGAAGAACGTTACCGCCTGCAATCATAGCTATAACTGCGCCCTCAATAACCTCCTTCTGACCGATAACGTCACGGCCTATCTGCTCAAATATACCCTTACACTGCTCGCTGAAATTTTTGATGTTTTCTTCTGTAATCATTTTATGTACCTCTTTTTACTTTCTTTTCATTTTTATATTCAGTATGTATTTTATATATAGAAGCGCCTGTTGCGCATTTTATTCGATTTCGGTTTACAGTAGTGCTTTTGAAATTACTTAATACGGTAAAGCCTCTATACCGTCACTTAGGCGAAGGTTGGATTTCTCCAAAGACGGTATAGGCTTTACTGTATAGGCATCGTAATGCTTACAGGATAGATACAGTTATGAGTCCCAAATCAAACGATTCCGAGATATTTCTTGATAAGCTCAATTTCCTCTTCTGTCAGGTCACTGTTCTCGTCAAGTATTCTGTCGTTTGCTTCGTCCTTATAGCTTTCCATGTCCTGCCGGTAGTACGTACTACCGTTAATTATCTGGTTGTTCGGCTCATACATTCCTCCGCCAAACTCAGAGTCTGAGGGTTCACCATCGCTTTCTCCGGAGGAGGGCTGACCGCCTCCGTTTTCCTTGGGAGCGTCGTCGGCGTCATCACCGGTGCCGTCGTCCATCCATTCCTCATCGTCAATAGGGGCGAACTCCGCCACATAATCGGCGTGCTCGATAACGTTCCTATCCACTCTCGCAGGATTGGTAAGGCCATCGTTCCACTTAACGAAATAATATCCGTCGTTTGCAACCG
>CAJGCM010000010.1 GCA_904501765.1 uncultured Clostridia bacterium | reverse complement strand
TTTTGTATAAAGAGCCGGTCTTTGAAATTCGTATGCTTTATCCCCCGAACTTTGGTGTGTATTTTTTCTCTTCGTCTGTTTTTTTACCGTCAGCGATTTCGTTTTTCTTGTTGTCTTTAAAAACAAATTTTGTAAGCAAGAAAACGGCGACGGTAATCACGGCGTAAATGATAGTGAAAATAACTACTGCGGCGAATACAAATGAAGATGTGATTCCAGAGCTGTTTATTATGATAAACACTATGAGAAAAGCTATAAAAAGCGCTGCATAATGAATAATATAGCAGACTGCTTTCGGTACCTTAGGAATCATAAACAGGAATTCAGCGCCGCTGATAATGGCGCTAAATAGGAGAATAACCAAAAAGCGTGACAGACTTAATTTTGGCTCCTGAACTCCTGTGATATATCCAAAAATGAAGAAAGCCACGGTTATGGCCGCAGAATATACGAATGAGTGATATAAAAGCTTGGTAATTTTGTTTTCCATAAGTTTAACCTCTTTTTTATTCACCGATATGATAACATATTATGAAGTAATTTTCAAGTAGAATTTTTTATATGCATAAATTTATGCATAAAATTCACTTTGATGCTCTTTTCGTATTGACTTTTATGAAAGTTACGGTTATAATAAATATATAAAATTATGTATTTTAGGGGTGTGACTATGAACCGTAAAGAAGCGAGGGAGAATGCGTTTATTCTTTTATTCGAATCCGAATGCCGTGAGGACGAAACTGCCCTCGAAATTTTCGAATATGCTACGAATGAATGTAACATGGAGTGTGACGATTACGTAAAAGACGTATTTTTTGGCGTAAATGAGCGCCGCAAGGAAATAGACGAATTACTTGAGCCTAACTACGTCGGTTGGAAGAAAAACAGAATTTCTCCCGCGTCGAGAGCAATTCTTGCCCTGTCCGCTTACGAAATGCTTGGCAGAAGCGATATTCCTGCTAAAGTTTCCATAAACGAGGCGATAGAGCTTTCAAAAAAATATGACGACGAAAAATCATACGTATTTGTAAACGGCGTTCTTAATGCAGTAAGAGAAACGCTGAAGCTCAGTTGATATGATATTTGCCGGAATAGATACGAGCAATTACACCACATCGGTTGCTTTAATTGACGACGGTGAAAATTTGCTCGCCAATATCAAAATTCCACTACCCGTTGCAAAAGGGGAGAGAGGATTGCGGCAGTCGGAGGCGGTTTTTGCTCATGTTAAGAATCTACCCGTTGCTATGGGATACGTATCTGAAGTGCTGGGTGGAAGAAAGATTGACGCTGTCGGTGTCAGCGAAAAGCCGAGAAACCTCGAAGGCTCTTATATGCCTTGCTTTCTTTCGGGCGTCGTAGCGGCTCAGTCTTTGGCTGCCCTTGGCGCAGTACCGATTTTTAGATTTTCTCACCAATGCGGTCATATTATGGCGGCAGTATATTCATCGGGAGCGTTTGAGCTTCTTGACGGTGAGTTTGCGGCTTTTCACGTTTCAGGCGGAACGACGGAGTTACTTAGGGTTTCATACCTTGAAGGCGTTGGATTTTCGGCAGACCTTGTCGGAGGCACACGTGATTTGAACGCTGGGCAGGTAATAGACAGAGTCGGCGTTGCTATGGGAATGTCTTTTCCATGCGGAGCTGAAATGGAAAAAGCAGCGCTTGAATATACCGGTAAAATTCCAAAAAAGAAGGTTTCCTTCTGTGGCATGGAGGTAAATCTTTCAGGACTTGAAAATATGGCTCTAAAGCTTTATTCGGAAACCGGGGATAAGGGGCTTACGTCAGCCTTTGTCCTTGATTATATTGGAGGCGCTATCGAAAAAATGAGTGAGGAGTACGAGGGCAATTTTGGAAAAAGCAGGTTCGTTTACGCCGGCGGTGTGATGAGCAACTCAATAATTAAAGCAAGGTTAGCAAAGCGGTTTGACGCTTTTTTTGCAGAGCCTGCGATGTCCTCTGACAATGCAGTCGGAATTGCTTATCTCACGAAAAGAGCGTATTTTTCAGAATAAATAAGAGGATATAAATGGATATTTCAATATTCAGAGAAAGAAGAGCGCAGTCCGAACTTACCGTCAGCGAGCTTAATTCGTATATAAAGCGGCTTTTTGATTCAGATAGAACATTAAGCGCCCTTTCAGTTAAGGGGGAAATTTCCAATTTCACAGCTCACAAAAGCGGACATTTGTATTTTTCTCTTAAAGATGGTGGCGGTCAGATTAAGGCTATTATGTTTCGCTCAGCGGCAGCTTCGCTTAAATTTATCCCCGAGGACGGTATGAAGGTTATTGTTAGGTGCAGTGTCGGGGTATATGAGGTTGGGGGAGTGTATCAGCTCTATGTTACCTCAATGCAACCGGATGGCATCGGAGCATTATATCTTGCTTACGAGCAGCTGAAGGCTCGTCTTGAGTCGGAAGGGCTTTTTGCTGAGGAGGTTAAACGGCTCATTCCGCGTTATCCTACAAAAATTGGTGTTATTACCTCTCCTACAGGAGCAGCTATCAGGGATATCATTAACGTTTTGGGAAGAAGATTTCCTCTGGCAACCGTATATCTTTATCCATCGTTGGTTCAAGGCGAAGGGGCAGAGGATAATCTTATAAAAGCTCTTGACTATTTTGATAAAAGTTCGCTTGTTGACCTTGTAATTATAGGTAGAGGCGGAGGTTCTATTGAGGATTTGTGGGCGTTTAACGGTGAGAAACTTGCCAGAAGAATTTATACGGCGCAGGTTCCCATCATTTCTGCTGTAGGTCACGAAACCGATTTCACTATCTGTGATTTCGTAGCTGACTTAAGAGCTCCTACGCCCTCGGCTGCGGCTGAGCTCGCCGTACCCGATTACAAAGATTTGCTTATAAATCTTGATAATCTCTCAAACAGATGCAAAAATTCTCTTATAAGGCTTACAGAGCGGCTTGAAGAGCGTTTTTTTGCGCTTAAAAAAAGCAAAATATTAGAAAATCCGGAGCAGATTTTTTCCAAGAAAGAGGAAAAAATCTCTAATCTATACAAGGAGCTGCTAACTTCTTTTGAGAAAAAAATCCAACGGGAAGAAACGAAGCTTGTGCTTCTGTCAGGTAAGGCAAATGCCCTAAGTCCACTTTCTGTTATCGGCAGAGGTTATTCGGTAGCCCAAAGCGGTGGTGCGGTAGTAAAAAGTGTTGAGTCTGTTCGTGTTGGAGAAAAAATTGATATAAGAGTTTCCGACGGCATAATTGAGGCGTCGGTAGAGAATAAGAGGAATTTTTAAATATGGCTAAACGGGAAAATATAAAGCTTGAAGAGGCAATAGAACGCCTTGAAAATACAGTTTCAGCCCTTGAAGGCGGCGCCTTATCACTTGATGAAGCTCTGCTTAAGTTTGAAGAAGCGGTTGGGCTTATTAAACTTTGCTCGGAGAAAATTGAAGGTGCGAAGCAAAAGGTCAGAATTCTGACCTGCGACTCAGACGGAACCGTCAGCGATGCGCCCTTTGTTGGTAGTGATGAGGCTTGACTTGTATCTTGTAATGCATGGAATGGTTACAAGCCGCACCGAAGCAAAAAACTTTATTACCGAAGGTGCAGTAACAGTCAATTCCAAGGTCGTGAAAAAACCTGCTTTTGATGTTCCTGAGGAGGGCGCATCGGTTGCAGTTGATACATCGTCAAAAAGGTTCGCAAGTCGTGGGGGCTTGAAGCTTGAAGCGGCTCTTGAGAAGTTCGGTGTGTCGGTAGAAGGGCGTTATGCAATAGATATTGGTGCTTCGTCGGGAGGCTTTACCGACTGTTTGCTGAAAAGGGGCGCAAAACACGTAATAGCGGTAGATTCCGGGCATAGTCAGCTTGTGAAATGTTTATCTTCTGACGAAAGAGTTACGTCGCTTGAAAACTATAACGCCAGATATCTCTCCTCTGAGGATTTGGAGTACGCACCCGATATAGCAGTGATGGATGTGTCCTTTATTTC
This sequence comes from uncultured Clostridia bacterium, assembly GCA_904501765.1. Classification (GTDB taxonomy): domain Bacteria; phylum Bacillota; class Clostridia; order Oscillospirales; family CAG-272; genus UBA1740. The sequence goes on along the minus strand of CAJGCM010000010.1, from coordinate 28,029 downwards.
TGCTACTTATATAATCCCTAAAGTATATTCGGTTTTAGCTGCTGGTGGAGATTTTATATGCTTGATAAAGCCACAGTTTGAGGTAGGTCGCAGTAATATTGGAAAAAACGGTGTTGTTACTGACGAAAAATGCAGAAAAATGGCTGTTGAAAAGGTGATTTTCTCAGCTGAGAGCGTTGGTTTTTCTTTCGTTTCTCATATAAAGTCACCTATATTAGGCGGTGACGGCAACGTTGAATATCTCGCTCATTTTAAAAAATAAAGTTAATTTATTTGCTGAAATTGACGATCTTATTAAAAAACATGTCGAACTGTACAACATTTCTTTATTCATTAAGAAAGGTTTTTGGTTATGAAAAAAATTGCTATTATTCCAAATCCTAAAAAAGACGTGGATTTTTCGGTTACTGAAAGGGTAGTCAAAAGACTTATATCCTTAGGCGCTGAGGTTTATTTAGAAAAAACGGTTGCTTTATCGGATATTACCGGTTGCCATATTTACAAGGATTTGCCCTGCGAGGCAGAGTTAATTATTGTCATCGGCGGCGATGGCTCAATTCTCGATTCTTCCGTTGTAGCCATAGAGCTTGGAATTCCTATAATTGGTATAAACCTCGGCAAGGTCGGATTTTTAAGTGAGCTTGAGCCTGATAATCTCGATATGCTCGAAAAAATAACTTCCGGCGAATACGATATAGAGGAAAAAATGCTTCTTATCACTGAAAAAATCGGGCATGAGGGAAAGGTTACTGCGACAAGACTTGCGGTTAACGACGTGGTTATTTCCCATTCTGAGTTTCTCGGGATTTCCGAGTTCACAGTAGAAGGCGTAGGGGGAGGCGTCAGATACAGGGCGGACGGCGTTGTTATAGCAACACCCGCAGGCTCGACAGCATATTCGCTTTCGGCTGGAGGTCCGATTGTATCTCATAATCTTGATTCACTGCTTGTAACTCCCGTTTGCCCTCATTCGTTCTTTGACCGATCAATTTTATTCTCACCCGAAGAGAAAATCAAAATAAAAAACACAGGCTCAGAGGTTTTGAACATAAGTATTGACGGGCGCCGATTTGATGCTATTCTTCCGGGGGAAGAATGTAATATAGCAAGAGCGGATAAGCGGGTAAAATTCATGACGTTTAAGAAAAACAGTATGTTTTCAACACTCTTTGGCAAAATGAAACTTTTAGAGGATATAAAATGAAAAGTGTAAGACAGAAGAAAATTTTAGAGCTTGTAAATGCTTATGATATCGATACTCAGGAGACTCTGCTGGCAAAGCTTGAGGAGGTGGGAATTTACGCCACTCAGACTACTATCTCAAGAGATATAAATCAGCTGAAGCTTTTAAAAGCAACAAATCCTAAAGGGGGATACAAATACGTATCGCCTTCGTTCAGCTCAGAAGGCGCATCTGCTCCGGTTATGAATTCAGCGCTAAGGGATGCGGTGCTTAAAATTGAAGCTGCAAAAAATATAGTGGTTATAAAAACCTATCCAGGTATGGCAAATGCTCTGGCGGTTTGTGTGGACTCCCTCTATCACAACGAAATCGTAGGCTCTGTTGCGGGCGACGACACTATTCTTTTGGTTATTAAAGACGACGAGGAAGCCAAAAGGATGGAAGAAAAGATTAAGAGCACATTTGCCATAGGCGTATAAACGTTTCAGGAGATATGGAGATATAAAGTATGCTCATTTCTTTGCATATTGAAAATATAGCCGTAATTAAATCGGTGGATATTGATTTTTCCGAGGGCTTTTCTGCGCTGACGGGCGAAACCGGAGCAGGTAAATCGGTTATCCTTGACAGCATAAATCTTTTACTCGGTAAAAAAGCCGATAGAGAGCTTATAAGACACGGTGAGGACAGAGCTTTTGTCAGCGGAATGTTTTCCTGCTTTTCGGAAAACTCGGTTAAACTGTTTTCTGAAAACGGAGTATATCCCGACGAAGAAGGTAATATATTTATTCAAAGAACCGTTTTCTCGGACGGTCGCTCACAAATCAGGATAAATGGGCGTCAAGTGAGCCTTTCGGTTCTTAAAGAGATTTCGCCCGCTATTATCACAATTCACGGTCAGAGTGATACTAATGCTCTCGTTGAGGATAGGAATCACATTGTAATACTTGATAAGGCCGCCTCCCTTGATGAGCTGCTTGAAATTTACTATCCCTTGTATGCCGAATATGAAAAAATACGAGGAGAAATTAAAGAGATTTCCGAAAAGGAAAGCGAAAGAGCCAGGCTTATTGAGGTTCTTGAATATCAGCTTAACGATATCGACGCATTAAATCTTCACGAGGGAGAAGAAGAGGAGCTTGTCGATAAGAAGGTAAAAATCAAAAACAGTGAAAAAATAATCAAACAGGCAGGATTTGTTTTCAAGGCGCTTAAGGGCAGTGAGAAGGGGAGCGTTTCTTACCTTCTTGATAGGTGCGTCACAGCGCTTTCGTCCCTTTCCGACGTTATACCGGATTTTGAAGGGTATTCGGAAAGGCTACGTGATTTCCTTTATCAGGCAGACGATATAGCTGAAGAGGTTTATGCGGTAGTCGAGGATGTCGATTCCGACCCCACAGAAAAGCTCAATGAAATTGAGTCACGCCTTGATAAAATATCTAAGCTTAAGAGAAAATACGGGCTTACAGTATCAGATATTCTTAATTTCAGACGTGATGCGGCAGAGGAACTTGAAAAATTAAAGAATGCGGACAGTTTACTTGAAGAGCTTAACAAAAAGCTTGAAGGCGCCTATTTTAAAGCATCTGAAATAGCAGATAAAATACACGAAACAAGAGTATCGTACGCAAAAAAGCTTGAAGAAGAGGTAAAAGAAACCTTAGAGTTTCTCGATATGCCAAAGGTAGTTTTCTTCACATCAATCAAAGTGAATACCGATGGTGAACGGAAGGCCTTATCCAAAAACGGATATGACAGCGTTGTCTTTTATATAAGCGCAAACCGAGGAATAGAGGCGCAGCCTCTGTCGAAAATAGCATCAGGGGGCGAGCTTGCAAGAATTATGCTGGCTCTTAAGTGCGTTATCTCGAGAGAAGAGGGGGCAGAAACCGTCGTCTTTGACGAGATAGATGCCGGAGTTTCAGGAAAAACAGCCAGAAAAATTGGCGTAAAGCTACTCCAGCTCTCTCATGCGGAGCAGATTATATGTGTAACTCACAGTGCGCAAATTGCCTCTTTGGCAGATAGTCATTTTCTCATTAAAAAATCCGACGTTAATAATAAAACCGAAGCATCTGTCAAGGTTTTGGATGAATGTGGCAGAATAGAAGAGCTTTCGAGAATCCTCGGTGGTATAAACGTGACCGATTCTCAAAGAGGCGCTGCCGTTGATATGCTTAAGGAAAGAGAAATTTATAAAAATAACCGTTAAATGGAGTTTTATAAATTTGGGTCCTTGCGAATATTTAGAAAAACATAATATATTATTTCAAAAAAACAAAGATACCTCACGTATCTCGTCAATCAAGGCGGGCGGTGCGGCAAATCTGTTTATTATACCGAAAGATGAAGGAGAGTTAATCCTTGCTGTAAAGATACTTTTGTATTTCGGTATGCGGTTTAAGGTTATCGGAGCTTGTACGAATACCGCATTTTACGACGACGGTTACAGCGGCGCTGTGATTTCCACATCCGGAATTAACGGATGCAGTGTAAATGAAAACAGTATAGAGCTTGGATGCGGCGTAAGCTTTAGCGCAATATCAAAGCTACTTGCACGACGTGACGCTTATATTTCCTCAGAGCTTACCGGAATCCCCGGAAGCATCGGCGGAATGGTCAGGAGTAATGCCGGGGCATATGGCGCCGAGCTTGGTGACTTTTTTAAGTCAGGGCGTTTCCTTGATATTTCTTCCATGAAGGAATTTGAATTAAATTGCAGTGATATGAATTTTGGTTATAGAAAATCCATTCTGCAAAAGGGCGGAGCTATATTGCTCTCGGCAAAATTTGCTCTTTTACATAAAAACAGTCGAGATATTTTCACAGAAATAAATTCATTTGCACTGCTGCGAAGAGAAAAACAACCATCAAATCCTTCACTCGGAAGCTTTTTTAAGCGTTCAGGCTCCTATGCCGTGTCTAAAATGATAGACGAGGCGGGACTTCGAGGGTATAGGATAGGAGATGCTGCAGTGTCGGAAAAGCACGCCGGTTTTATTGTCAATCTCGGCTGTGCCACAGTTGAAGATATAGATAGTGTCGCAAAACACGTTGAGAACGTAATTTATAAGCAATATGACATTAAGATTGAAAGAGAAGTCGAGCTGATAAGATAGGAGGGGAGTTATGTCATTTTCAAACGATTTAAAAGATGAAATTATTAATACTCCTATTAAAAGCTCCTGCTGTCGAAGGGCGTTTTTTAACGGCATACTTTCCGCCAAGGGCAGAATAGTCGAAAATAAAATAGTATGCAGTCAGAGCGGCAGTACGGAGAGTTTTTTCTCGGCACTCGTTCGAGAGTTGTTCGGAAAGGATACTGAAGTTTTACCATCACCGAAGGGAGGGCGATGTAAAAACCTTGCATTCACTGCGCCGTCGGCGGCGAGGTATCTCGAAGATGATATCGGAAGAGGCGCCTTGTTCGTGGAAAAATGCCCATCCTGTTACTCGTCATTTCTTAAGGGAGTGTTTTTTTCTGCAGGGCGCGTATCCGACCCCGAGAAGCAGTTCAGCCTTGAGTTATCCTTTGGAGATAGAAGAGATTTATTCTATGAATTCTTTTCGGCTCGTGGTATGGAGTTCAAGAGAGCTGACAGGGGCGAGGAGAAGCTTTTATATACCAAAAATTCCTCTCAAATCGAAGATTTTTTTGCAATATCCGAGCTTCAATCCGCAACCTTTGCCATAATGAACACAAAAATTAAAAAGACTTTTATCAACGATGCTAACCGCAGACGCAATTTTGATACGGTAAATATATCAAAAGCAGTAAAAGCTGCAGCGGAGCAAGTAAAAATACTTGAGGAGCTTAAATGCCGAGGACTTCTCACATCTTTACCTACCGAGCTTGAGATAACTGCGAGGTTAAGACTTGAAAACCCCGATATGTCGCTTTCGCAGTTGGCTATGCGCGCAGTTCCCGTGATTTCAAAATCCGGGCTTTCTCACAGAATGGACAGGCTTATGAGACTTGCCTTGGAAATTCTTTCGAAATATTGATTTTAAAGAAAGGGATTATGCTATGAGCGGTTTTGTTCACTTGCATCTTCATACCGAATACAGCTTACTTGACGGTGCAGCTATTATCAACAGAATAGCGGACAAGGCTCTGTCCGACGGGCAAAACGCTGTTGCTATCACCGACCACGGTGCAATGTTTGGCGCCGTCGAGTTTTACGATGCCCTTAAAGCTAAGGGGGTCAAGCCTATAATAGGCTGCGAGGTATACGTCGCAGCTCGGTCGAGATTTATGAAGGAGGGACGTGCAGATTCCTCAGGTAACCATCTAATTTTGCTATGTAAGAATGATGTTGGCTACAAAAATCTCTGCGTAATGGTTTCAAAAAGCTACATCGACGGTTTTTATATGAAACCTCGAATTGATATGGACCTTATCCGTGAGCATCACGAAGGGCTTATCGCCTTGTCCGGGTGCGTTGCCGGGAAAATTCCTCAGCTGATACTTGCGGGAAGCATGGCGGAAGCGGAAAAGTATGCTATAGAAATGAAGGACATTTTCGGTGAAGATTTCTACCTTGAAATTCAAAACCACGGAATCGACGAGGAAATGAAGGTTGCCTTCGGAATCAGGCTTATAAGTAAAAAGCTTGGTATACCTATGGTTGCCACAAACGACGTTCACTATATAGACAGAAACGATGCAGAAACCCAGGCAACCCTTCTTTGTATACAAACTAACAGCTGTATTACAGACGGCAGACCAATCGGCTTTGAAAAAAACGAGTTCTATTTCAAAACCGAACGTGAAATGAGAGATTTGTTCTCTGATTTTGATGGAGCAGTAGATAATACCCTGATAATTGCCGAAAAGTGTAATTTTGATTTTGAATATGATAAGCTGCATCTGCCGGATTTTAAATCTGAAAGCGGGAAATCTCATAAGGAAACATTAAGAGAATTTACCTTTATTGGCTTTGAAGAAAAAATTAATGCAGGCAGATTTGATTTTAATAAAAACGAAAAAAAGCTTTATCTTGACAGAATAGAGTATGAGCTTTCAGTTATTGACCGAATGGGATTTAACGCATATTTTCTTATCGTCAGCGACTTTGTTGCTTATGCAAAGAAAAATGATATTCCGGTAGGTCCCGGGCGTGGCTCAGGCGCAGGAAGCCTCGTTGCCTTCTGCATAGGGATTACAGACGTTGACCCTATAGCCTTTGATTTGCTCTTTGAACGTTTCCTAAACCCCGAAAGGGTTTCTATGCCGGACTTTGACATAGATTTTTGCTATAACAGACGAGAAGAGGTTATAGATTACGTTAAGCATAAATACGGTGAGGACAAGGTCGCACAGATAGTAACCTTCGGTACTCTTGCGGCAAGGGCTGCGGTGCGTGATGTCGGACGAGCTCTCGGTATGCCTTACAGCAAGGTTGACGCTGTTGCGAAGCTTATACCCAGAGAGCTTAACGTTACTATCGAATCAGCGCTTAAGACTAAGGAGTTAGCAGAGCTTTATAATACAGACCCAGATGTAAGAAAGCTCCTTAACATAAGCAAGAGTCTTGAAGGAATGCCGAGACACGCATCCACTCATGCTGCGGGTATTGTCATAACCGAGAAGCCTACCTACGAATACGTGCCGCTTTCTTACAGCGGAACAGGAGTTGTGACGCAGTTCACAATGAATACTGCGGCAAAGCTTGGGCTTGTAAAATTCGATTTCCTCGGCTTAAGATATATTACGGTTATTCACGAGGCCGAGCTTGCCATCAGACGAAAAAATCCCGATTTTGATATATCTAAAATTTCCCTTGATGATGAGATAACCTACAAGCTGCTTTGCGACGGCGAAACCGACGGTATATTTCAGCTTGAATCAGGTGGAATGAAGCAAACTCTGTCAAGACTTGCTCCATCGTGCATTGAAGATATAATAGCCGTAATCGCTCTTTACCGTCCCGGACCTATGGAATCCATAGATACTTTCATTGCCCGTAAGCACGGAAAAGAGAGCATTACGTACAGAATTCCGGAGCTTGAGGATATTCTTAACGTAACTTACGGATGCATCGTATATCAGGAGCAGGTTATGCAGATATGCAGAAGACTTGCGGGGTATTCCTATGCGAGAGCGGATATCGTCCGTCGCGCTATGTCCAAGAAAAAGGAAGAGGCTATGCGAGCGGAACGAACGAGCTTTGTTGAGGGATGCGGAAGCCGTGGTATTGACGAGGCGGCGGCCAACGACATTTTTGACGATATGGTTGGATTTGCAAAATATGCATTCAACAAGAGCCACGCCACGGCTTACAGCATAATTTCTTATAGAACAGCATATCTTAAGGCTCATTATCCCAAGGAATATTTTGCAGCTCTTTTTACGAGCGTACTTGATAATTCTTCCAAAGTAAGAGAGTATATAGCGAATGCGCAAAAGATAGGCGTTAAAGTTTTACCGCCTGATATCAATTTAAGTGAATCGGATTTCTCCGTTACAGAAGAGGGAATCAGATTCGGACTTCTGGCTATCAAGAACGTGGGACGCAATTTTACCGAGGCAATAGTTCAAGAAAGAAAGCACGGTAAATTCAGCGCCTTTGACGAATTCGTCAGACGTCTTTCTAATTCTGATATAAATAAAAGAACTCTTGATTCTTTTATAAAATGCGGCGTATTTGACTCGCTCGGAGTTACGAGAAGCTCTCTTCTTGCGGTATACGAAGGTATGCTTGAATCGGAACAGTCAAGGCGTAGAAATAACGTCAGCGGTCAGCTTGATTTGTTTTCTATGGATACCGGCAATTTCTTATCCTCGGCAACCTATGATTATCCCACTCTTCCGGAGTTTTCCTTAAAGGAGTTGCTTATTCTCGAGAAGGAAAACTCGGGAATGTATTTCTCGGGACATATGATAGATAATTATTCGAAGCATCTTGAGGAGCTTCACCCGGATAAAATAAATGAAATTGTTATGGCAACCGAAGGCGATGCTTCCTCTGAAAATTCGAAATACTCAGATGGTGCGCAGGTTAATATTTGCGGAATAATTATAAATAAGCGTACAAAAAATCTCAAGAACGGTGATACAATGGCGTTTATAACCGTAGAAGATCGTTTGGGAGAGATTGAGGTTATCGTATTTGCGAAGCAATATTCAAGGTTTTACAGTGAGATAACGCAGGAGAACGCAGTTATGATTTGTGGAAAGCTGTCGATTGAAGACGGAGATTCTCCTAAAATTTTGCTTTCTACGCTTACACCTCTTATGAGCAACAGTGAGTACGGAGCAAAAATACTGCAAAAAGAGGCCTTACCGCAAACAGACACCGAAGGTCGTATATTCGTAAAGCTGGATAAGTTCAGCGAGGCGGCTATTGCGCCGATATACAGAATGTCAAACCTCTATCCGGGAAGAGCTGTGGTTGTAATTTACGATGTAAGTACAAAAAAATATACTGCTATAAAGAATGTGAAAATTGATAACAGCTCTTCGGTTATCGATAAGCTTACCGCAAAATACGGTGTTGGTAACGTAGTTGTTAAATAATTTTCTCAGGTGTAATTTTTTACTTATTGACAAATATTATTTTTATAGTATAATTATTTTGTTAAGTTTATTTTGATTGGAGGTGCGCATTTTGTTTACCGTAATGGATTTTATTCTTTTGGCAGTAGTTCTTATCGGTATGCTTTTCGGGCTTAAACAAGGCTTCTTTAATTCCATCCCAAGCTTTGTCAGACATATTGCCGCCTTCGGTCTTACTGTGTTTATTTCCTCCGCCGTAATCGATTTTTGGACAGGCCCTTATTTTTCTGGAATGATAGCCGAAAAGGTTGAGGCATATATAATCGAAAACTGCCCGGAAATAACATCTGAAACTGCAGTGGCTATGCTTCCTACGGCACTCATGGTTATTGCGGGAATGTTCGGGGTTGAGATACCCAGCTCCTCCGGTATTACATCTGAGGAATTTATAAAAACGCTTGCAAAGGTAATATCGGAGCCTATCGGTAATGTTATTGCCGTAGTGGTTACCTACGTTGCGCTGTTTTTGATTATCACCATAGTCTTAAAGCTTCTTCTGATGCTTCTTGACGTTATCTTTTCACAGGGAATTTTGGGGTGGATAAACAGAATACTCGGTATGATTCTAAGCGGTGGTATATGCGCACTTATTGCGATGATTGTCGCAAATATTACAATGTTTTTCGTCCCCGATTTTCAAGGTGGCGGTGTATTTAATTTCTTCTTAAAATTAAATCCGCTTTCATTTTTATTAAGTTTCTAAGAAATGGTTTTAGGTATTTAAATGAGTTTTCCTATTTGTGCAAAATGTAAAAAAAGACCTGCCTCTGTTTTTATTACAAGACTTGACAAGGGGCAGACTGTAAACGAGGGTCTCTGTCTTGTTTGTGCTCAGGAGATGGGGATTAAGCCTATCGATAATATGCTGAAGCAGATGGGGCTTTCCGAGGATACTATCGCATCTATGTCAGGCGAGCTTGAGGAGGCTATGGCTGATATGAGCGAAAATCTTCCTGAGGTTACCGATAATACTGACGACGGTGGTGCGCCCGCTATTGATTTAAAAAAGCTTTTCTCTGGTTTCGGTATGAATATTGAGAAAGCAAAAGATGATAAAAAAAGCTCCCAGAGCAGCGATAAAAAGGGCGCCGATAAAAAAGAGGGACGAAAGTTTTTAAATCAATATTGCACCGACTTAACACAAAAGGCGTTGGCGGGAAGGATTGATAGAATAATAGGCAGGGAAAGAGAGCTTCAACGAGTAATTCAAATACTTTGCAGAAGGCAGAAAAACAATCCTTGTCTTATAGGTGAGCCTGGCGTAGGTAAAACGGCAATCGCAGAAGCGTTAGCGCAGAAAATAGTAAACGGAGAGGTTCCGGAAAGACTTTCGGATTCGGAGGTATGGCTTCTTGACCTTACGGCGCTTGTTGCCGGTACGCAGTTCAGAGGTCAGTTTGAGTCACGAATTCTCGGCCTTATAAAAGAGGTAAAAAATGCGGGAAACGTTATTCTTGTAATCGATGAGGTTCACAACATAGTGGGCGCAGGTGATTCTGAGGGCAGTATGAGTGCGGCAAATATGCTTAAGCCGGCGCTTTCACGAGGTGAAATACAGGTTATAGGAGCAACAACACTCAAGGAATACCGTAAATATATTGAAAAGGACAGCGCTCTTGAGCGTCGTTTCCAGCCGGTTATAGTTAACGAGCCGTCGATAGACGAAACTGTAGAGGTTATCCGAGGTATAAAATCATATTACGAAGATTTTCACGGAGTAAAAATTACAAACGAGGTAGCACGGGCAGCTGTAAATCTTTCTGAGCGGTATATTACGGACAGATTTCTTCCCGATAAGGCTATTGACCTAATTGACGAAGCGGCGTCGAGAGCTGCGCTCAAATCTCCTGAGCTTAACGAAAAAAAGAGAAATCTTAAGAAAATTGCAAAGCTTAACGAGAAGAGAAGCGAGCTTGAAGGTGTACTTGAAAAGCCAGAGGGGCAGACCGAAGCTAATTACAAGGAGCTTGCTGATTTAAAGGTTTCTCTTTTGCAGCTTGAGGAGAGAAACATCGAGCTTGATAAAGTTCTTGAGGGCTTATATCTCGAGATAGACGATTTGGCTTTGGTGGTTGAGATTTGGACAGGAATTCCCGCTTCTGACATTAAAGAAGGCGAGCTTTCAGAGCTTCGTGGGCTTGAAGAGAGAATTCGCGCAAGACTTATAGGTCAAAACGAGGCAGTAGACGCAGTCGTAAGAGCGGTAAAACGAAAGAGATGCGGTATTTCTTACAGAAGAAATCCTGTTTCTATGATTTTTGCAGGACCTACGGGCGTTGGTAAAACCGAGCTTGTTAAGGTATTGTCTACAGAGCTTTTCAAGCAGCCTGAGGCTCTTATAAGACTTGATATGTCGGAGTTTATGGAAAAACACGCAGTGTCAAGAATTATAGGCGCTCCTCCAGGTTACGTCGGCTATGATGAGGCTGGGCAGCTTACAGAGAAAATAAGAAGACGCCCTTATTCGGTCGTGCTGTTTGACGAAATCGAAAAAGCGCATCCCGACGTTTTAAATATACTTCTCCAAATACTTGACGACGGTAAAATTACCGATGCAGGTGGAAGAGTAGTAAACTTTGAAAACACTATAATTATTATGACCACCAATGCGGGCAGTGAAAATTCCTCTTCGATTTCCGGTTTTGCCGAGAGGCGAGAAATTTTTGCTAAAGAAAAGACAGAGAAGGCGCTTTCCGCTTTCCTTCGACCTGAATTTATTAACCGTATTGACGAAATAATAACCTTCAGGCATCTTGATAAGTGCGATTTTGAAAGAATAGCAAATATTATGCTTACTAATCTGAAGGATAGCCTTGCGGACAAGGGAATTAAGCTTTTATTCGCAGAAGACGTTCTTACTTATATTGCCGAGAATTCCTACTCCGAGAAATTCGGAGCGAGAAATATGAGAAGGTATATTGAACGTGAGGTTGAGGACTTAATTGCATCGACAATTATCAATTCTTATCCAGATAAAATAGTCGGTATTAATCTTCAAATTGAAGATAACAAAATAACAATCAAAACAATTTGATAAATATTGGAGAAAAATTATGGCAGAATGCAACCACGATTGTTCTTCTTGTTCCGCAAAATGCGAGAGCCGCTCTTTGCTTGAGCCGCAGAACAAGGCGAGCAACGTAAAGAAAGTTATTGGTGTCGTCAGCGGTAAAGGTGGTGTTGGAAAATCTCTCGTTACCTCGATGCTTGCGGTTACAATGAACAGAAGAGGGTTTAAGACGGCAATACTTGACGCTGATATTACCGGTCCCTCTATCCCTAAATCCTTTGGTCTTAAATCCGGAGAGGTTATGGGAACAGAAGACGGAATGACTCCCGCCGTTACCAAAACGGGAATTGAGGTTATGAGCTTAAACCTCCTCGTCGACGAGGAAACGAAGCCTGTTGTATGGCGCGGTCCTGTTATTGCAGGAACCGTTAAACAATTCTGGAGCGAGGTTGTTTGGGGCGAGGTAGACTTCATGTTCGTCGATATGCCTCCCGGAACAGGTGATGTTCCTCTTACCGTATTCCAAAGCTTACCCCTTGCAGGTATAATAATTGTAACAAGCCCCCAGGAGCTTGTGTCTATGATAGTTGAAAAGGCTGTTAATATGGCAACGCTTATGGATATTCCCGTGCTGGGACTCGTTGAAAATTACAGTTATATCCTTTGTCCGGACTGCGGAAAGGTTATAAGACCGTACGGTGAGAGCAGGATTGAAAAATGCGCAGAGGAGCATTCTACCGACGTATTGGCAGCTCTTCCTATCGACCCCGAGCTTTCTTCCTTGTGTGACAAGGGCGTAATTGAGCTTTTTGAAGGGGATTATATGGAAAGATGCGCTGATATAATTGAAAAGAAGCTTTTATAATTCGCATTGTAATCAATTTTTTATTTTTATTACGTACAAAAAGTAAATATACGAAGAACTCATACGATTTTTGCAACCGTATGAGTTCTTTTTTTATTTTACCACCTGTTTTTGACATAAATTTCATATATGCGGTGATAGAATTATATAGGAAAGTGTGGGTGATGCGGTGAAAACATTATATATTGACGTTTATTTTCTTATTAATTTCACAGTCGACGTCCTTTCGCTTTATTTTTCTGCACATCTCGGGAAATTTGAAATAAAGGTACATAGGCTTATTATAAGCGGTATTATAGCAGCGGCATTAGCGGTTATTGTTACTGTTTTTGCCTTTGAGGCAGTAGGATTTTTTATTTCTTTGACAATATGTATTATTTCGGTTACGTTAATTTGTGTGCCAAAGGTGGGGGTCAAAAGGAAGGTAAGATTTGCATCGGGATTTTTGATTATCGAAACGGCGCTTGGAGGGTTTGTAAGTCTATGTTATTCCATATTGAACAGATATTTGTACCCGATAATTGAAGGGGTAGAATCCAAGCTTTATAACAAGAATATATTTATATTTTCTTTAATGATTTTAGTGGCGTATCTTGTTGTAAAAATAACCCTGATGTTTTTCGACGGAGTTAAAAGCGAGAGGAGCGCAACCTTCAGCGCAGAGCTTTTTGGAGAAGAATATAGCTTTCAGGCTTTTGTAGATACCGGGCTTCTTGTCAAAGACCCCATGGATAACAAACCTGTTATAATACTGAAAGGTGAGGCTGTCAGAAAACGTAATAAGGAGTTTTCCGTTGAAAGGTTTATGTTTACGGAGAATATTAAAGAAAAAGAAAGAATACGCATAATTCCAATAAAGGGCGTAGGAGGAGAAAAAATATTATACGGGTATCGTACAAATGCAAGTTTTAATAATACGAAAGGCGCCATAGCAGTTGTAATAGCAATTGATGAAGAGGAAGGAGATTTCGGGGGATACGAAGCGCTTATTTCCGCCGAAGTCGTTAATATTATATATGATTAAAAGATTATTTAAAAAACTTAGAGAATTGTTTTTAATACTCTTTAGAAAGAAAGAGATTTATTACATAAATGGTTGCGAAACTCTTCCTCCTCCCTTAGAGGCAGAAGAAGAGGAGAGAATGATATTAAATATCGAAAACGACGGAGCAAGACAGACTCTTGTAGAACACAACCTGCGTTTGGTGGTTTACATAGCTAAAAGGTTTGAAAATACAGGAGTTGGGATAGAGGAGCTGATATCCATCGGAACCGTTGGACTTATGAAGGCCGTTGCAACATTTAATAGTGAAAAAGGAATAAAACTTGCTACGTACGCCTCTCGATGCATCGAAAATGAAATTTTGATGTTCATAAGAAAAAGCTCTCAAAGAAGAAAAGAGATATCAATTGACGAGCCGCTCAGTGTTGATTATGACGGAAACGAGCTGCTTTTATCCGACGTGCTTGGAAGCGACGCAGACAGTGTGTTCAGAAATATGGAGGACGATGAGGAAAGAAAAATTGTAAGAGAAGCGGTTGAGGAGCTTTCGGGAAGAGAAAGGTTGATTATTGAAATGCGATATGGGCTTTTCGGAAAACGTGAGCTTACACAAAAAGAGGTCGCCGATGCTCTTGGAATTTCACAAAGCTATATATCCAGACTTGAGAAAAAAATAATGCACAGACTCAAAAAAAGACTCGAAGAAATAATTTAAATTATTAAAAAAACTGACAGAAATATATAAATTTTCTACGAATTTTATTTTATTTTTATTTTTTTGTAAAACCTATTGCAAAATAGAAAAAGTTGTGTTATAATAAAGAGCAATTGAAAATGAATCATTATGTAAAGAGGTGTTAAAATGAAGGCTGGAATACATCCCGAATGCAAAGAAGCTACCATCAGATGCGCATGCGGCGAGACCGTTGTTACTCACTCTGTTAAGGGTGATCTTAACGTAGAAATCTGCTCCAAGTGCCATCCTTTCTATACAGGTAAGCAGAAATTTGTAGACGCAGGTGGACGCGTTGATAAGTTCAAGAAGCGTCTTGCAATGACAAAGTAATCATTGCTTAACAAAGAGCGTTGGATAGTCTACCAAGGATATCCGCGCTCTTTTTATTTTGTGCGAGGTTTTTATGATTGAAGACAGAGATAATTCAAAACTGGCAATTCTTGTGGCGGTAGCCGAGAGGGGTTGCGACGTTCCTGAGTGTGAAAGAAGTCTTGACGAGCTGGAGCGGCTCCTTAATACCGCAGGCGGAGAGACATATGCAAGAGTGATACAGGTTAAGGACACCTTTGACCCGAGAACAGTTATAGGCAAGGGTAAGGTTGCGGAAATTTCAGAGCTTTGCAGCGTGGGCGAAGTTGAGCTTGTCGTTTTTGATTTCGAGCTTTCTCCGATGCAGATAAGAAATCTTGAGGACGATATTGGCAACGTTGACGTAATAGACCGAAGTATGCTGATTCTTGATATTTTTGCTCTCCACGCAACCAGCGGCGAGGGCAAGCTGCAGGTTGAGCTGGCGCAGTTAAAATATACAGCTCCAAGACTTACCGGAAAAGGTACCGAGCTTTCAAGACAGGGCGGAGGGATAGGCACGAGAGGCCCCGGTGAAACAAAACTTGAAAGCGACAGGCGGCATCTTCATACAAAAATTGCAGCTCTTGAGGCAAGATTGAGAGAGCTTGAAGCCAACAGAGCAGTTATGAGATCTCAAAGAGATAGAAGCGGACTTAAGAAAATCGCAGTTGTGGGGTATACCAACGCAGGTAAATCGACACTTCTCAACCGCCTTACAGATGCAGACGTTCTTGCGGAGGACAAGCTGTTTGCGACCCTTGATCCTACTACGAGAAAATACACCCTTCCTTCGGGAGAAACAATACTTGTTACAGATACGGTAGGGTTTATAAGAAAGCTTCCGCATCACCTTATTAAAGCTTTTAAATCCACGCTTGACGAGGTAAAGTATGCCGATATTCTTCTTATAGTATCGGATATAAACGACCCTGAGGTAGCAGAGCATCTTAAGGTTACCGAGGATATAATTTCCGAGCTTGGAGCAGAAGCAAAACCGAGAATATACGTTTATAACAAAGGGGACAAAACAGATGGAGGACATTATGCCGTTCCAAAGGATAATTGTGTTATCATTTCCGCAAAATACGGGTACGGAATGGGGGAGCTTATCAGTCTTTTGGAAAGTGTTGTTTCCGCAGGAAAAACTAAAGAAAACCTCTTAATCCCTTATGATAAACAATCGGTTTTGAGTAGTATTTATAATAACGCAACCGTTATCTCGGTAGAATATCTTGACACGGGAATTGAAGTTTTTGCTGAGATGGAAGGCTCAGTCAAAGGAATGTATCGGGCATATATAAAAGAAAGGTAGGAGGAGTAATTGAGTTCATATATTACTGTTAAAGAAAGCTCCGAATACGAATTTGAGGATAGAAAATCCGTATTTTTGGGATTTGCCGCTCCTGCTTCGAAGGAAGAGGACGCTATTGCCTTTATAAACAAAATTAAAAAGAAATATCCCGATGCCCGTCATTGGGTATACGCTTACGTGCTCAGAGAAAATTCGACTACAAGATATTCAGATGACAGAGAGCCACAGGGCACGGCAGGTATGCCAGTTCTTGATATAATAAGGAAAAATGGTTGTACTGATACAGTTATTGTTGTAGTAAGATATTTCGGCGGTATTCTTTTGGGTACCGGTGGCTTGGTACACGCATATTCGGAAGCCGCTCTCGGCGCTCTTAAGGCTGCTAAAATTATTGAGTATAATATTTATTCAGAAATTACACTGACACTGAACTATTCGGATTATCAGAAGGCTTTGCCGATAACTGTAAAATACGAATTTTTACCTATTGATACTGATTTTCAGGCTGATGTTAAAATTATCGGCAGCGTGCTTAAAGATAAATGCGACGAGTTTATCGCAAAGGTCACAGAAATCACCGGTGGAAGGTGCGCTTTCGAAAAAATAAATGAATTTTTCGGATACAGAGAATAATTTTAAAATTTAAAAGTGTTTTTAGCTTCATTTGTCGTATATTGTAACGAAAGTAAAGATTTATGGGAATAGGAGGGGACTTGTTATGGCAATGATAAATAAAGCTGTAATCGAAGAGGTTATAATGCGCACGGATATACAGTCCCTGATTTCAGGCTACGTTTCGCTTAAGCGAGCAGGCTCTATGTATAAAGGGCTCTGTCCGTTCCACAGCGAGAAAAGCCCTTCCTTTACGGTTTATCCACAGACTAACAGCTTTTATTGCTTCGGATGCGGCAGCGGCGGCGATGCGGTAACTTTTATAAAGCAAATAGAGCATCTTGATTATCCTGACGCAGTAGAATTTTTGGCACGGAGAGCAGGTATCACTGTAATACGTGATGAAAAAAGCTTTGTTCCAAAGGAAAAGAAATTCGATAAATCAAGAATGTACTCAATGAACGTTGATGCGGCGAATTATTTCCACAGGGCGCTGTTTTCCGATTTACCGGGAGCAAAAGAAGCTCTAAGCTACTTTACCGAAAAAAGAAAGCTCTCTTTAGCAACCATCAAGCATTTTGGGCTTGGATATGCTCCAGATAGCTTTGATATTTTTTCAAAATATATGATAAGCAAAGGATATACATACGAAGAGCTTGTAGCAGGTTTTTTATGCGGCAAGAGCGAGAAGGGAAATTATTACGACTCTTTTAGAAAAAGAGTTATGTTTCCTATAATCGACGTAGCGGGAAACGTTATCGCCTTTGGCGGACGGGTTCTTGACGATACTAAGCCGAAATACAAGAACTCCTCAGATACTCCTGTATTCAAAAAATCAAGGAATTTATTTGCGCTGAATTTTGCCCGCCACACCTCATCCGAGGAGCTTATTTTGTGTGAGGGGTATATGGACGTTATAGCGCTTCACTCAGCAGGCTTTACTAATGCGGTGGCGACTCTCGGGACGGCAATAACCTCAGAGCAAGCGAGGCTTATGTCGAGATATACCAAAAAGGTAATAATATGCTACGACTCTGACGAGGCGGGGCAGACTGCTACCGCTAAAGCGCTGAAGATAATCGGGGAGGTTGGACTTGACGTAAGAGTTATTGTAGTCCCCGGCTCAAAGGACCCTGACGAGTATATCAAATCTTATGGTAGTGATAAGTTCCGTGAGGTTCTGAACGGTGCAAAAATGGAATTCACCTATAAGATGGATAACATACTTGCAAAGCATGACATTAACCTGCCGCATGATAAGGTTAATGCTTTGGGAGAGCTTGAAAGAGAAATTTCCAGGGTATATTCCGAAGCAGAAAGAGATGTTTATATAAAAATAGTTTCAAAGAAATTTGATGTAGATGCGAAAAGCATAAAATCTGACGTTGAACGGATAATAAACAAAAATATAAGAGAATATAAGAAGAGCGAGGAAGAGCGAGCCAAACAGACAGTTGCCGGATATTCCGACAAAATAAACCCCGATTTTGCTAAGGCTCCCGCTGTTGCAAAGCACGAGGAAATAATTCTTGCGCTGCTTATGCTTTATCCCGAGCACAGAAAAACCGTTTTTGGAGAAAACCTGCTTAGGATAGACGATTTCTTCACGGACTTCAATAAAAGGGTATTTGAATCCATAGAAAAAGCTTATAGAGAATTTGGTGATTTACCTGATTTTAATGAGTTCTTCTCACCCGAGGAGGTGGGGCGAATTACAAAAATGAAATTGACACGTATGGCACTATCCGCTAACGGCGACGAGGTTTTACGCGAAAGTATTAGTTCACTTAAAAGTTCTATGCAAAAGAAAAATTCCTCCGGTACTTCAACTTTTGAGGATTTAACCAACCTCATAAATAAAATGCGCGGCGAAAGTTAACATTTGCAAAGGAACAAAAAGAAAGGAAACATATAATGAGCAAGGAAAAAATTTATAACGATTTTATCGATTCAAAATCTAACGAGGGCATTGTAAATTCCGGTCTTATGAAGGCTCTTGAGGATATCGATTACGACATTTCTCAGATTGATATCGATTCGGCTTCTCCCGAGGAAATCGACAGCGAAAATCTTAAAGAGATTGAAAAAGATGCCGAAAACTATGATAATATGGAAAAGATGGAGAAAATCCTCTCCCAGGAAGGTCTTGCTATTGACGATCCTGTCCGTATGTATCTTAAAGACATCGGTAAAATACCGCTTCTTACTCCAGAGCGTGAGCTTTATCTTGCCGAGTGCATTTCTCTCGGAGATAAAAAGGCAAAGGACGAGCTTATTGAAGCTAACCTTCGTCTTGTTGTAAGTATAGCAAAGCGTTATGTGGGAAAGGGAATGTATTTCCTTGACCTTATTCAAGAGGGAAACCTCGGTCTTATGAAGGCTGTGGACAAGTTTGATTATAACAAAGGTTATAAATTTTCAACTTATGCTACCTGGTGGATTCGTCAGGCAATAACGAGAGCTATTGCCGACCAGGCAAGAACCATTCGTATCCCTGTTCATATGGTAGAAACCATACACAAGGTTTCAAGCACAGCACGTAATCTTCTTCAGACGCTTGGCCGTGAGCCTAACACCGACGAAATTGCGCAGGAGCTTGGAATTACCGCAGACAAGGTTCGTGAGATTATGAAAATAGCTCAGGACCCCGTTTCGCTTGAAACTCCTATAGGCGAGGAAGAGGACAGCCATCTCGGAGATTTCGTAGAGGATAGTGATTCTCCCGCACCTTCGGATAGCGCATCCTATTCGTTGCTTCGTGAGCAGCTTTGCAACGTTTTGAGAACTCTCACTCCAAGAGAGGAGCAGGTTATCAAGCTCCGCTTTGGTCTTGAGGACGGACGCCCCAGAACTCTTGAAGAGGTTGGCCGCCAATTCCAGATAACGCGAGAGCGTATAAGACAGATTGAAGCTAAAGCCTTAAGAAAGTTAAGGCATCCTTCTCGCTCAAAAACTCTCAAGGACTACCTTGCTAACTAATCGGGCATTGTTTAATTTGTATATTATTCAAAGTTTTTATTGTCTAATATAAACAATAAAGCTTTAAGGATAAACATATAAATAAAAACACCTTGACTTTTGACAAAAAATATTGTAAAATACAAGGGTAATAAAATGCCCGGCGGAGGTTTTTTCTGAATGAAAAAAATTATTTGTGCCGTCCTTCTTCTCGTTACGTGCCTCCTTGCATTCACAGGTTGTGCCGAAGAGAATTTAGGCGGTTATCTTGAAAACTATGAGAATCGCAGACCTGTTCCCGTTGAAGAAATAACTTTGAATTTCTATATAATCTGTGGCGATAAGACTACTGAAAATGCAAAAAAAACCGTTGCATTAAGACTCAGTCAGTATACAGAGGAAAAGTTCAATACAAAGCTTAACGTATTCTATCTCAAGGCGAGCGAATACGCATCTGTTATAACTCAGAAGACTGCCAAATCCTACAAGGAAGCTGACAGACCTGACATAGTCCTTATAAACTCTAAGCCACTGTTCGATACTCTTTACGGAGCAAAGCAGCTTGTGAACCTTACTCCTTATTTTGCAGGTGATCTTTACGGAAAGCTTAACGTTAGCATCAATTCCGCAATACTTGAAGCCTCCCAGGTTCAGGAAATAGTTACAGACGCAAAAGGAAACCCTGTTAAGGACGAAAAAACAGGAAAAGACAAGATAGAGGATAGATTCTACTGCGTTCCCAATAACCACGTCGTTGGAGAGTACGAGTACGTTCTTGTTGACATAGCTACCGCAAAGCATTATTACAAATATCAGAATCTTTCTACATACACATCAGCAGAAGCTGTGAAGGAGCTTGTTGACACCATCAAGGGTGATGAAGCACTTAAAGCGCAGTACAGGAGCGAGCTTGAAGCTACTGTTGCGCCCGATGCGCTTGATGCAGCGGTTGATGCAAAGGTTGACGAGTACATCTCTGAGAAGATAAAGACTGATGTTAAGGGAAAGTACGAGGACAAGGCAGAATACGAAAAGCAGGGTTATTATTGCAATATCTCGGTTATGCCTACTGCGACAGCTGAGGACTCCTTCTCTTCCGCATTTGCAATCGTTGAGGGAACAAGAGATCAGCTCCTTAATAAGAAGTATGCAGACCGTTCCATGCAGATAATATATGCTATAAATACCGTTAAGTCCTTCAGAAACCTTCTTCAGTATGGCGTATTTGGTCCTAACTATTCATTGGACAATAAGGATTACGTTTTAAGAGAAAATGAAGGAATCAACGTTTACGATATGAAGCTTGAGTATACAGGAAGCATTTTTGATGCATATTTCTGTGATGAGCTTGACTGGAATGAAGATGTTTCAGCAAACGGACTTAAGCAGAATGACGATGCTGTTGTAGCAGCAGACGGTGAATAAATCTTGGAGAAAAAAGAGCGGACTTGAAAGTCCGCTCTTTTTTCTAACAGCAAAAGTTTCCAATTTTTACTGCAGTCGTTTTTTTGATTTACGGGATAATTTTAGAAAAACATCTAATAATATAATTGTACTCCAAAAAGAGCAATTTTTAAGGTTAGTATTTGGTAATAAGAAAGGTAATATATGAAAGCCACAGGAATTGTAAGAAGGATAGACGACCTTGGTCGTGTCGTTATTCCAAAAGAAATAAGAAGAACAATGAGAATCCGTGAGGGCGACCCTCTTGAGATATATACAGACAGAGAAGGGGAGGTTATCTTTAAAAAATATTCTCCCATAGGAGAGCTTCAGAATTTTGCTGCCGAATATGCGGACACATTACAGAAAACCTCAGGATTGCCTATTTTTATATGCGATAGAGATGTAATCATTGCAGTTTCAGGCGCTTCAAAGCGTGATCATATGGAAAAGAAAATATCAGAAGAGCTTGAGGAAATAATCGACAGAAGAACACTTTATCACAACACGCAAAACAGAGATAATCTTTATGTCACTGAGGGAAATAGCGAATATTCCATTAGCTGCGCTATGCCTATTTTGGCGGAAGGGGATATAATAGGCTGCGTGGTTTCCGCTAATCCAAGCGGCCTAAGCGACGAAAATAGAATCTCAAAAGAGGTCGAAACAAAGCTTATACAAACGGCGGGTATTTTTCTCGGAAAACAAATGGAAAGCTGAATATATAAAAAACAGGTTACTATCCTTGGTAACCTGTTTTTATATTGTTTTTCGTATCAAATTTTACAAACCTTAAATTTGCAAATCAGGCTTATTTAAAGGTAACTGAGCCGGCTTCTGAGGATTTATAATATCCAATATAAAAGTTTCCGCGGTTTACTGTAAGTATCTCTCCCGAAAGGGTGGTGAAGGAAAGATTACCACTCTCGTCAGCGTACCACTTGATTTCGATGAGTTTACCGCCTGTGGCATAATAGCCTCTACCTTCTGCCAGAGTGTTTATTACAGTTCTTACTCCTTCCGACTTTTCATAAGTGGTCGAATCGGCAAAAAGTATAACTGCATTTGTAAATTCTGCAGCCTCACCTGTCAGCATATCTATCTTCTCGGAGCCGTTTTTCATGAGGGTGTATCGATTGGTTTTTGAGTTAAAAATTAGAGACGTGTTGTTTGATGGCGCATAGGGAAGAGTTATTACTGAGGCGGAGGCTTTTCCGACTACCGTACTTTCTTCCGCTGCGAAAACGTATGGAATGGATATTTTCTTAATAAGCTCCGTATCTATTTTTTCATTCGTCAAAAGTTCTTCAATAAGCGCATCTGAGCTGTATACCTCGGAAGAGTTCTCAACGAAGGTATATTTTTGATTTTTGGATAAATCCAAAGATAGGGTCGATGCTATAGAATTATATTCAAATAAATCATCGCAACCTTTTGCAACCAGTATTCCACCAAATGCTTTAGTGAGCTGAGATATGTAATCTCGAGTAGGCGCAAACGCACCGATTTTTTCCATCGAAGAAATATCCGACGAATACATAAGGAAGCGAGTATCACCTTTTTCGGTTGGAATTTCTATAAATAAATCCGATGTGGATATTCCATAGGTTGGAGCATTTGTGGAAACTAAAAAGGCATAAGGTTTTTTCTGAAAGATATTCTCACTTATCTGAAGCCCGGTGAGATAATTTATATATTTGATTTCAGGTTTAGCGCCTTCGTCTTCCTTACCATCGTCGTTGTTATTTTTATTTTCGTCCTCGGTCTTGTCCTCCGCTTCGTTGTCTGACTGTGGCGGAGGGGTTATAGCATCCTGAGGCTCGTTTTGCCAACCGCTGACAGCAATACCAATAGTCAAAATAAGAACAATAGCAATAATTATAGCGGCAAACAGCTTTTGCTTATTGCCTTTAGGGTCAGATTTCATTTTTTACCTCCTTGCGTAGCCTTGTGGATACGCACGTTTTATATGAGATTAACCCGTAATTATAGGGTCAAATCTATTGAGCCATGCTTCCGCAGTCTCAAAAGCATCTGAAAGTCCCTTTGCATTTATTTGTTTTTCAGGAAAAGGATTTCCTGCAGCAAAAAGCTGAACTACAATGTCCTTTGGTATTTTTTCGTCGCTCTTGTCCGTATTTTTTTCGGACATAATCATCATTTTTACATAATGAGCACCGAGATCTCCGTAGTAAATATCATCATCCTTGCGTACGAGAGGTCTGCCCTTGTACTCAAGAAATTCGCCGGATTCGATACCGTTTACTTCTAACATACTCTGCTCCTTTCAATTTATTTGGAAAAGATGACTGCCACTCCTTCCGAAAACATAATAACAGCTATTTTGTTCCGTGTAAATATATTCGACAAAATGAGTGCTATTTAAATACCGCAATCTTTAACCTTTTTTGATATAAGGCGTTAATTTTATAGCGGTTTTTCCTGATTTCGGCAGAGGCTTTGTTAACTCAAAAACAGAATCTGCTTTTTCTGACAGGTCCTTTTGTCTTCGCTGAACCTCTGTAAAACTCTCGTAATCCGAGGGCTTTGTAAGTACGGGAAAGTCTGATTTTTTCCTGATATCTCTCAATTTTTGCATTCCGGTTTTATCCATTGCAAGCACTTGGGTAAATAGAGGAGGAGTCTTTACATCGGAGGAGGTAACGCCGAAAAAGATATTCCACATCGCCCGTCTAAGTCTTGCATTGGTGTATTTCTTCGTGGCGGAAAGCTCAAGAAGAGAGGAAATTGTCGCAGCTTCAAAGCTATATTTTTGAAGCCGATTATATATACCGTCTTCTGCATCGTGTATATTACATACTGAGACAGAATTAAGTAAACGAAAGTTAGAAATTACAGCAGCCGAAAGCGCATCCATATCGCAGGGAGCATCTCCACGAGCCTCAGCCTCGGTAAGGATTTTATGAGTTGGTTCCGGAATGTATTTATAAGCTGTATCTTTCGAGCTTATAAACGCACCTCTTAAAGCTGTAGCACTCTGAAACTCCTTGTCGGGATTGACCACAGAGTCGGAATATCCGCCTCCTATTCGCTTAACTGTGTGAGGCCTGAGGCTTCCTCCGGAGCATATAATTGCTTTTATATATTCTACAGCGAGAATATTGTTAGGCGTAAAAGATAACGTGTTTTGGTCACCGACAACGGAGCGGTAAGCTGCCTCGCATAGCTTTGCATAGCCTAAATCTTTATTTTTCTTAAGCTTTGCAAATTGAGCATTATATTCTTCCGAAAGCATAATTTCCGCAGCTTGCGTAAGCAAAATAATATCACCGCATTCGCTACCGAAGGAGAGATAATCTACAACGTTTATCGAGGAGGCAATATGCACTGCGCTTCTTGCGAAAATATCAGCTGCAGAAGAGGAGTAAGGGAAGGGCAGCTCCAGAACGAGATTGACTCCTGCTTCGGTAGCCATTGTCGCTCTTGTAAGTTTATCCGAAAAGGCAATCTCGCCTCTTTGTGTGTAGTTGCCGCTCATTATAGCGATAACCGCTGTATCAGAGCCGAACTCTTCTCTTATTTTATCAATTTGATATTTATGACCCGAATGGAAGGGGTTATATTCTGCAATTATAGCTACTGTTGTCATACTCCCTCCTTAAAAAAATAATATTTTTTGTTTTTCGGGTTGATAATTAGAAAAAAATGGTGTATAATCTTTACTGTAAAAACATCAGAAAGGAATTTAAAAATGAAGGTTTTAGTTGTTAATGCAGGTTCAAGCTCTCTTAAGTATCAGCTTTTTGATACGGATAACAAGAGCGTTCTTGCAAAGGGAAATTGCGAGAGAATCGGAATTGAAGGCTCCCGCATTATCCACAAGATGGATGGCAGGGAGGATTACGTTAAAGAAACACCTCTTTCCGATCACTCAGAGGCTATGAAGCTGGTTGTAAGCGCTCTTCTTGACAAGAACGTCGGTTGTCTTGAATCTGTTGACGAAATAGAAGCGATAGGACACAGAGTAGTTCACGGTGGTCCCCATTTTGCAAAATCTATGCTTGCAAATGACGAGGTAATGGAAATACTCGAAAAATGCACCGCCTACGCTCCCTTACATACACCGGCTCATATTATGGGTATAAAGGGTTGCAAATCTGTTATGCCGGATAAGCCTCAGGTTTTGGTATTTGATACCGCCTTCCATCAGACGATGGAAAAAGAGGTTTATATGTACGGAATTTCTTATGACATGTACGAGAAATACGGCGTAAGGCGCTACGGAGCGCACGGTACCTCTCACAGATACGTTAGCGCTGAGGCTATCAAGCTTCTCGGTGTTCCTGCTGAAGGTACAAAAATCATAACCTGTCACATAGGAAACGGCTCTTCCATCACAGCTGTTAAGGACGGCAAATGCTTCGATACCTCGATGGGCTTTACACCACTTGACGGTATTATGATGGGCACCAGATGCGGTGCTATTGACCCTGCTATCGTTCCTTTTATCATGGAAAAGGAAAATATGAATGCAAAAGAAATTGATAGCTATATGAACAAAAAATGCGGCTTTGCAGGTATAAGCGGCGTTGGCTCCGACTCCCGTGACCTCGAAAAGGCAATAGACGAGGGTAATGAAAGAGCGAAACTCGCTTACGATATGCTTTGCTACCAGATAAAGAAGTTTATCGGCTCTTATTCCGCTGCTATGGGCGGGGTTGACGCAATAGTGTTTACAGCCGGTATAGGTGAGCATTCTACCTATATCAGAGAGCATTCTCTTGCAGGACTTGAGTATCTTGGCGTTAAGCTCGATAAGGAAAGAAACACATTTAAGCACTCCTCCGAGCCTGTCGTTCTCTCGGCAGACGATTCAAAGGTTAAGGTTTATATGATTCCTACCAACGAAGAGCTTGTTATCGCAGAGGATACCGAAAAAATCGTAAAATCTCTTTAACATAAAAATACCCGTAGAAAAAACCTACGGGTATTTTTCTTTTGTATAGTTTAACACAATTTTAACTCAATGTCAATAATAGAAAAAAATTATATGGCTCCACTAAGAATGTTTTTGCACCTTTTTTCAACGCTTTCCGCTAATTCCTCGATTACTGAGAAATCCATCGCCTCGATATAAATATCTTCCAGCTCAAAATGACGTCTTGCGGCGCATTTTAACTCCTCGCATGAATATTCAATAAATGATTTCTTAAGTCGTTTGTACCTTTCTAAGTCCTCGCTGTTCTGAGATTTTATACAGCACAAATTTTCTGTGTTAATATCGCAGTTTGCTTTATCTGATATGATAACTGCCAACTTACAATCGGGAATATACAAGGCTTCGTTACTATTGGTGTTATAGGGGGTGGGGAAGTAGAAATAATTAGCGCCGATTTGGTTCAGCCTTTTTACTAACAGATTTATAAAAATGTATTCGGAATATCCGTTGCCGCCTAATTTAATTATTTGCTCGGAATTTTTTTCTAAGGTTTCAAGACGTGTAAAGCCATCCTTTGAAAAAGAACTTATAAGACGTGGAAGAATTATTCCTTCACCCCTCAATTGAAGATTAGAAATCATCTCTTCAACCTTGCGTTCAGCTGTAACGAAATCAAATTTGCTTTCAATTTCTGCCTCGTATTTTTTATGAAATACAGAAGAAATGTATAAATTCTCATAGGCTTTGGTGTAAGCTTTTAATTTAGCTTTATTAAGCATAACTATACGGTCCCTTTGTTCGCAAAGAAGCTTTGCATCCCAGCCAATTCCCAAATTTATTATTTCTTCAACCGCTCCGGGGATTTGCGGGTCTGTTGCGTGAGGGGCGGTTCCATCAAGTACAGCTATTTGCCGCTTTTCCGAGCTTAAAATAACACCGTCTAACGAGTTTACGTCAGAGGAGCAATATATAGCCTCCGAATAAAAGCCTTCCGCCACACCTGTGCGTAATATTCGTTTCATAAGACTGCTTTTTCCTGTTCCCGGTCCACCTTTTAAAATAAAAATTTTGTCGAACCTTTCGGGATTGAACACCTTGCCGAAATAACTTATAAATCCGTTATAAGAATTTGCGGCTGCAAAGAATTTTAATTCGCCGCCTTTGCTTGAAAATTTCATATTGGGTTATTACCTCTAAACTAAAAATATTATTTTAAAATAAAACGCATATATTTTGCCTTGACTTTTTGTTTTTAAATATAGTATAATAATATTATTATGTCTTGGAGTAAAATATGTTAACCATCGGACTTGCAGGAGGGAGCGGAAGCGGCAAAGGAACAGTTGCTTCTGTTTTTGCCGAATACGGCATACCGTCTATTGACACAGATTACATATACAGAAAAATGACTTCTCCCGGCGGAGAGTGCATACCTTTACTTGCGGAGGAGTTCGGCTTTGGAATTATTCTTGCCGACGGCTCGCTTAACAGAAAGGCTTTGGCAAGGATTGTTTTTTCCGAAGGCGGCGAAGGAGCAAAGAAGCGACTTGAAGCAATAACGCACAAGCTCATTCTTGAAGAGGTACGCAAAATTCTTGAGGAATACAGGAAGGCAGGAAAAGCTGCCGCACTTGTAGATGCACCTCTTTTGTTTGAGAGCGGATTTGATCGTGAGTGCGATAAAATAATCGCTGTAGTGGCGGATAGGCCCACAAGGGTTATGCGTATTATTAACCGGGACAAAATTTCCGAAGAGCAGGCTAAACGTCGCATTGAAGCCCAGCTTCCCGATGATTATATTATTTCCAAATCCGATTTTCTTATAGTTAATAACGGAGAAATTTCCGAATTAAAAATACAAATAGAAAATATTATAAATTCATTACTGAAAGGCGACAATAAAAATGGCTGAAAAGACAATTGGAAAAGAAATGCTTGAAAAACTTTCTTACAAGAGAAAGAACGTTTATGAGGAAGCAACAAGCGAAAAAATCAAAGCAATATACGATTACGCTGAGGGATATATGAATTATCTCGACGATGCAAAAACCGAAAGGGAAGCCGTAGAGATTTCTATCGCAATGGCAAAAAAACAGGG
>CAJGCM010000009.1 GCA_904501765.1 uncultured Clostridia bacterium | reverse complement strand
GCTCGCCGACGCCGAGAGAGATTACCCCCTCCATAGTGTTTGCGATATCGAAAAATTTACGTATTCCCGAAGGCTTTATATCAACGACCGTCCTCGATAAAACCTTTTCGTAATCAATCATAACGAGATTTTTCCCCTTCCGTCCTCTTCCTCGGCGGTAAGCTCCACGTCAAATTCCTTGTATCTTTTCATAACGAACTGCGTACCTGTTCCTGTAACGGAATCCATCATTGCAAGCTCGCGTGACACGAAGTTAGTTACCTCGTGGAAGGTCTTGCCGGTAACCATCACGTTTAAGTCGTATGCTCCCGACATAAGGGAAACCGACTCAACCTCCGGATATTTTGATACACGCTCCGCAACCTCCTCAAATCCTAAGCCTGCCTTGGGGGTAACCTTAAGCTCAATTATTGCGCTTACTCTGTCGGGGTCTACACGGGACCAGTCTATAACGCCCTTATATCCTCTTATGATACCGCTTCTCTCAAGCTCGGAGATTCTTTTGGCAACCTCCTCTTCTTCTATATCCGTAACGGCGGCAATATCCTCAAGAGTCGCTCGTCCGTTCTTGTCAAGAATCTGCAAAATTTTTCTGTTAATGTTATCCATTTTTACCACCGTTTCCTTTCTTCTTTCAAGTATTTATAAACTATTATTATATTTATAAACTGTTATTATAATAAATGTAGATACAAGATAAATAAAGATTAAATTTCTATTATATATCTTTTTGCATATCACCCTCTGCCACATACGACATTTGGGCTTCCCGAAAGAGCACCCTACACTCAAGCGCCCTTGTTATTCACCTTTATATTCTTAAGCAGCTTTTCTCTGCCGAAGTTATAATAAACCGCCTCGCTGTAATAATTCTCACCGTAGGCGACAAGCATCTCCTCTTCAAATGCGCTGACTGCGGCTTCATATTCCTCGTCAGTCTTGAATTCTTCGGTATTCTCGTAATCAAAATCGGCAAGGAGAAGCTCTCGGTAGAGCTTTTTATGCTCCTCTTCGTCTGGTATATACCCCTCATTTTTTATTACGGAATAGAACACTAACTGCTCCTTCACCTGATTTTCATAAAATTTCTTAAGATACTCAAAGGGGTCCTCGTCGTCCTCAAGCTCGAAGCCATTAACCAAAAATAATTCAAAGGAGCCTGTAAACTGGTCTGATGCGGAATAATATTCCAAAAGAAGCTCGTTATATCTCTTCTCGTAAAGGCGGTTTATCTCACCCTCAGGGAGCCACCTAAAGCTTACCTTTCTCATAAGATATTCAAGCAACGCCTCTTCCACAGCAAAATCAACGTCTGACTCGTAAGCATCAACAAGCCGCGCTCTTATCATATTCTTATACTTTTCGACGACGCCCTCGCCCTCATACTCACCAAGCGTATCCTCTTCAATACCAATTGTTTTCAAGACGAAGTCCTCGGTAAGCTCAGCGCTCTCGTAGTGATATGCGCCGAATACGTACGCCTCCCAGATAACAGTCTTGTTTCTGTAAGACTCCTCCTTGTAATCTGCAGGGAATATCGCCTCTATCACTATGGGATTATCCTCGCATCGGGTAACGAAATCAAGCCTTGCCGAAAGAATGGTTACCTTCTCGTCACTGCCGGCAAGAGTCAGGGTAAGGTCATCTTCCTTTGCTTCTCCGACCTTGAGCCCTTTTATGAAATCACCGATTCCAACGCCCCACGTAGCTTCAAGCTCGGGGTCAGCAAGGTCTATTCTCACACGCTTATCCATCTCGGGCAATGCGGTTTCGTAAGAATAGGTAATGGTAAGATACACAACGTCTCCGTCGAGAATTTCCCCTATAAGCTCCTTGGAATCCAACTTGTAAAAACGGCTGTAGTCTGATGGATTTTTGCCCCATAGCCCCATAGCGATGCCTGTCATAAGCTCGTTTGTCGAGGCTGCCTCATCGTCATAGAAATTACAAGTGCCGGAAAGGTCAATTTCTCTGCCGTCCTCGTCAAGCTCATAGCCCCTTAAATACACCTTTGCCTCGTCACCGGGGTTAAATACCTTATCGTATCTCAGCTCTCCATCGTAAAGTGTCTTACCTCTTTTACTTGCAAGGGCTTGGAAAATCTGGAGATTTACGTCATAGTCGGACACCGCCCTTACGTCAACCTCCGCCTCAAAGTCACGATAAATATCCTTTGGCACCTCTACGTATCGGGTAAGGTCCTCGGAAATATAGTCAAAGGGTGCGCCGCTCCTTACCGCAAGGACTATGCCGAAAACGATTCCGAACAGAATTGCCGCTGCCAACACGCCGCAGGCTATGGCAACTGTAATTTTTCCTTTATGCGTAAGTGTCGCTCTTAGGGCGCCATCTCTCTGTGGGGCTTTTTCGTTTTTCAACGAAGCCTGAGCCTCGCCGCCATTGTTTTTCTTTCTTTTTCTGCTCATATATTATTTATACCCTTTAATTTTATCCCGTAGCCGTCAATCGATAAAGCTATCGGCAAATGCTGTCGCAAGTCTGTCGCATCTTTCATTATAAGGATGCCCTGCGTGTCCCTTTACCCATACGAAGGTGACACGGTGCTTTCTCGTCAGCTCAAGCATTTTTTGCCAGAGGTCGGGGTTTTTCACCTTTCCGCCCCTCCAGTTTTCTCTTTCCCAATCGTACACCCAGCCCTCCTCGTATGCGGATACGAGGTATTTAGAGTCAGAAACGAGGGTTACCGAGCAGCTCTCCTTAAGGGCGGAAAGTCCCTCGATTGCCGCCATAAGCTCCATACGGTTGTTAGTGGTTTCCCTCTCACCGCCGGAAAGCTCCTTCTCGTATTTTCCATAGACTAAAACTGCGCCCCAGCCACCTTTGCCGGGGTTTCCTCGGCAGGCGCCGTCTGTATAAAGTGTTACCTCTTTCATATATTCTCCCGTAAAAAGGACATTGACAAGAGCCCACTCCCGTCAAATTGCCGCCAATATAGCCACCTGCAGCGGCAGAGCGCCCTTTATCCAAAAGAGGGCTGTGTGACAACTCACCCCAGCCCTCTTAAATTGCTAAAAACGATTATTATTTGTCCGCAACAGCCTCGTCAGCCCACTTGAAGGCTATAAGCTTGTTGGTGTACTTAACGTCGCCGGGCTTATCCTTAACCTCTTCCGTTTCAAGGAAGAAATCAAGAAGCTTGTCAAACTGAATAGCAACCTTTACGTTCTCGTCACCGTTATAATACTCATAGTAGGAGTAAGAGGAATCGGGGTCATCCTTGAATGCGTTGAAGTCCTCTGCGGTTATCTTCTGACCGTAAACCTCTGCGGCTCTGAAGAGCTGAACAATAGGAGTTACGTACTCAACAGCATCTGCCCAAACCTTATGCTTTGCATCCTCGAAGGTATCCTTCTCGGTAGTCTTTCCGGTTACCGCCTTAAGGTATGCCTCGAAGGTGCCGTAGAAGGCGTAGTTGGACTGACCTGAGGAGGAATCCTTCGTTCCTTCATAGAAGATATACTCGTGCTCCTCGTAAATACGGTCGAAGGTTGCCTGAACTGCCGCATCGGGAGTGCCCGTTACCTTAACGTGCTTCTTTATAAGCGCCCAGATTTCCTTGGCAAGATTGTTTCTTACCTCGTCGTTGTAAGCCTCAAGAAGGCTCTCTCTGGTAGTCTTTTCGTACTCGGCGGTAATCTTTTCAGCATAGTCAGCCTTCTTCTTAAGAAGCTCTGCTATCTTATCGTCTATCGCCTTTTCAGCCTTGGTTGCAGCTTCCTTTGCCTTTTTAAGGTCGCCCTCAAGCTTCTTAAGGTTATCTTCCGCATTCTTTATTGTGGTTTCGCTGGGCTTCTCCGCTTCCTTTGCCTCGGTAAGAGTTTCTTTCGCCTTCTCTACGTCCTCTTCCGCATCGGCAACAGCGGTAAGCTTCTCGGAATAGGTCTTCTTAAGCTCGTCAATAGCCTTAAGAAGCGCCTCTTCGCCCTTAAGGCACTCAAGAACGGACACCTGCTTATCAGCATCCTCCTCGTCCGCCTCGGTGAGCGCAGAATATATTGTTTTAAGAACAGAGGTAGCGTTAAACTCCTCTACGTCAACGTAGTAAAGAGGATATACGTAGTAGGTAAGCTCAACGTCCTTAACCTTAACGTCCTGACCTTCAACGTCCTTAAGTGTCTTATCCTCGGTATAGGTCTTGTCGGTAAAGGTTACCGCCTCGCCGCCTTCAACGATAAAGTCAATTTTAGCGTTGAGGTACTTATACTTAACATTGTCCTTGGTAATCTCAAAGGAATCTATCGTCTTGCCAATCTCTTTGGTCTTCTCAACGAGCTTCTTTACAACGTCATCGTTATCCGCAAGGTTTACCTTAACGAGAGTGTACGTATCGTTTTCGGTCTTTCCGTCCTTCTGATACTCAACTTTATAGGAGATAAAAGCGTCCTTGGTCTTATCGTCAGCGCCAAGCTTGCCCGAGGTGGTTGTGGAATAGGTCTTACCGTTTATATCAACCTCGGCAAAGGCTTCCTCGATTTTAGCCTGAAGCCCCTCAACGTCGCTGATACCGAACTGCATATTGGAAGGAGAAGCCTCCTTCATATTGGAGGTAAGAAGAACCTTCTCTGTACCACCTACAACGGCAGTAGCGTAATAGCAATAATAGAATTTATCGGGAGCGGATACCACACCTGCCTTGATTTTTTCGTCGGTGTTAGCCTTTTTTGCAAGAGCTTCAATGATAGCGTCTGCAACCTTTTTCTTTCTTGTATCCTCGTTTCTCGAGAAATCTCCGTCCTCTATAACCAGCTGGGTAAGAGCGGTTTCAAAGGCTTTCTTATCTTCAAAATCAGCATACTGTGAGTAATCCTCGTCGGCAAAGCTGTATCCGCAGCTGACAAGGGAAAGAGTAAGCATCACAGCGAGGAGAAGAATTCCTATAATTCTTTTTTTCATCGTTTCTTTCACTTTCTCTGTTTTGTATTAAAAATCTCTTTCGGGAAGGAACTACCCTCCCCGCAGAATTAGCAAAGACAATTATAACACATAATTTGGAAAAATGCAAACATTTTTTAAAAATAATTATTATTTTATATATTTTCCTCTATTTGCCCCAAAATTCGGGGCAAATCGAGGCTTTATGACGTGGCATTTTCTCTCCGTTACCACTCGTAGGGCTTACTGTCGTCAAGAATCTGCTTGTCAAGTATGGCAGAATATGCGTTAACTATTCTCTTGAAGGTGAAGGCGGACACGTAGAAATCGGATACGACATCCTTGATATCCGTGGGGTCTAAACGGCTCTGGCGGTAAAGCTTTACCATAACCTGCCTGTCGCTTATTCTGTAAAACTCATAAACGTAGTCGTAGTCCGAATAGTCCTCGTAATCATCCGAGCCCTTGGCATACTTTCCGAGAGAAAGTGACATTCGCATAAGCAGCTTTGCGTCCTTTGCCGCAGCCTGCTCTTCTTCGGTGAGGTATCCTTCGTAGTAGGAATAGAATATTACCTGCACGAATTCCTTGAAAACGTCTGTTCCGAGGGTGTCGCCTTCAACCCACACATTATCGTAAAACTCTTCAAGCGTGATGCTGTCGCCGCCCTTTTCCAAAAGCGCCTTCATAAGCTCATTGTCAGAGCATTTACCGTCGGGAGTTACGGTAACGGTAATTCCGTCAACCTTAGTCGCCTGCGCCAGCTGCTTGTCGGTAAGCTCCGAGAGATACCAGTGCCTTCCGTTATAGGAGTAAACCTTCTCGTGAAGAAGGTCGTTTTTATAGCTTCCGAATAAATCATCCATATAGAACTCAACGTCAAGCCCTGCAACGTTGGAAATGTCCGTAAGTATTATGCTTCTTCTCGAATAGAAATCAACGAAGCCATAGTTTAAGAACTCAAGCTTGCTCGCATCAATTTTAGCTATAAGGTCGTACATATCCGAGGCGATATATCTCGTTCCGTCGGGATACTCGCGGCTTATATAAAGGTTGAATCCGAGAGTTCCGTAATAGTTATAGTCGTCAAGAGAATCAAGATAATCCCCAATGTCCTCTTCCTCGTCATAGGGAACCGATGCAATACCGCGGGGAAGCTCGAAATAAACGGTGTAGTCATAAAGGTTATAATCCTTCATAAGCTCGTCTGTTATACCGATAGCCACGGTTTCAATACCGAGAAGCCCCTCGGACTTGGTTGCGGAATTACCCGTTATTCCGCCCACAGCCTTAAGAACTGACTCGCAGGCGGTTGCGTTAAGACCGTACATTGCGTATTTACCGGTTGAGGTATTCTCATAAAGAGATTCGCCGTAGTAGGGGTCCCTTAAGGACGCCTGCTGGAATCTGAAGGACACTACCTCCTCCGAGGTTACGAAATAATTGATGCCGCTGATGTCGTAGTATACGACGTTTGCGACAGCCTCGCTGTACTGGGTATAATTTTCAAATTCAAGAGAAAGACCCACGGACATTTTTCTGCCCATAAGAAGCTCGTAAAGCTTCGTTCCCCGGGTTTTCTCGGAAAGCTTAACGGAGCCGATTTCGTCGCCCTCAAGGCGCACGCCGTCGCACTCCATATAGAAGCGGTAGGTTACGGTGGTGCCTTCCTTGGCAACCGCCACGTCCTCGCCCTTATCGTTCATAATGCTTATAACGTCGGTTATTACAAGGCGTATCTTCGCCTTTACTGCCGCCTCCCCGTCGGTGTAATCAACGGAGAAGGTAACGGGCGTGTCAAGCTCTCCTGTTTTCGCCGCACGAAGGGCAACCCTTGCCGCATCGGGAATGGAAGCGGAGCTTAAATCTATAACTCCGTGCATAGGGTAGCTGCTCACAGCCTTTCCGTTGCACTTTGCGGTATAGGTAACTCTGATAAGATTTGCCTCGCCTACCGTAACGCCCGCCTCGCACAGGTCGGCTCCTTCGGTAAGAATAGCCTCTATGGCGCTGACCGTGTATTCGTAAGCAAAGGGAGTCGCTGCCTCGGGGTTGAGGTCAAGAGTGTTTGTAAAGGAGTGCGCAGTAATAACAATGTTTTTATCAAATCCGCCCACAAGCTTCCCTACAAGGGCGCCTTTAAACCTCTTTACAGCCTCGGCGTTTCCTGTGGCGGTGAGATTTATCGGCACGTATTTTTCGCTCGTTTTGGAGTACCCCGTGTCGGATTTTCCTTTTTCTAAGGAAATTAGGGATTTATATACTGCGGCGCTTACTATTACCTTCGAGTCGTCAAGAACTACGTCCGCAGGAATTTTATTGCCCCACTTGTCCTCTTTCGTGCCGTCGTTGTCGTACATGGTGTTCTTGTAATGCTTGAAATCGGTAGCAAGGTAAGGCTCAAAGGCGGAGTCCATATCAAGTCCCGCAGCAGTGAGTATGGGCTGAACGAAGGACGTAAAGTCCGCCATGGCGTAATCAAAATAATTATTGGTTTCAACAGAGTAAACGTACTCTCTGTCGTCTACCATAAAGTAGTATCCCAAGCCTGTTATCATAGGCTCGCCTATTTTAATGGTGTGATACTGAGTTTTGCCCTTATCGTCGGTATAGGCAAATCTGATTTTTACAAGACGGTCGTCCGTAAGACCGTATCTTGTCAGGGCAATCTCCCTTTTCTCAGCATCCTTCGGTAGCTCGATTCGCTCTTCAAAGTAGGGAGTTCCTATCGCCGTACAAAGGTAGGTAAGCTTTGGTATCATTCCGAAGCTGTCGTCCTGCACTATTGCGTATATATCCTCATAATCGAAGCTGGGGTCGTTTTCGGTGATGGGAGGATAGTAGCTCTGAAGCTCGCCGTAGCTATCGTAATAGAAGAGGGCAAAGGGCCCCTTGACGGGATTTCCGTCCTCATCCTTTTCCTCGGACTCCTGTCTTTGTAATATATATTCCGTCCCCGGGCGTGTATCGGTTTCGGGGCGGATTACGTTGATAAGAGTGATATTCGCCTCGGTAACTCTCGGATAAGCTATCGCAAGATTTCCGTAAAGAGCCTCGACTCCTTCGATAATTTCAGGCGGCTCCTTTGTTTCCGATGCGTCGGGAATTACTAAGAATACGTTCAAAAGGATTGCTAAAACGGTAAGAAGAGCAAGGGCGAGAGCCATCGCTCCAAGGAGGAAGGCTTTTTTGTTTTTCTTTTTTATTACTTTCATAAAAGCCTCCTTATAGGTACTTGCGCTTTGCGCACACTACTATTCCAACAACCGCTATCGTTATAGGAATCAGGGCGATTATCACCGTGAACACTATTTGCATATAAGGGGCAAGCCCTGCGTTTATCTTAACAACGTGAGGACGGCCGTCGTCGGTATATTCTACAACCTTGCTTTCCTCTGTTGACATTTCGGTTGGAACGATTACCTTTCCGCCAAAGCCCTTATAGTTGTTTGCGGAAACTCCGCCAAGCTCCATCGAAGCGAAGGTGTCGGTTCTTCCGATGCTCTTTATCATAGAGGAAATTACGTCAAAGTTTGCGTAAGAGGAATTTCCGAGATTTTTCGTATCAAAGAAATCGGCTGACGCTGCACAGAACAGATATGAATTGGTATTGTTTGCGGTAGTTCCGTCAAGATACTGTCTGCCGCAAATAGCCGCAATCGTTTTTTTGCTCTCTTTACTTGCTACGTCAACGTATTCGCCGGTAAGCTCGTTCTTCGCATAATCGACCGCTCCCTCGGAGGTGAAGAGGAAGGGGGCAAATATCTTCATAGTATTGTAGGTTCCCGATTCATAAACCGTTGCCGAATCCTGATAAGAGCATTTTATATGACCTGTGTCGGTCACCACAACTCTTGGAGCGGAGGGTATGTCAACGTATTCACCGTATATGTCGTATGCATAGCTGTTTTCGTCGGTATTATAGGCGCCTACAATTGCAGATCCTAAGTCCTCGCCCTCTGTTACGATGCAGTTTTCCGTATCAAGAACACGGGTGCCCGAGAACTCCATTCCCCACTCCTTAAGGAAGCACTCAAGGTTGGGAAGAGTTACGCTGTAATCCTTTGACACCACAACGGAGCCTCGACCTTTAGTCATAAACCTGTCCACAAGCTCGGTTTCCGAAACGTAATTCATGCTGGTGAATTTATCCGGGTCTGCTCTGAAGTCTTCCTTGGGATTGTTTATAATAAGCAGGGCGCAGTCGTCGTATATCTCGGGAGTCTTCCCCGCCTTTTCTGCATCCTCTATTATCTTTTTCAAGGAAAGAGTTTTTATCTTGAAGCCGCAGTCCGAAAGCAGGTCAACGAAGGCTCCTACGGATTCGTTATTTGGATTGTTCGGGTTTTTGCTGTCGTAATAATCCTCGCCGTGGTCTGTAACGAAGTACGCCGCAGGCTGATTTATAAGAGTCAAGGACATCATAATTGATGCGAGCTTATACTCTCCGTCGAAGGAATATATCTCGTTGCTTCCGTCAATCTGCCAGAAGGACTTGGCAGGTACTATTCTGTATCTGTCGCCATAGGAGATTATTACGTCCGATGGCTGTATAACGGACAGAGATGTGTTTTTATACATAGCGACTGCCGTAGGATTATAGTTCACGTTAACCGTTTCTATCTCAAGATTCGGGTAGTGGTTGGCAAGGGATATGCACATATAGTAAACCACTCTCGTATAAATTGAGGATATCAGGTTATCGGGGTCGTTGCAGAAGGTTATTTTAATTCCCTGCTCCTTCGGCGTGCCGTCCTTATTCAAGAATATATCCTTAACCGCATCCACCATAATGGGCCTTAATGTATAAAGTCCCTCAGGAGTCATATCGACGTATGCGGTGTTATGTATTCCGAAATAGGTAATCCCCACGTTTATGAGCATAAGAAGAATTATCAGCACTGCTGTTATAACCGTGAAAATTTTTGTCCGAGAGCTTTTCCCGGAGAAAAGATTGTTCTTCATATATATTTATCCTTTATGAAAATTGCTTGTGAAGGGCTTTGCCGCTCCTGCGGCTTTACGCCTTTTCAAAGGCGCAGGGCTAAAGCCGACGCCCGCCGCAGAAGCGGCAGTAGCGAAACTCGCCTCAGCGGTTTTTGCGCCTGATAACGATTACGGCTCCCACCACCGCAATAACTGCGGGAATAGCCATTATAAGAGCCGTGTAGAGTCTGGCGTCTTTCATAGACAGATTTTCAAGAGTCGTTGTGGTATAATACACAGTCTTGCAGCCGTATGGAAGATTTTTGCCGTCAAAAACGTTTTCAATCATAGAATACACAAACGGACGGTTAGCGTATCCCTCGGTCACAAGGGCGTCTGATGCGGTAAGATATACGGTAGGAGTCAGGAAAATAGTTCCGGGATTTTTGCCTCTGCATTCAGTGACGGCGGCAACGCAATATCCGCCTTCGGAATCCACAACGTCGCCCCCTGCATAAAGGGCGGCGGTGGGAGAGGCTACCAGAAGCGGCTGCGCCTTACCCGATAGCTGAAGCGCCGCGCATTCCTTGACAATAACCGAGGAATCGGTATATTTATCCATTTTTTCGGAAACCTTATTTCCGATTTCATTATCGGCGCACTCCACCGCTATGGTGAGAAAGTCAGTGGTGACCGAGCTGTCGGAGTCCCTGATTATATTGCGCAGGTAGCCTGCGGGAGCCTTTTTGTTCTCGGTTTCCGAAAGCTTTATTCCGTAGTCGGCAAGGAAGCTCTCAAAAACGGGGAGCTTCGGGGTGTAAGGGTCAAGGGAAACGTATATTTTTCCACCCCCATCCTCGACGAAGGTCCTGAGTCTTTCTATCTCGGTTCTTACTTTTACTTTTGAGTTTACGTCCGCCTGCTTAAAATCCTTCTTGGGGTTTGATATAACCACAAGCTCAGCATCCTCGGGGATTTCATTTTTAAGCAAATCTATAACGCCTATGCCGTATCCTGCGAAGGCGAGCATATTCTGAAAGGCTGAGTCGGATATTTCTCCGTGATAGGTTGTGAAATACGCCGTCTTTTTCTCGGTTGAGAGCGAGGAGGTAATCATAGCCGCCACAGTTTCCTCTCCGTTGTAGGCTATAACGTTGCCCACTGTATCAACGGTATAGAAATTCGCATATCCCGTTTTTGATGCGGAATCGGTCAGCACCCTATGCCCGTAGTCACTCTCGAATATAACGGTGCTTTCCAGAATCGGGCTCTTTTTTCCTCCTTCGCTTACGGTCTGATAAACCGTAAGGTCAACGTATTCGTTCTTGTTGTTCATTTTCGTCACGATATTCACGAACTCAAGCTCTATAAAATCACCGTATCGCTCTTTGAAATTTTTTACCGTTTCAAGAACACGGCTGCCCTTGTCGTTAGCTTTTACCTCTTCCTCGGACTGGCAGAAGATTATCTTAACCCGCTCGCCCTTTTTTATGGGGTCCGCAAAAAGGCTGTCGGTATATCCCGAAAGAGTAAGGTCCTCAACCTCGTCAAGGTGAATATACAGGCTGAAATAGGAGCCGAGAACGAATATTATTATATTCGCAACTATTGCAAGTCCGACAACAAGCGCTGAGAGGGCGCCCGAAAACACGCCCTCACCCTTAACGAAAGAGGAGAGCTTATTTTTAAAGTTACTCATAAAACTATCCTCTTCTTATCAGTTGTAACGGCGTCTGTCGTAGACTCTTATTGTAAGGTAAACAAAGACTGCGGATACCGACAGATAGTAAATCAGCGACGACAGGTCGAAATATCCGTTGGTGAAGGTCTGGAATCTTGTGAATATTGAGAAGCAGTCAAATACGTATCTTAACCAATAGCTTGCAGGGAGAAGAGTGTTTACAATTCCTATTACGAGGAAAACTAATATAATAGCCATAGTTCCCACTGCGGCGGTAAGCTGATTTTCTGTCAGTGAAGACACGAAAACTCCTATGGAAATAAAGGTTGTCCCCACCAAAAGAAGGGCGATAAAGTTGCCGAGAAGAATTGCGGTTTTCACCTGTGCGTAGTTGTAAAGGATAATAAAGTAGAGGGAATTTACCGTAAGGGCGCCCGCAAACATCGTAAGAGCGGCAAGGAACTTACCGAACACCATACCCGTAATTGACACGGGGGCGGTGAGAAGCAGCTGCTCGGTTTTAGCCTTCCTCTCGTCGCTGAAGGATTTCATTGTGAGAAGGGGCAGCATTATTGCCGAGAAGAGCATCATATAGAAATAGAAGTCCGACACGGAGGCAGACATAGAGAAGAGCGTCGTCATACAGAAAACAGCTCCTCCAACAGCTAAAAACAGCACGAGGAAAACGTAGCCTATAACGCCCGTGAAATAAGAGCGCATTTCTCTTTTATATATTGCAAACATCTGAAAATCACTCCTTCCTCATTATCAGTGAGCTGTGGGACGCTTCTTGCTTCTGCGTCCGCTCTCCGGCTCTATGCCGTTCGCTCTGTCAACAAGTCTTATAAATATAGTTTCAAGGTCGGTGCCGACGGGGGTAAGTCCGAGAATTGGCCAACTATGCTGGGCGCACATAGAGAATATCGGCTTTCTTGCATCAATCCCCTTGGTGGTCTCAATCTCGTAGGCGTAGGAATCCGCATCCCTCTCTCCTGTGGGAGTAACTGCCTTTACGCCGCTTACCTTTTCAAGCGCTGCGGCAACCTCACGCTGAGGACCGGATATTTTAATCTTGTAGTGATAGCCTTCCTCTATAACCTTGGTAAGCTCCGCCGTCTTTTCGTCGGCAATAATTTTACCCTGGTTGATTATTATTACTCTCTCGCATACTGCCTGCACCTCGGCGAGAATATGAGTCGAAAGAATAACAGTATGATTTTTGGCAAGAGTTCTTATAAGGTTTCTGACCTCAAGAATCTGCTTTGGGTCAAGACCGACGGTGGGCTCGTCAAATACTATCAGCTTCGGGTCGCCTACCAGCGCCTGCGCAATACCGACTCTCTGACGGTAGCCCTTGGAGAGGTTTCTGATAAGTCTGTTTTTAACGTCGGCAATCTTTACCACGTTTATAATTTCAGACAGATGCGCCTCTCTGTCAAAGGTGCAGCCCTTAAGGTCGTAAACGAAATTAAGGTACTCCTCAACAGTCATATCCTGATAAACAGGAGGCTGCTCGGGGAGAAATCCTATCATTCTCTTCGCCTCTATCGGGTTTTCCAGTATATCTATTCCGTTTATGTAAGCCGAGCCGGAGGTTGAGGAAAGATAACCCGTCAATATATTCATAGTAGTGCTTTTTCCTGCTCCGTTAGGGCCTAAAAGACCGACTATTTCTCCCTCTCCTATCTCGAAGCTCACCTCGTCAAGAGCGTAATTCTGACCGTAGCGCTTCACAAGCTTTTCAACTTTTACCATAATTATAAGCCTTCCTTTGATTTTTACCTGAAAATCGGCAGTTTTTCCGAAATTAAACTTATACAGAATACAAGTATAACACATAATTGTAAACAAATTTTTAACATTTAATAGTTATTTAAAATATAAATAGCAAATATTTTCAAAAAGCATTGTGAACGGACCTGAAACATTCTTGACAAAAGCAGCAAGTCGTTGTATAATTCATTTATCGAAAAACCAAAACGCCAGTCGGAGAGGTAAAAAGGGAAAGCCTGTAAATCCAGCCCGACGACACTCATTGGAGGAGAAATGAACAACAATCAGAAAACGGTATTTTCGGGAGTTCAGCCCTCGGGAAACCTCACCATAGGAAACTACCTTGGAGCTATTAAAAATTTCTCAAGGTTCTCCGGAGAATATAAAACATTTTACAGCGTTGTGGATATGCACGCCATAACCGTGCGCCAGATTCCCGCCGACCTTCGCAGAAGAACCTATGAAACTCTCGCTCTCTATATTGCCTGCGGCCTTGACGAGGAGAAGAATACCCTTTTCGTTCAGTCCCACGTTAAGGAGCACGCCGAGCTTGGCTGGATACTTGATTGCTATACGATGTTTGGCGAGCTTTCGAGAATGACTCAGTTTAAGGATAAAAGCGCAAAAAATGCGCAGAATATAAATGCGGGTCTTTTCACTTACCCCGCTCTTATGGCTGCGGATATTCTTCTTTACCAAACCGACGTTGTGCCGGTGGGAATCGACCAGAAGCAGCACTTAGAGCTTGCGCGGGATGTGGCTATGCGCTTTAATCAGATATACAGCGACACCTTCACAATACCCGAAGGATATATGAATCCCGATACTATGAAAATAATGTCCCTTTCAGACCCCACGGCGAAAATGTCCAAGTCCGACCCCAACCAGAACTCCGTGGTTTATATTCTTGACTCCAAGGACGATATAATCCGCAAGTTCAAGAAGGCGGTAACCGACTCCGAGAGTGAGGTTCGCTACGCCGAAGACAAGCCGGGCGTGTCAAATCTTATGACAATATACAAGGCGTTCACCGGTAAATCCTTCGAGGAAATCGAAAACGAGTTCCGCGGCTCGGGATACGGCGACTTCAAGCTTGCCGTAGGCGAGGCGTGTGCCGACGGTCTTTCTCACGTAAGAGAGGAATTCCAAAGACTTATTGCGGACAAAGCGCATCTTGAGGCTATAATGAAGCGAGGAGCCGACGAGGCTCGCTACTATGCGAACAAAACCATGTCTAAGGTAAGGCGCAAAATCGGCTTTATCGGCTGATTTCCCCAAAAGCAAAGCTAAAACGTATTTTCACGCTCCTGATGGAAAACGTATTACATATTAACCTCAATCGCAAACAGGAGATAAAGGCAGGTTAATCCGAACCCCGTCAGCGCATAGCGCTTATCGGGGCGCCCACCTCATCGGTCAGGGCGACTTTCGGGCTACTCTGCCTTTTTGTTATATGGAGAATTTAGCACTTTTGCTGATAAGCGGTGGAGCCGCATTTCTTTTGTCCTACGCCCTCTCTCCCGCAACGGTGAAAATTTCACGCCTTATAGGAGCTATAGACACGCCTGACGGCGGGCGAAAAATTAACACGCACCCGGTTCCAAGGCTCGGGGGACTTGGATTTTTCACCGCCTTCTTCCTCGTATCCACACTTTTTTTGGGAACGAAAAACCCCACAGTAAGCGCCCTGCTCTCCGGCGGTGCTCTGATTGTTGCAGGCGGCGTTGCCGACGATGCGGGGAACCTTCCCCCAAGGGTCAAACTTCTTTTTCAGATTATAGCGGGAACTGCCGCCCTGCTGATTATCGACACGCCCTCCAGCATCTCCTTTTTTGGACTTTTTTCCGCAGAGCTTCCTCTGCCGATAGGCTTTGCCTTTTCCCTTTTCAGAATAGTTTTCACCTGTAATGCAGTGAATTTCTCCGACGGGCTTGACGGACTTGCATCAGGGCTCTCCGTTGCGGCGCTGACCTTCCTTTCCGTCTTTGGCTTCCTTGGCGGAAAAACCATACCCGCCATTATAGCATTCACCCTTGCCTCCGCTGTCCTCGGCTTTGTTCCCTACAACAAATATCGGGCGAGAATTTTTATGGGTGACTGTGGCTCTCAATTTTTAGGCTTCGCCATAGCCATTCTCTCCCTCGGCACGTCCCCCGACGGAAGCTTTCCTACCGAAACGGCGTTTTTT
This sequence comes from uncultured Clostridia bacterium, assembly GCA_904501765.1. Classification (GTDB taxonomy): domain Bacteria; phylum Bacillota; class Clostridia; order Oscillospirales; family CAG-272; genus UBA1740. The sequence goes on along the minus strand of CAJGCM010000009.1, from coordinate 16,761 downwards.
CTTGCGATACCCGTCCTTGACACCTGGTTCTCGGTAATAAGACGGCTTATGGCGGGAAAAAGCCCCTTCAAAGCAGACAAAGGGCATCTTCACCACTTCCTTTTATCCAAAGGAATATCTCACCCGAGGGCTGTCAAAATATTGGTGACCCTATCCGCCCTTATCGGCGGCGTAGCCCTTTTTGCGCTGAATTTTTGACACGCACCCTTGTGTCAAGCCGAAAACGTGCCGTTTTCTGTGGCGCTATTTAAAAATACTAATTAAAACAAAACAGGAGCGGCTTTTGTCAGAGGCCGCTCCCCTTTCATTTTTCACGGTACTTATTTTCCCTTTTTTGTTGATTTTTTTCTTTCGCTGTGATATACTATGGGCAAAAATAAAAAACGTGGGAGAAACATTATGAGTAAATTTTCCTTTATTCTGTTCCACGGATTGATGATGGCGCTGATTATGGCAATAAGCGTTATGGGGCTGTTTTTACTTTCCTGGCTCTTCAATGCGCTGGGCGCCCTGGTCATTCTCCTTGGAATACTTATCTTCTTCTCGGGCACTACCGTCAATTTCATATTCGACGAATTCGGAAACGAATACATAGTATCAAACATCAGATACCGAGCAATAATTCTCGTCGTTACTATCATTCTCGGTGCGTCAATTGCCATTTTGCCTACTATGTTTGAAATCCCCGAAATAATCATAGGCTTCACCCTTATCCTCCTTGCGGTAGGACTTGGCTTCAAGGTCCACGGGGAGGACGACGGATATAAGTATTACGCATCCGACACAGCGAAGCTTATTGGCGTTCTCGTTCCCTTCGTTTATATGATAAACGCAGCAGTTTTCATTGTTGCGATTCTCTTCTCCTGGCCCCTGTTTATCAGCATCGTAACAACCGCTCTTTGCGTGCTGTTCCACCTTTGCCGCACGATTTACGTGTGCCGTGAGCTTTGACTTAGGAGGAGAAAGATGTCATTCATTAAAATAAAAAACACTATTTTTATGAGCCTGGTTGTCACCTTTGCGGCGGCGTTTTTGGCTCTGCACTGCATCTTCGTTCTGAACGGTGAGGATAACGAAACCTACCGACTTCTTATAGGCTTGGTTTCCCTTTTCGGCGGAATTGTGCTTATGAACTTTATCTTCTTCTACGGTGACGGCGAGGATTTAAGCTTATCAAGCCTTCTTTGGCTCATTCCCGGCGGATACCTCGTAGTCAGCGGCTATTCCATTCTCGAAGACGTTGCGACAGGCTGGGACGGCAGCGGTCAGTGGATAAACGAACTTCATATGAACGTTTTGTTCCTTATTGCAGTCCTTCTTGTGGCGGCTGTTTTCCTTAAATTTAAAAGCCCCTGGAAAATCCGCCTCTGCTACGGCTTCTCGGGACTTCTGATATTTGCGGCTAACCTTTACGTGGGATATTTCATTTCCCCCGACCATTACGTGCTTATTACCACTATTTTAGAGGGAGCGGGTATTCTGCTTCTCGGCGTTGCGGCGTTCCTTGACGTTGCCTCCTGCGAGGACTAACACGTTCAAAAAGCAAGCACGGGCTAGGTAACAGTCCGCTTTATATCAACAGATTATACGTTTGATATGGAAATAATATAGAAACAAAAAAGACGAGGGCACCGTGTAAAAGCGGATAACCCTCGTCTTTATATTCTGTTGCAGGAAAATTCCTGAAAAACAATCTTTTCGCTGTTTTAATTTTACTCTTATCTGAAATAAGCTTAATTGAGCAACGCCCTTTTTATCTGCCGACGAGGGCGAATATTTCAAAGGTGGCATTACAGCCGACGCTCATCCGCCATATATATCCTGCCAGAAGTGAGCGGTGTCCAAGGGTTTCGGCTCTTCGTCGAATATGTTGTAAATAGCACGTCTTGCAGTAAGCATCATAAGGGTTGCATCAATATCCCCCTCAAAAAGCCCGTGAGAACCAACCACCCCGCCAAAGGAAACCATTGATTTTCCACGCTCCGCACAAAATCCACCGTCAGGGCAAAGGAAATCTCCGAATCCCTTTAGTATAGCGTCTATGTTTTCCTCGACTCGCTCTCGGATTTTCTGACACGCCTGGGGACTATAATCCTTTATCTGCGCAAGAGTGGACAAAGGATTCCTTACAAAATATGGATTCCGGGGCGAGGAAACCTTGTAGCACTGAAAAATTGAATCTATTATGCTATCATAATTCGGCAGAACCCTGCCGCACATTAAGTAAATCAGTCCTACCTTAAACGCACCCGATGCGGCATTAAAGTCTATATTCGGGCTGAAAAATCCGCTATCAAATTGCCTGCGCTCCAGCCAGTCAAACAAAGCCGCCTTATATTCCTCTCGCTCTCGGGGCTCAAGCATATTGACGTATTGTAATGAGGACTGAGCCTGGTCACCAGCAGTCCATGAATTGTTATCCCAATCCATACTGCCAATCCAATCCACGTAAGCCTCACGACAGCTCATATACTGTGGCATAAGCGCCATAGCCTCACACGCCGCTCCTGTGCCGGTGGGGTGCGGATATCTTGTTTGTGCGTTAAAGTGTCCAAGCGCTCTCAAAGCCGCCGCCTGATTCCTCGCAACCTCACGGGAATTCGGCACGCCCTGCCTGTCAATATAAAGCCCTGTTTCCTTATCCTGTCTTGAGTTCATAAATTCAATAATACCGGTACGGAATTTGTCGGGCATATCGTCAAATGCTCTTGTATATGTTTTAAGAAAATTAACACCCCAGCAGGTCATTTCAATGGCCGGCTCCATACACGGGTCCTCTTTTCCGCTGATTGCCATATAAAAGCCGCCGCTTTCTTTGTCATAAAGCTTTGCCAGCCAATCGACAGCTCCATCGTAGTACTTTTCTATCACTTCAAGAGCCCGAGCAACCTTATTTGGAACTTTAGCTGTACCTTGCATATAAATCTCCTTTTTTACGGAATTGAAAACACAATCTGATTTGCAAACACGTCTGCCAAAAGGGGTGTATCGCCCGCCTTAGACAAGAGTAAATAATCCGAACCCGCTCTAAAGCCTGAATTTTCAGCGCTTTCGGCGCTCATCGCTCTTGCAAAGTTACAGGGCAGCGAAGCGCACCCGCCTGTCACAGATTATTATACCTCCTGCCAATGTCAATTTCAATAGCGCCTCACAATTTAAACGAAACTTTCTTTCGCCGCCCCTTGAAAAACCGCCGCTTGTGTGTTAAAATAAGGTTAATCTCGGCACATCAGCCGCTTTGTCGCACCCGAGAAATAAGGCTTTTGCGCTTTATGAGTGGCGTGAAAACCAAAAGCAAACCCCTTTGGGGTAGGAGGATTATTTTGAATATTGAAAGCTATTACGTAGGAAAAGACGAAAAGCCTCTTGACGTGATAAAGCCTGACGGCGGCTTTACCTCTATTTTCAGAACTATCGCCTGCATAGGCGACAGCCTTTCTTCGGGCGAATTTGAGTCCCACAACCCCGACGGAAGTCTTAACTGGAACGATATGTACGAATATTCCTGGGGGCAGTTTATCGCAAGAGCCACAGGCTCTAAGGTTTATAACTTCTCCAAGGGCGGTATGACGGCAAAAAAATATATGACCTCCTTTGCCGACGAGAGGGACTTCTTCTCCGAGGATAAGCTATGCCAGTGCTATATTATGGCGCTGGGCGTTAACGATATTTTGAATCAAAATATGCCCCTTGGCACCCTTGAGGACGTAGACCTTGCCGATTACCGTAACAACAAGGACAGCTTTACAGGCTGGTATTGCGCCATTATCCAAAGGTTGAAGAGTATGCGTCCTGACGCAAAATTTTTCCTTGTTACAATGCCAAGAGGCAGGAATGACGAGAAGCAGGCGGAATTTGCCAAGCATCTTGGGAAAATATGCGATTTCTTTGATAATTGCTACCTTATCGACCTTTACAAGTACGCCCCCGTGTATGACGAAGAATTCAAAAAGCACTTCTACTTAGGCGGACATATGAACCCTATGGGATATAAGCTCACCGCAGATATGATAATGAGCTATATCGACTACATAATAAGAGCCAATCCCGCTGATTTCTACCAAACAGGATTCATCGGCACAGGAAAGAAATATTAAAAATCAACGAAATTGTTTGCTCGTAAAGTAAAGTCAATTAACCGTTTTCTTAAAAAGGAAAAGAATGAAGCCGTTGCCCCCCGGGGCTCCTATCACGGCTTCATTCTTTTTTGTTTCATTCTTTAGCGCCTTTGTTTCATTCTTTAGCGCCAACGCCTATTTTTGCTGTTTTATGGGCGCTTATCCTTTTATCTTCCGCCAAGCCTGATAAGAAGCACGCTTATATCGGCGGGGTTGACTCCGCTGATTCTCGAAGCCTGACCTATGTTAAGCGGCTTTACCGCATTAAGCTTTTCCGCCGCTTCAAGGCGAAGCCCTCCTATCGAGGTATAGTCTATGTCTGTGGGCAGCTTTTTGTCCTCAAGCTTCTTCTGTCGCTCTGCCTCGGCAAGTTCCCTTTTTATATAGCCCTCGTATTTTACGTCTACCTCGGCAGTCATCCTCACGCTGCGAGGCAGCTCCTCACGTCCCTCGTCAATTGCCGCAAGGGCCTCATAGGAAAGCTCCGGGCGGCGAAGCAGGTCGGCAAGCTTCACCCCTGTGGTTATGGGAGATGAGCCAAGCTCTGTAAGAAACAGGTTTACCTTCTCCGAGGGCGCAATAACCGTCTTCTCAAACCTTGCTATCTCTCGTCTTACCGCCTCTCTTTTAAGAAGGAATTTATTGTACCTCTCCTCCCCTATAAGTCCTACACGGTACCCTATTTCCGTCAGACGCGCGTCTGCATTATCCTGGCGTAGAAGAAGGCGATATTCGCTTCGTGAGGTCATCATGCGGTATGGCTCAGATGTCCCCTTGGTAACCAAATCGTCAATAAGAGTGCCGATATAAGAGGACGAGCGGGACAAAATCATAGGCTCCTCGCCCTTTACGGAAAGGGCTGCGTTAATTCCCGCAACAAGTCCCTGAGCCGCCGCCTCCTCATATCCGGAGGTTCCGTTAAACTGACCCGCTCCGTAAAGCCCGGACACACACTTAAATTCAAGGGTGGGAAGCATCTGGGTCGGCTCTGCGCTGTCATACTCTATGGCATAGGCGTAGCGCATTATTTCCGCCTCCTCAAAGCCGGGAAGGGATTTGAGCATATCCTGCTGAACGTCGGTTGGCATAGAAGTGGAAAATCCCTGAATATACATCTCCTCCGTGTCACGTCCGCATGGCTCAACGAAAAGCTGATGCCTGTCCTTACCCGCAAATCTGACGAGCTTCGTTTCAATTGACGGGCAGTACCTCGGTCCCTGACCTACTATATTCCCCGAATACATTGCGCTCCTGTCAAGGTTTCCGTTTATTATACCGTGAGTTTTTGCATTTGTGTATACTATATGGCAGGGCGTGTCGCATTTACCGTCGAGTGCGCCCTCCTCGGTCCTTGCTGAAAAGGGGGTGATTTCCACCTCGCCCGCCTGCTCCTCAAGAGCACTGAAGTCTATTGAGCGTCGGTGAACTCTTGCGGGAGTTCCCGTCTTGAATCGCTGAAGCCTTATTCCGAGACGGCAAAGAGCTGCCGAAAGTCCTTTTGCGGGCATCATTCCGTCAGGCCCTGCGGAAAACACCTTATCGCCAACGAAAATCTCGCTCTCAAGGAAGGTTCCTGTAGCAAGAATTATCTTCTCTGCGGCAAACTCCTCCCCCATAGCGGTAACGAGCCCTCTGACACGGGTACAACCGTCACCCTCCTCTGTAAGGATATCAACTATCTCGCTCTGTATAAGCCGCAGATTCTCTTCGCCCTCAAGCACCCTTTTCATATAGAGCTTGTATTCCGCTCTGTCCGCCTGCACTCTTTTCGAATGAACGGCAGCCCCCTTGCCTAAATTAAGGGTTCTTGACTGAAGAGTCACCAAATCGGCAGCGTAACCCATTTCTCCGCCGAGGGCGTCTATTTCAAAAACCAGATGCCCCTTGGCGCTTCCACCTATGGAGGGGTTGCATGGCATATTGCCCACAGCATCAAGATTGATGGTGAAAAGAACCGTATCAACGCCCATTCGGGCTGAGGCGAGAGCCGCCTCGATTCCTGCGTGTCCTGCACCGATAACGGCAACCGAACAAGTCTGTGCTTTCATATTCTATCCTTTTTATTAAATAATGTCTGTCGCATTAACTAATGGTTTTGTCGCATTAACCGAATAAAACCCGCCGCCCCACACTGTCATGAGGTGACTCCGTCAATTCTCTTATCAGAATTTAATTCTCCGAACCGACGTGGCCCTTTTCGTCTTATCGTCAAGAGTAAAGATTACTCCGTCTGCCTCCACCCTTCCTGTCGCAGGGCGGAATTTGCCCGGCATATGAGTCTTCATTTTGTAGATTACAGACTCCGGCTCCATACCTAAAATACCGCCGCTCTCACCGCACATACCAAGGTCGGTTATATATCCTGTCCCCTTTGGCAGTATAGCTCCGTCTGCTGTGGGAACGTGGGTATGAGTGCCAAAAATAACGTTTATCCGCCCGTCAAAATAATGGGCGAGAGCAAGTTTTTCCCCTGTTGCCTCTGCGTGAATATCAAGCACGGCAAAATCGTACTCTCCGGAGTGCGCCGCCAGCGCCCTTTCTATATAGGCGTAGGGAGAATCGAGGGGCGGCTCTATATGAACACAGCCCATAGCGTTTATGGAAAGCACTCTGTATTTCCCCGTGTCAATAACCGACGCTCCATGCCCCGGTGCGCCTTCTCCGAAGTTTATCGGTCTTAATATCCTCGACTCCTCGTCAAGCTTCTCGTAAATACGAGGCCCTCTCATAGTGTGATTGCCGCCGCTGATTACGTCGGCTCCCGCCAAAAGAAGCGCTTCGGCTCCCTCTCGGGACACTCCGTTTATAAACGACGCATTCTCGGCATTTACTATGCAGAAATCAATCTGCTCTTCTCTAATCACCCTGTAAAGATTGTCTTCAAGGTGAGCTATGCCCCCGGGGCCCGTTACGTCGCCTATTGCTAAAACCTTCAAATTAAAATCTCTTTTCTATACCGCCACAGCGGTTGAATTTTTAAAATTCTTATAATAAAGCAGAGGAAGAGGTACTTCTTTTTTCGAAAGCGCCTCTTCCTTTTCCTTTTGTCCTTGCGCTATAGGGCGAGCGGTGCAGAAAGTTACTTTGCGTATTCCACCGTTCTGCTCTCTCTTATAACGCTGACCTTTATCTGACCGGGATAATCCAGCTCGTTTTCAATCTTCTTGGCAATATCTCTCGCTAAAAGCTTCATATTGTCGTCGTTGATAAGGTCGGGCTTAACCATAATTCTGACCTCACGACCCGCCTGGATAGCGAAGGTCTTTTCAACTCCCTCAAAGTCACCGGCAACCTCTTCAAGCTTCTGAAGGCGCTTGATATAATTTTCAACGTCCTCTCTGCGTGCGCCGGGTCTTGCGGCGCTTATAGCGTCTGCCGCCTGAATGATAAAATCAAGAGCGCAAATCGACTCAACGTCGTTGTGGTGCGCCTCTATTGCGTGTACGATAGTTTTATTTTCGTGATATTTGTTTGCAATCTCTACACCAAGCTGAATGTGAGAGCCCTCAACCTCGGCTGTAACCGCCTTACCGATGTCGTGAAGAAGACCGGCTCTCTTCGCCATAGTAACGTCGACGCCCATCTCGTCAGCGATAACTCCCGCCAGCATAGACACCTCTATGGAATGGCGAAGAGCGTTCTGACCGTAAGAGGTACGGTATTTCATTCTGCCGAGAAGCTTTATTTCCTCGGGGTGAAGTCCGTGAACACCTGTTTCAAATACAGCCTTTTCTCCCGCCTGCTTTATGGAATTCTCCACGTCGCGGCGAGCCTTCTCTACCATCTCTTCGATTCTTGCAGGGTGAATTCTACCGTCTGCAATAAGCTTTTCAAGAGCAATTCTCGCAACCTCGCGGCGCACAGGGTCAAAGCCCGAAATAGTGATAACGTCGGGAGTATCGTCTATGATAAGCTCAACGCCCGTAAGATTTTCAATAGTTCTTATGTTTCTGCCCTCTCGGCCGATAATTCTTCCCTTCATTTCGTCGCCGGGAATCTGCACTACCGATATGGCAATCTCGCTTACGTGGTCAGCGGCGCAACGCTGAATGGCAAGAGAGAGAATCTCTTTAGCCTTTGCGTCAGCCTCCTCCTTAAAGCTTTCCTCGTATTCAGCAATTTTAACTGCTGTTTCGTGGCGCATCTCGCTGTCAAGCTTAGCAACAAGCTCCGCCTTTGCGTCCTCCTTCGTGAGTCCGGCAATTCTCTCAAGATTTGCAATCTGACCCGCAAGAACACCTTCAATCTCAACCTTTACACGGTCAGCCTCTGCGTGCTTCTCCTGAAGAGCTGCCTCCTTTTTCTCAAGAGCTTCAAGCTTCGCATCAAGAGTTTCCTCCTTTTGGGCAACTCTTCTCTCAAGCCTTGAAACCTCTTTGCGTCTTTCTTTAATATCGAAATCGGCTTCCTTCTTGAGCTGGAATACCTCTTCCTTTGCGGAAAGTATTGCTTCCTTCTTTGCGCTTTCCGCTTCTTTAATCGCATCGTTAATCATACGCTTCGCCTGCTCTTCGGCAGAACCGAGCTTCTTCTCTGCGATTGATTTTCTTATCAAGAAACCTACGACGATGCCGACGAGGGCGCCGCCCGCAAGTCCAATTATAAGACCAAGTACAAGATCGTTCATTTACACCTCCTCGATTACTTATTGGTAACCTATATTTACATAAAATCTGATTTTTTAAGTATGCTATATTATGAATTTAGCCACAGACGGATGGGAAAATATATATAAATAATAACACACGCATATATTATATATCATTATTCGCTCAAAGTCAAGAGGAAAAGCGAAAAGTCACCGTCAGCGTTAGCAGTTTTTCCTTTTGTTTGCTTAATGTTAACGAATTGTTCATACATTTTTCCTCGCAAAGCCTTGACACGAGCCTGAAAATGTATTATATTATAGCCAGCAAGATTAGCACTCACGCAAATCAAGTGCTAAAATTTTGGAAAGGTATGGCAGCTAAATGGACGAAAAAAAGCTTTCTCCCAGAAAAAAACAGATTCTGCGGGCAATCGTGGACGCTCATATCAGTTGCGGCGAGCCCGTTGGCTCAAAATACCTCTCGCAGGACGTGAGAATCGCAGCCTCTCCGGCTACGATAAGAAACGAGATGGCAGAGCTTGAAGAAATGGGCTACCTTGTTCAGCCTCACACCTCGGCAGGAAGAGTTCCTTCGGAGCAGGGGTACAGATTTTACGTTGAGGCTCTGGTGCGCCAATACAGCGAAACCAAGCAGGAAATCGACGAAATCAACGAAAGACTGCGCTACAAGCTCACAGAAATGGACGAGATTCTGGCAGAAGCATCTCACCTCGCATCCTCATTTACAGACTACACAGGCATAGCCTTTAAGTCCGGCGCAGGAAAGGTGAGGGCGGAAAGATTTGATTCGGTTTATATATCTCCAAGAAGCTTCCACCTGGTTATGACCTTCTCCGGTGAGATTGTGAAATCAAAAACCGTATCCCCCGGATTTTCTGTAACGAAGGAAGACGTTTCAAGATTCACCGATGCGGCAAATATATATCTTGCGAACCTTACGAGCGACGAGATAACGATGCCTATTATTATGAAGCTTGAAGCAATAATGGGCGCCTCCTCTCCCATCGTGCATCCCGCCATAAAGGCGATATACGAGGTTATGAGTGAGCTTGACACGGCGGATATAAAAGTTGAGGGAGTCAACAAGCTCTTGAAATTCCCCGAATACTCAAACGTATCAAAGCTCCGCGACCTTCTCGGAGTACTCGAAGAAAAAGATAAGCTCCTTGACGTTATTTCCTCAAGAACCAAGCTCGACGACGATATAAACATTTTCATCGGAACAGAGGACGAGGGTGACGTTATGAGCAACACCACCGTAATTTACAAAAATATCACCGTTGGCGGTAAACGCCTGGCGGTTGGTGTCATAGGGCCTCGCAGAATGGACTATCAGAAGGTTATTCATATGATAACAAGACTTGCTGCGGGAATAGACAGAATGTTCTCCTCGGGGGTTCCTCTTCTCGGAGAGATTAACGACGAGAATGAATAAGAAAGGGCAAAAAAGTGAACAAGAACGCAAACGAAAACGAAGAAATAAACACCGCCCCCGAAGCTGATGTAAAAGCAGAGGAGGAAGCAAAGGAGGCCGCTCCCACGGTGGAGGAGCTGCTTGAAAAAATTTCAAAGCTTGAAGCAGAAGCAAAGGAGCTTTCGGACAAATACCTCAGAATGGCAGCCGAATACGACAACTTCCGCAGAAGGTCCAGAGAAGAGCGAGAGGCGGCGTATGACGCAGCCGTTGCCGACACGGTAGGCGAGCTTCTTCCTATTATCGACAATCTTGAAAGAGCCGCTCTCTACGAGGACGGAGAAAAGGTAAAGGAAGGTCTTGCTATCACGGCAAAGTCTATTGACTCTGTATTTTCCGCATTGAAGATTGAGGTTATGGGAAAGAAGGGCGAGGTCTTCGACCCGAATTTCCACAACGCTGTTCTTCACGAGGAAAACGAAGAATTCGGCGAGGGAGAAATCACCGAGGTCTTCCAGAAGGGCTACAAGAAGGGCAACAAAATAATCCGCTTTGCTATGGTTAAAACCGCCAACTAATAAACGATAAACGCCAAATGCGGCGCCGCTTCAGGCAAAAAAACGAACACGCAATAAATTAAAGTAAAAAATAAAAATAAATTATATACATTTCTCAAGGAGGAAACTAAAATGGGAAAAATTATAGGAATTGACCTTGGTACAACCAACTCTTGCGTAGCAGTATTCGAGGGTGGTGAGCCCATCGTTATAACAAACCCCGAAGGAGCAAGAACAACCCCCTCCGTGGTTGCATTCACAAAGACAGGAGAAAGACTTGTAGGTCAGGTTGCAAAGCGTCAGGCTGTTACCAACCCCGACAAGACCATCAGCTCTATCAAGAGAGATATGGGTACAGATAAGAAGGTTACTATCGACGGTAAGTCATACACGCCCCAGGAAATCTCCGCAATGATTCTTCAGAAGCTTAAGGCTGACGCCGAAGCTTATCTCGGAAGCTCTGTAAGCGAAGCGGTTATCACAGTTCCCGCTTATTTCACAGACGCTCAGCGCCAGGCTACCAAGGATGCGGGCAGAATTGCAGGTCTTGACGTTAAGAGAATTATAAACGAGCCCACAGCTGCGGCTCTTGCTTACGGTATCGACAAGGAAGACTCACAGAAAATAATGGTCTTCGACCTTGGTGGCGGTACCTTCGACGTTTCCATTCTCGACATCTCCGACGGAGTATTCGAGGTTCTCGCAACCGCAGGTAACAACCGTCTTGGTGGCGACGACTTTGACGACAGAATAGTTAAATGGATGGCAGAAACCTTTGCGGCAGAAAACGGCGGCATCGACCTTCGCCGTGACAAGATGGCTCACCAGCGTCTTAAGGATGCGGCAGAAAAGGCAAAAATCGAGCTTTCCGGCGTTATGAGCACCGCAATCTCCCTTCCCTTCATTACCGCTGATGCGACAGGCCCCAAGCACTTCGAGGCTACTCTTACAAGAGCTAAATTTGACGAGCTTACCCGTGACCTTGTCGAGGCAACTATGGTTCCCACCAAAAAGGCGCTGAAGGATTCCGACCTTACCCCCTCCGAGATAAACAAGGTTCTTCTCGTTGGCGGCTCTACAAGAATCCCCGCAGTTCAGGATGCCGTTAAGAAATTTATCGGCAAGGAGCCCTTCAAGGGCATCAACCCCGATGAGTGCGTAGCTATCGGCGCAGCTATCCAGGGCGGCGTTCTCGGCGGCGACGTTAAGGACGTTCTTCTCCTTGACGTAACTCCCCTCTCCCTCGGTATCGAAACTCTGGGCGGCGTATTCAATAAGATAATCGAAAGAAACACAACAATCCCCACAAAGAAGAGCCAGGTTTACTCCACTGCGGCAGACAATCAGTCCTCTGTTGAAATTCACATTCTCCAGGGTGAGCGTGAAATGGCGGCAGGCAACACAACCCTCGGCAGATTCGTTCTTGACGGTATTCCCGCAGCTCCCCGCGGAGTTCCTCAGATTGAGGTAACATTTGATATCGACGCAAACGGTATCGTTAACGTAACCGCAACCGATAAGGGTACGGGCAAGGAGCAGCACATCACAATCACCTCTTCTACCAATATGTCCAAGGAAGACATAGACAAGGCAGTTCGCGAGGCTGAAAAGTTTGCAGAAGAGGACAGAAAGCAGAAAGAGGCTGTTGAGGTTAAGAATGCGGCTGAAAATATGATATTCCAGACCGAGAAGAGCATGGCAGACCTTGGCGACAAGATTACCGATGCTGACAAGGCTCCCGTAAACGAGGCTATCGAGAAGCTTAAGGCTACCGTAGCAGGCGGCGACGTTGAGGCTATCAAGGCTGACACAGAGGCTCTTCAGAAGGCATTCTACCCCATCGCAGAAAAGATTTACAAAGAGCAGGCTGAGGCTCAGGGTGCAGCAGGCGGCCCCACCGCTGATGATGACGGAAACGTTTACGGCGCTGACTTTGAGGATAAAACCTGATTTTCAAAAAACAAACATTAAAAAGTATAAGTCAAGGCACACTGCGCTATCGTACGCAGTGTGCCACCTTGACGAAATTTGGGCAGCAATAGCTGCTATTACATGGGGGACGTGTTAAAAATTGCCCTTTGGCAAGGTGCGTCCCAATCCAACTTTGGAGAAAGTTATGGCAGATAACAAAAGAGATTATTATGAGGTGTTGGGCGTCGCCAAGGGTGCATCCGATGCCGACATTAAAAAAGCATACAGACAGCTCGCCAAAAAATACCACCCCGACTTAAACCCCGGCGACAAGGTTGCCGAGGCAAATTTCAAGGAGGTAAACGAGGCTTACGAGATTCTTTCCGACCCCGACAAGAGAGCAAAGTACGACCAGTACGGTCACGCTGCCTTTGACCCCTCTATGGGCGGCGGCGCAGGCTTTGGCGGCTTCGGTGGCTTCGGCGGTGACTTTGATTTCGGAGATATATTCTCTTCCTTCTTCGGCGGCGGTGGCGGCGGCTCTTCCTCGAGGGGGCGCGGCGCAATTGACGGAGATGACGTCTTAGCCAGAGTTACCATAAGCTTTGACGAGGCAGTGTTCGGCTGCAAGAAGGAAATAAGCTTCGCAAGAATAGAAGCCTGTCCTGATTGCGGTGCCTCGGGAGCGGCGAAGGGAACAACTCCCGAAACCTGTTCCACCTGTCACGGTACGGGGCGTGTTACCGTTCAGCAGCAATCTATGTTCGGATATATGCAGACTCAGAGAGCCTGCTCCGCCTGCCGCGGAACCGGTAAAATTATCAAGACGCCCTGTAAAAACTGTAACGGTAAGGGCTATATCAAGGTTAACAAGAAGCTTGAGGTTTCAATCCCCGCAGGTATTGATTCTGCTCAGCGCATAGTGCTCAGAGGCCAGGGCTCCGCAGGCAGAGGCGGCGGCAGAAACGGCGACCTTATAATCGACGTAAGAGTTCAGCCTCATAACATTTTCACAAGAGAAGGAAACAACGTCTTCTGCGAGATTCCTATTTCCTTTGCCGAGGCGGCGCTCGGCGCAGAGATAGACATTCCCACCCTGGGCGGCAAAACGGAGAAATTCACCGTCCCCGAGGGAACTCAGACGGGTACCTCGTTCCCCCTTAAGGGCAAGGGTATTCCCGACGTTAATACCAAGCGCAAGGGTGACCTTATCATTACCGTGAACGTAGAAACTCCGAAAAACCTTACCTCGGAGCAAAAAAAGCTTCTTACCGCCTTCGCCGCCTCTCTTGGCGATAATAACGCAGGTAAAAAGCAAGGCTTTTTTAAAAAGCTTTTCAATAAATAAAGTTTAACATCTGAATAAAAAACAGCATCTTTAACCGCCCATCAAGCAAAAGCGGTTAAAGATGCTAATTTATACACGCCCCTGGGCGTGTTTTTCTTTTTCCAATATAAAACGTGCCGTGAAAATTAGGGAAGTGCGTCTTAATCCTTCCCAGAGAAAGGCGGCTATATCTCGCTGAGGCGGCGCCTTATCTCCTCTATCACCGCGCTTTTTTCGGTGTTCCAAATCGGCGCTACCAGCAAGTCACGAGGGCAGTCCCCTGTGATACGGTGGAACACTACGCCATCACCCAGCTCTCTTATGGCAAAGGCGGCGCGTCTTACGTAATCCTCTCTTGAGATAGGCTCGTACTCTCCGCGCCTGTACATTTCGGCAAGAACGGTCCCCTCCATTACGTAAACCGAATGAAGCTTCACGCCAAAAATTCTATGTCTTTTGAGAAAGCTAACGGTTGCGGCAAGCTCCTCGTCGCCCTCTGTGGGCAATCCTATCATTACGTGGGCAACCACCGGAATGCCCCACCTGTGAAGAATTTCCACGGCGGCAGAAAAGGCTTCGCTGTCGTACCCACGGTTTATTATTTTTGCGGTTTTATCAGAGGAAGTTTGAAGCCCAAGCTCCACCCAAAGGTCGACACGGGTCCTGTATGAGGCTATAAGCTCTGCTATTTCCTCGTCAATACAGTCGGGGCGTGTACCTATGGCGAGAACCCTTATGCGCTCGTCTATAAGGGCGCTGTCGTACCTTTGACGTAAGGTATCGGGGTCTGCGTAGGTGTTCGTGAAATTCTGGAAATAAGCGACGAATAAATCCTCTGCCGAGGCGTGCGAAAGCGCTGCCTCAACCTGTTCTCTTATAGAGGTACAAGCATCAGCCGACCTATCGGCATCAATATGCTCCCCCGCTCCTCTCTCTCCGCAGAATATGCAGCCGCCAAAGGAGCATTTCCCATCTCTGTTCGGGCAGGTGAAGCCGCCGTCTATACATATTTTTTTAAGCCGCCTGCCGTATTTCTCACGGAAATACGAGGCAAGATTTTTATATTCCACAGCCGCTAATCTCCCTTCGCAGCATCAAAATAATGGATAAAAATTGCTAATGCTATTTTATCAAAGCCCCTTACTTTTGTCAATAATCTTAACTAAATATGAAACAAAAGTTAACTTTTAACAAGGCACGCCCTTTTGCTGCGACAATTATTGACAAAAAGCCTCAAAAAGTGTATAATCACAGACACAAGACGGACACGTCACAAATTGAGCTTTTTCCTTAACTAAAAAACGAAAGTTGACTTTTAAGCTTTTACATATCAAAAACCTGATTTTCGGAGGATATTATGTCAGAAAGAACAAAAAAATTCCCGTGGGGATATATACTTATAGGACTTCTGCTCCTGCTTGTGGGTATTTCCTTTATAGCCTTCAGCAGCGCAGATATGCTCTCCATTCTTGCAATAGTCATAGGAATAATAACCGCAATTTTCGGAATAGCCTACGGCGCTCTGACTCTGGCTAATCACGACAGAGGCGTTAAGTTCGTTTTCAGAATAGTAATATCGGTTGCCTGCATAATAGCAGGGCTTGTGGCAATTATCGTCAGAAACGATGCCGTTTCGGCTATCGTTAACGTGGTTTGCATTCTGCTTTTAGTTGACGGCTCCTTTAAGCTTCAGACCGCCATCATTTCCCGTCGCTACCGTGCGGCAGGCTGGTGGATAATGCTTGTGCTTTCGATAACCGTAATAATCACCGCCTTCCTTATGACGAAATACGGCCTTGAGGACAAAAGCCTCACCTCTATTCTCCTGGGTCTTATCATAATAGCCGACGGCGTGTCAAATATCGTGGCGTCCTTCTTCTCCTACGCAAACGAAACCCGCTTCTTCCGTGAGCTTGAGAATGCGCCGAAATACAAGGTTGTCAAGGTAGAGGACGAAGGCGAAAATGCAGCCGCTGAGAAAGCGAGCGAAGAGGGCAAAGCAGACACTAAAGCGCCTGAGAGCGACGGTAAAACAGAGGCAAAAGCTGAGGACACACCGAAGCCAAAGAGCGAGAAAAAGAAGCCCTCAGCAGGAGAAAACGCCCAAGAGGCAGAATCGCCCAAGAAAAACAGCACTCCCGAGAAAAAGAAAAACGAGGGTGAAAAAACCAAAAGCAAATAACTGTTTAATAATTTGATAGAAAAATAGTAAAAACGAGGAAGATTTTGCAGCCTGATTTGCAATTTCTTCCTCGTTTTTTGTTCGGCTTCGCAAAAGCCGCACTTTATAAATTCCTTTGTTTTGCGTTTTCTCCCATCAAGGTGCGCATTGCCCTGATTCATTAAAGCACCGAATCCAAAGGCACGGGCGGCGCTGATTCTTATTTTTACAAGGCGCCTTTATACTTTTCGTCTGTCACCGTTTCCGACAGATTAACAAGGGTTACGGGCTTCTTGACCCTTTTTGCGTACTTGATGGTATATTCTGTGCCTGTGGAGCTTCCATCCCACACCACCAGCAAAGCATCGGCAATATCAACCATTTCCTCATTTCGTTTAAGTGGCGCTGCACGCCCGTAAATTTTATACCGAGGACGAATAATATACTTTGAAAGCCGGTGAAGGTCAGCATACCTTTCCGCCAGATTATCGATTCCTTTGGCGCCACCGCTGATAACAGTATCAACATCATCTGTAATATATGGCGAAAAATCGAATTCTTTAATATTGCGCGAGCCAACAATCAATAGTTTCAATGAATAACTCCCCCTTTAATTATATATCTATATAAGTGTATACCTAATTAGAGAAATTGTCAAGTAGGT
>CAJGCM010000008.1 GCA_904501765.1 uncultured Clostridia bacterium | reverse complement strand
TCAAGACAAAGGAGATCTTCGCGCACGCGTGAGGAGAATTTATCGCCGGAAGGAGGGCGGACGATATGCCGAGTGCATCAGCTGTCAAAAAGTCACTGATCGAGCAGCTCACCGAGCACGGTGCTGATATCGAGCTCAACAGAGGCTTGATCGATGATTATATCTTCTACTTCGTGCAGGAGAAGAAGATGCAGACTGACATCAAGAAGAATGGAATCATGATCGATGCTATCTCTGCCCAGGGCAAGGCGTACAAGCGGGAGAATCCGTCGGTAAAGCTGGCAATGCTCTACAACAAGCAGAAGCTCGCGATCCTCAAACAGCTCGAGATCGCACCCTCGACGGTAATCGACGGCGAAGATGACGAACTGTAGAACCGGATGCCGAGAGATCGATGAGTATATCCGGCTGGTTCGGAGCAACAAGTACCCTGCGTGCAAAGAGCAGTATCAGCTCTGTAACTTCGTTGAGCAGATCTTCGTCAACGAAAATCTTTACGTCGACGAGGACCAACTCCAAAAATATCTGAGCTATCAGAAATACTTCCCATACAAGCTTTTCGAGTGGGAGAAATTTCTGTTCGCGCTGCACAACTGCACATACTGTCCGGACGGCTCTCTGCGATTCCCGATCGCAGTGATCTTCGTGGGTCGTGGAGCCGGGAAAAATGGATATCTGGCCTTCGAGGACTTCTGCCTGCTCACCAGCACAAACGGGATCAAGGAGTATCACATAAATCTTTTCGCGACGAGCGAAGATCAGGCAAAGCAGAGCTTCAAAGATGTTTACAACGTGCTCGAAGACAACAAGAAAAAAATGTCCAGGCATTTTTACTGGACAAAAGAGCTGATCGTAAATACCGACACAAAGTCGGAATTTACTTTCTGCACGTCGAATCCAAAGACAAAAGACGGCGCTCGCCCCGGCAAGGTTGACTTCGACGAATATCACGCCTATGAGAACTACAAGCTGATAACCGTTGCAAAAACAGGTCTCGGCAAAAAATCGAGACCGCGTCAAACGATCACCAGCACCGACGGAGACGTCAGAGGCGGGCCGCTTGACGACCTCATCGACATCTGTACCAAGATCCTTGATGGAGATATCCCCGACAATGGACAACTGCCTTTCATCTGCAGGCTCGACGACATCAAAGAAGTCGATGACGAGGCGTGCTGGCATAAGGCAAACCCATCCCTCAGATATCTGCCGGATCTCATGCAGCAGCTAAGGCTCGAGCATGCCGAATACAAGCAGAACCCGGTAGCGAACACCGCCTTTATCACAAAGCGAATGAACCGCCCGCCAAGGGCAAGAGAGAATGGCGTGACGTCGTGGGATAACATCTTAGCGACCAATCAGACGATACCAGAAAACCAGCTCATCAAGCGGCCCTGCGTAGGCGGCATTGACTACATGAAGACAACAGACTTCCTTGGAGCGGGCCTGCTTTGGAGGGTCGAGGACAAAGATATATGGCTCTCTCATACATGGGTGTGTCGAGAATCGGCAGATCTGCACAGAATCAAAGCTCCGCTGGACGAGTGGGAAACTAGAGGGCTGCTCACCTTCGTTGACTCGCCTCAGATCCCGCCCGAGCTGCCTGCTGTATGGCTCGCAATGGAAGCAGCAAAGCGACAATCGCAGCTCATGAGGGTCGGCATCGACGACTATCGGTATACGCTCATGCGGAACGCACTGCTTGACATCAATTTCTCGGCCGACAAGGACTACGGAAATATCAAGCTGATTCGGCCAAGAGACGAAATGAGGCACATACCTATCATCACAGCGGGCTTCGTCGCTCACAGGTTCGTCTGGGGAGATAATCCTTGCATGAGATGGATGTGCAATAATGCCAAAACAATAGTGAGCAACGCGGGTAACATGACCTATGGCAAGATCGAACCTAAAAGCAGAAAAACGGACACTTTCAAGGCTTTTGTAGCCGCCGAAATCGTTTCTGATATCTTAGATCCCTTCGTGGCAGCCGCTCCGCCGCAGTCTATCACGAATGGCGTGTATATTTACTGAAAAAAGTGAGGTGATCAAGGCAAATGAAGTTTATCGACTGGCTCGGAGGCATTTTCAGGCCGCCCAAGAGTGGCAACTACAATGTGTCGAGCTATCGTGCGACTGAGTCTGATACTAAGATGGCTCTTGATGCCTATGCACTTTTCGCAGCGGTCGAAATGATTGCTTCGCTCATGTCTCAGTGCGAGTTCAAGACGTTCGTCGACGGCAAGGAAGTCCGCGGAGCAGAGTGGATCGCGCTAAACATCAAGCCGAACAAAAACCAAAACGCTTCGGCATGGAAGCACGAGCTCATTTCCCGCCTGCTCCTGAAGGGCGAAGTACTCTGTATCCAGACACTTGATGGCCAGATGATAATAGCAGACGGCTTCAACAAGGACCCGAACGTCGTTTTCGACTCCGTCTTCACTCAAATATCGAGAGAAGGCTTTCTCTTCAACACGACCTACTACTCTTCGGACGTGATCTACCTCACTTCGGAAGTAAACGCCATGGCAGCTTGGCTTCAGAGTACGATGGTAGAGTACGAGAGGCTTATGCAGTCGGCTGCAACTCGTTTCCACAACGCGGATGGGGAGAGAGGAACGCTGAATATATCGTCGATGGCGAGAGGACAGCCGGAATTTGAAGAGTATTTCAACAAACTGACGAACGATTACTTCAAAGGGTACTTCAAGAGCAAAAACGCTGTACTGCCTCTGTGGGAAGGCTACACTTATAACGTCCAGAATCAGAGTAAGGCAGGCTCGTACACCAACGATATGACAGCCGTTAAGACTCTCGCGGACGAAGCTATAAGCCGAGCGGCTCAAGTCTTCGGGATCGTCCCATCCTACATGAGAGGTGATTCTTCGGGAATCAGAGAATCGCAAGCGGCGACGCTCACGAACGCTATCAAGCCAAGAGCTCGGACGGTATCGACGGAGCTTACCGGAAAAATTTACACGATTGACGAGATCTTGAGGGGATGCCGTATCGAAGTAGATACCGCATCGATACTGCATCATGATCTTATCGAGGATGCAGGAAAGATCGACAAGCTCTTCGGTGCAGGGTGGTCTCACAACGAGATCCGCCCGCTGCTCGGACAGCCAACAAGCAGCGAAGCCTGGGCTGACGAGCATTTTATAACGAGAAATTATGAGACCATCGATGCTGCGATTGCAGAGGGAGGTGAGACTGATGCTCGAAAAGAATAGAGGGCTATGGGAGATCAAGATGTCAGCCGCGGTGCCCAATGCGCTTGAGCTGTACATTTACACCGACGTAAGAGGCGATTACTATGACTGGTGGGAGAGGAAGTTTGTTGAATCTACCACGAGCGCCAAATACTTCCGGAAAGAGCTCGAGAAGTATCCTGATGTGAGAGAGATCAATATTTTCATCAATTCTCTCGGCGGTTCGGTGATGGAGGGAACAGCGATATACAATCAGCTCCGGCGTCATCCGGCTCACAAGACTGTCTATGTCGACGGCTTCGCCTGCTCGATCGCTTCGGTGATCGCGATGGCGGGAGATACGATCATCATGCCTAAGAACACGATGATGATGATCCACAACGCATGGACATACGCTGAAGGCAACGCTGCCGAGCTCCGCAAGATAGCGGACGATCTCGACACAATGAACGAAGCTGCCATGCAGGCATATCTCGTCAAGGCTGGTGATAAGCTCAGCGAAGAACGGCTCAAAGAGATGCTCGACGCTGAGACATATCTCACCGCTGCTCAGTGCATCGAGTATGGGCTTGCGGACGAGTTTGCGGAGGACGAAGCGGATATGGAGTCCGCAAGACAGATGCTTGCACAAAAATCCGCTGAAAGAATGGCGGCAGAACAGATGCAGCAGCGCCAGGAAAAGGCGATAGCTGCGCTCAACAAATATTTCGGATAATCGAAAAGGAGGAAAATACCATGATAAATCTGGATAAGATCAAACAGAAAAAGGACGATCTTCGTGTACAGCTCGCTGAAGCTCTCCGCGAGGGAGACGACAAGAAGATCGGCGAGGCAATGGACGGATTTATGTCCTTCATGTCTGAGACTATAATGGCTGAGGCTTCCGGAATTGGTGAAGCGGCCGACAAGTCGGTGCTGGCAGCAAGAGGAGTGAGACAGCTCACCGCGAAGGAGACCGAATTCTATAATGACTTCATTTCCCGCGCCAAGGCTGCCGGAGATCCTCAGACCGTGATCACCAACATCGGCAGCGCCCTTCCCGAGACTGTCATTGACTCGGTAATGGACGACATGAGAGCAGCATATCCCCTGCTCAACCTGATCGACTTCACGAACACCGGAGCAGCCATCAAGTGGGTACTCAACGGACAGGGAGCTCAGGCGGCAACCTGGGATGAGCTCAACACTGAGATCACCAAGGACCTCGAAGGTGCTATCAACGTAGTCGACATGACTCAGCGCAAACTTTCTGCGTTTATGTTCGCTACCGAAGATATGCTCGATCTCGGCCCTGCATGGTTAGACAGATACGTTCGCGCGATCCTCAGCGAGTCCCTTTCCGCAGGACTCGAAATCGGCATGGTAGACGGTAACGGACTCAAGCAGCCTATCGGCATGACTAGGAACTTTGCCGGCTCTCTGGATCCTTCCACTGGCTATGCAAGGAAAAGCCCTATCACAGTGACCGACTTTAGCCCTGTGTCCTATGGCGCTCTGCTTGCTACTCTTGCAGTTGACGGTAATACTCAGAAGGAACGCCCCGTATCCCGCGCACTGCTCGTGGTAAACCCTGTTGATTACTTCACAAAGATTATGCCTGCAACCACAATGCTGACCAACCTCGGTTCTTACGTGGGCAATGTACTGCCTTTCCCCACAGATGTAGTACAGTCTGTGGGCGTTCCCAGCGGTCACGCCGTGCTCGGCATTGCCCGCAAGTATTTCATGGGCGTAGGTACCAGCAGAGGTGGCAGGCTCGAGTACACTGATCACTATAAGTTCCTCGAGGACCTCAGAACCTACAAGATCAAGTTCTTCGGCATGGGCCGTCCTTACGACATCAACGCCTTTATTTACCTCGATATCGAGAATCTTGTAGCTACTAATCCCACATATAACACCATCGACGTAAACCCTTAAGCGCTCTCACGGTAGCAGCCGAACCCGGTGGGAGCACATTATTCGGCGTAAAGGTATCGGCAATGCAGACGGGAGTGTCTGTTGCAGACGGAGCAATTACCGGTACCCTTAAATATCTCAGCAGCGGATCCCCCGTCGAGACTTGGGGAGAAGGAAATTTCCTTTGCCTCAAGTTCACGAACATCGATGAAGATGCAACGTCTGTCAAGGTCGGACTCAGTCCTTCTGTATCCAGTGGACTTGTAGAACTCATAAACGATCCTGACAAGAATGGAATTTTCAAGGTAACGGACAAGGACGCTCAGAAGTTTGTCGTGATCCAGTCTAACGGTACGACTTATAAGCGGCAGGAATTCAGTCTGTCCGGGCTGACGTGCCAGACAGAGTAACAGTTTGCAGAGAGGAGGGAGCAGTATGCAAATTGAGACGGTGAAGAACTACTGTGACATCACATGGTCAGACGAACAAACCGACGACAAGGTTGCGGGCATACTTGACCGCGCTCAGAGCGAGCTGGAAAGCTACGCTGGAGAAACACTAGACTTCTCCGACGAAAAAACCACTCTGGCTCAGCTGCTCCTCGATTGCTGCTGGTACATTTTCAACCGAGCGCTTGACGAATTCAGAGCAAACTACTCGGACGATCTCAACAGCCTCAGGCAGCAGTATCAGGTAAAAAGATACATCGAAGCGAACGGCGGTGACAGCGATGCAGAAGCGGAAGATCCAGAATTTTAACAACGGCATAGTCAGCTTCTACGCCATCAACGACGATGACTCGCTCACGGCGATTGCCGAAGGTATAAGATTCGGAACGTACACAGTCGGATCGGCAAGGTTCTTTGCAGCCATGGAGCAGCAGCACCGTGCCGACAAGTCTATCCGCATCCCGCGATTCATGCCGGAATTCGTTGCGAATGCGGTCGCGGTGATAGAGGATCGGCAGTATACCGTGCTGCAGGCTCAGGACATCAACGACACAATGCCGCTATGCTTTCAGCTCACGTTGGAAGAGATCAAAGGAGTCAATTATCATGACATTTGAAGAGATGCTCAATGAGACCGGTATAACCCACATCGAAGCCGAGTTCCGTTCCGACACTAAGCCGCCGTACATCGTCCACGAAGAAGACACACAGACGATATGTGCTGACAGCGTTGTGGTACACATAGAGGGTAACATATTTCTTTACCTCTTCCATTCCAAAGCAGACACAGCCAGTGAAGAAGCTGTGGAAAGTGTTCTCAATTCGCACAAGATCGCCTACTCAAAGAGTCGTTCGTGGATAGGCGGCAGTCAGAGAGTGTATCTTGTGACGTATGGCTTCAGCGCACGTTTGGAGTGGTAGCATGGCAAACAGTTCCGAATTTGAAAAAGATATCGTTGAGATGCTCCAGAGCTACTGCGGAGAGCTCAACGAAAAAATGTTCGACGAAGCCCAGCGGTTGACGAAGGAAGCTCAGAGCAAACTGAAGGACATATCGCCAAAGGATACCGGCGATTATGCCAAGAGCTGGAGACTTGCGAAATTTGGAAAGAAAAACACTAGATTTCGCTTCGTGATACACAATGAAGAGTATCAGCTCACGCATTTGCTCGAAGAAGGCTTCACGCATCATCCGGACATGAGGCAAGTCAAAGGGCGGCCTCACATTGACGAGGTGCAGGAATGGCTTAACAACGAATTTGAGGCCACTTGCGAAAAAATAATCAAAAATACGTAAAGGAGAGATATACATGAAGAAAGGCATTACAGCCATAGCTTACGCTAAGGCTCATTACAACAAACAGGCGGGAACTCTGTCTTATGACACGCCCAGATACCTCCCGTCAGCTGTTGCAGGTGGTAGAGAGTACTCTGCC
Organism: uncultured Clostridia bacterium; assembly: GCA_904501765.1. GTDB lineage: Bacteria > Bacillota > Clostridia > Oscillospirales > CAG-272 > UBA1740. Next base: position 31,762 of record CAJGCM010000008.1, on the reverse strand, counting down.
ACTCCTAGAGGCGACAGCCAGAAGGTATATGCAGACAGCATTGCGATATATGGCGATACCATAAACGACGGCTACGATCTCGATCTGACTCTGCTCAGTACATTCGACAATCAGTTCCGTGCAGATCTGCTCAACGAAGTAGTGGATGATAGCGGCATCGCTGAGTATGCAAACGCCACCGAGTTTCCTTACATAGCTATTATCATCAGTGAAGACACGTCTGATGGCGTTGGCCTTACATCGATCTATTACTACTGCCAGGCAGCGGGCAGACCGTCTGACAGTGGTAAGACTGCAGAATCCGGCAATTTCGACTTTGAATTCCCTCAGTATCCGATTGTAGCCTCCGCCCGTCCTACCGACAGACTGGTAAGATACCAGATACCCGGAAAAGAACAGCTGACTACTATTCCCGAACCTACCGGAATACAGGCAGTATCCGTTGATCTTGATAAGCATAAGCTCAACATGACAACTACTGGTGGTACAGCAGCGCTTACAGCTACTGTAGTCCCTGAAAATGCCGAAGTGACGTGGACAACAGGCAGTAGCAGCGTAGCGTCTGTATCTGGTGGAGTTATTACTCCTGAGGGAGCCGGAAATACTATTATCACAGCAAGCATTACCGTAGACGGGGTGACCTATACGGATACTTGCACTGTTATCGTGACCGCACTCGCCTGACATATTTTATACCTCCAAGGGCAGGCCGCCCCCGCTTCAGGGCGGGAGCGGTTTTGCTTATTATTTTTAGCAAAGGACAAAAAGATGAAGAAAACATACACGATCGATAACAAAGAAGTGATCCTTAAAGCATCACTTTATACTCAGATCGCATACAAGGCGTATTTTGGACATGATCTTCTCGGCGATCTCGTAAAAGCTGACGAGCTACTCAAAGAGAAAGACTACGAGAGCCGCACTGACGGTAATATCATATATCTGCAAGCGCTTTATGTTTTGACAGAAGAAGGCAGCGCTGAAGAGTTACCACCTTTCAAGGAATGGCTGAAAAACATAGGCGGCATAGACTATGCCGATCTCATAAAGACAGTTTCAGAGCTCTACTTATCAACGACAAAACCAGACCGAAAAAACGGGTAAAGGGCAACAGCGACAAGTACGCCGGCACTATATCAGTCGAGGAGCTGAGCGTGCTGCTGCTCAATACTGGTTTGACTGTAAATGACTTTCACGACATAACATTCGGCATGGCTCTTAATTTTATGTGGGAAAAGAAAAGAATAACCGCCGCTTCGAGAGGAGAAGAACAGGCCGATCCTGAGCGGCAATACAATATCATGAAAGCGAACTTACCGGCTCTCAAAGAGATGTACAAAGCTGGCGAGATAACTAAGAATAAATATGATGCATATATCAAGAAGCTGCAAGAGTGGGAGAGTGAGGAATAATGGCAAGTAAAAAAATAAGAGGCATCACGGTCCAGCTGGGCGGAGACACCAGCGGGCTTAAAAAGGCGCTCACAGAAGCCGACAAAGCCCTTGCTGCTACTCAGCGAGAACTAAACGAAGTCAAGAAAGGACTGAAATTCGACCCCGGCAACGCAAAGCTTGCGGCTCAGCAGCAGGAACTGCTCACTCAGGCGATAAAGCAGACTTCAGAAAAACTCGATGCGCTCGAAAAGAATCAGGAAAAAGTTGACAAAGCTTTCCGGGCTAACAAAGCGTGGGAAGCTCAGTATCAGCCAATAAAAGAAAGAATCGAACAGACTTCCAAGGCTCTTGAAGGACTAAGAAAAGCCGAGGAAGACTTCAAACGAAAACACGAACTCGGACAGATATCTGATAAAGAATACGAAGAGTTTACAAAGAACCTCAAAAAGGCGGAAGAAGCAGCTAAGGCCGCAAGACAAGAAAAAGCTGAGCTCGATAAAAAGTTTGCAGATGGCCATATAAACGCCGAGCAGTACAGAGAGTATGAACGTGAGGTCGAAATAACTCGCAGTCAGCTCGATAAACTTAACGGAGATCTTGAAAAATCCGGAAAAGCTGCCGACAAAAACGCTGCCGAAATGAAAAAAGCTTCTAAAAGCATCGATGAAGTTGACGACTCGGCAAAACGAGCAAACGAAGCTCTTGACAAATTTGGCGGAGATCTCAAAGATAACATTAAAAATGCTGCAAAAGCAGTAGCAGCACTTGCAGCTGCTATCCTTGCGGTAGGTAAATCGGCAGTAGATGCCGGAGCAGAGTTTGATGCTGCTATGTCGAAGGTCGTGGCAACGCTCGGATATAGCGTCGATGAAGTGCATACAGCAGGATCCGAAGCTGCAGAGACTTATGCAGCTTTGAGAGACTATGCTCAGCAGATGGGTAAATCGACCTCATACAGCGCTACAGAGGCTGCGGAAGCTCTTAACTACATGGCTATGGCCGGCTGGAACGATGAGCAGATGCTTGCCGGGCTTGATGACGTGCTCAATCTCGCAGCTGCAAGCGGCTCAGATCTTGCAACTACGTCCGACATCGTCACCGACGCGCTCACAGCAATGGGGTATAGCGCCGAAGATGCCGGCAGACTTGCGGATGTAATGGCTGCAGCTTCGTCGAACGCTAATACCAACGTTGAGATGATGGGAGAGACCTTTAAGTATGCAGCTCCGGTCGCAGGTGCTCTCGGATACTCGATGGAGGATACAGCTACGGCGATTGCGCTAATGGCAAACAGCGGCATCAAAGCAAGTTCGGCGGGTACTGCTCTCAGAGGATGGCTGTCTAAGCTCGCAGCGCCGACGAAAGAAAGCCAGAAAGCTATGTCAGAGCTCGGCATCACGCTAACGGACGAAGAAGGCAATATGTTAGCACTCCGAGACGTGGTCGGAGAGACTCGCTCCGCTTTTGCTGATCTGACCGAAGCCGAAAAAGCTCAGTACGCTAAAATGCTTGCCGGCCAGCAGGGCATGAGCGGGCTTTTGGCAATAGTAAATGCTGCACCGGCAGATCTCGATAAGCTTACAGAAGCGATAGACAATTCCGCCGGTGCTGCCGAAGCTATGTCCAAGGTACGCATAGACAATCTTGAAGGCGATGTCACGATACTTAAGTCAGCCGTCGAAGGGGCTCAGATAGCTATATCCGACAAGCTTACACCATCTCTCAGGAAGTACACCCAGATTGGAACCAAGACCGTTACCGCAATGGCTAACGCCTTTGGAGAAGACGGACTTGAAGGAGCAATTGAAGCGGCTCACCAAACGCTTGATAAAGAGCTCGGAGACGATGCAAAGACGGTCTTTGCGGTTGAAACGGCTGTTAAAGCACTGACTGCAGCTTTTATAGCATATAAAGGAGCTCTGGTACTCTCTGAGGGCATAGATGCGCTTAAGAAAGTTAATGCGGCTCTCGCAGAGGGTAAGACGCTCAGCGAAGCTATGGCTAAAGCTGAGCTGGCTAATCCTTATGTTCTGCTCGCTGCAGCCGTTACGGCAGCGGGTGTGGCACTTAAGTCGTATATCGATCTTCAAGCGGATCTTATCGACGAAACAGCTGACAGCTACGCAGAATTTACAGCAGAGCAGCAGGAAGTCATAGACAAAGCGAACGAAACCGCTGATGCGCTTAGCGCCAGTCGCAAAGAGTACGAAGAGAATGTCAAGGCTGTTGAGTCGAACGAAAAGCAAGTTGCCTTGCTTGTGGATCGACTTTATGATCTGGACGGCATCCAAAATAAAGACACGGCTCAAAAAGCTGAAATGGCCGCAATCGTCGATAAGCTTAATGGCTCTGTTGAAGGACTCAATCTTAAATATGATGAGCAGACAGGCAAGCTCAGTAAGAACAAAGAAGCCGTTGATGAACTGGTTGACAGCTACTTTGAGGAAGCTAAAGCTGAAGCATATAAAAGTCGGCTTGTAAAACTCATAGAAGAACAGACGGAAGCCGAAGAAGCTCATGAGAAAGCCGTCCTAGAAGTTGAAAAAGCAGAAGGGAAAAGGGTATCTCTTCAGAACCGTTTAAACTCGCTGACAGCGTCATATAATCGGAACGCCGAAAGGATACTCGAGCTCGATAAAGAGATCTCAGAAGGAAACTGGACTGCAGAGAAAGAGGCCGAGTACACATCTCTTATAAACGCGAATAATGAGATTGCCGAGTCTATGCAGGGAGTGCAAGGTGAGATCGACAATATCAATCTTGGAATGGGTGATCTTTATGAGACCCAGCGGCAGACCGATGTAGTCCTGCAAGACACCGGAGAATCGATCGACGTAATCCGCGAAAAAATGGGTATTGCTGCTGATGTGATTCCCGGAGAAACCGATGCTATATCGCTCGGAATCAAAGGTATCGGGGCGGCAATGGACTATGCTGCTTCGCAGGCATCAAACACACACAACACGCTCGTCGAAGCATTTTACATAAGTGAAGACCTCGAGCCCGCTCTCGAAGAAGTCTATGATATTGTCGACGAATACAATAAAGAGCTCGAAAATCACAAAGGAGCTCTTCAGAGTTGGTTCGAGGGCTCTGTAACAGTCAAAGAAGAAGATCTTTCCATGAGTTCCCTCTGGAGCGCCTTGAATTCCACGACGAACAAACTCGATGAATGGCAGCAGGCGATAGATAAGCTCACTGAAGAAGGCATTAACGAGAAGTATCTGCAACAGCTCAAAGATGCCGGGCCTGACTCGCTTAAAGAGATTCAAACACTGCTTTCCGTTCCTGAAGAAGAGCGAAAAAGGTATGCTGACGAATGGGCTGACGGATATAATCGAGCTGCCGAAGTTGCCGAAGAGCAGATGCAGGCGGCTAAGGAGAAGACTGAAGAGCGAATCGGAAAGATAATCACGACCATATCCGATAATAGTCCACAAATGGCAGAGACCTTTAACCAGCTCGGCATTGACGGCATAGACGGATATATCCAGGCATTTTCAGACCCGAACAAGCTCAGAGAACTCAAAGAAGCTGTCAAGGCTATGGTACAGGCAGCTATGGACGAGGTGCAGGCCGCTCAAGATAGTAGCTCCCCGTCAAAAAAGTTTGAGAGTTTCGGCGAAGACGCGGATGAAGGCTATGCTCTTGGCTTTAAAAAGCAGGAAACGGAAGTCCAAAGAGCGGCTCGCGAAATGACTGAAAGCGCTATGAAGGCAGTCGAGCAGGCAGGAAAAGCGGGCTTGAAAGCTCCGACGGGATTCGCAGATCAGATCAGAGAAAGCCTGTCCGCATTTAATGCTGCAAAATCAAATTTGCAGTCAAATGCAAACGATGGCAATCTCGTCGCAAAGCCGCCTGAAAGTCAGCAGATCATAGTCAAGATGAATCCAATCGTAACGAAGACATATCTCGACAGCAGAGAGATCGCCGAGAGCATCGCCGATCCGCTCGATGCGATATACGCGCTCAAAGCTGAGTCGACAGGAAGGGGGCACGCATGAACAGCGTATCATACAGACAGATAACTTTCGGAGCATACTCATCCTTCGACGACTTTGGGGCATATATCGGCTCCGAAGTAGATACCGACACCAAGATCGAGAGAGCAAAGCCCCGAACGCTCCGTGAGACGATCCCCTTTATGTCGGGATCCTACAACTTCAGCAGACTCGGCGGAAAGATCGTATACGACGACAGGGTGATCCGGTATACTTTTATAGTCTCGGGAACATCCCGGTCAGAAGTCGAAAGCAAAATCACAGAGCTTGACAACTGGCTCGGAGATGTCGCAGATACTGAGCTATTTGATACAGACTTTCCAGGATGGAAGTTTATAAACGTATCATACAACGGCATGAACGCTCCGCAGTTTTACTCAAACAACGAGACAAAAGCAAAAGTAACAGCAGAGTTTATAGCTGCCCCGTTTATGCAATCAGCTGCAGGAATTGTCGTAAATTGCTTAAATGTTATACCAAATTCGGCAACCACTATGTATTTATTTACATCATGGGCTGCACCGGTATATCAGTCACAGTTACGATACTACCTTTCGCGTCTTAGCGGTCCAGGATCGAGTGGAATGTCAGAAATGACAGTATCATACACAACAACTTCCGGAGTTAAACTCGCCGTAGTGACCATCACTGCAGCAAGCAACGCGCCAGAGTATTTGCTCATGCCGAAAGTCATGGGAACAGTGGCAGTAACGCCAACCCAGGTAAGCGGGCTCGCTCTTGTCAACGAAACTGATGATTATTATTACTATTACAGGACTCCTGGGGTAGAAGCAGTAATAAGGATATCAGGATTTAATTACTCCACATACTCTGAAAGTCAAGTCACCGAGATCATTAAACACGCAAGTTGGAAATATCCCGATGACAAACAGAGCTTTCCGGCAAGCGAAGTGCCCGATACCTCGCATATGAGAATAATATCCGAAGGTGAGCCTGCAATCAAAATTAATGGCGCAGATGCTGATATCTCTAATTTCCAACTAACTGAGTATGATATACTCCAAATCAGTAACGTGAGTAGCATAGCTTGCGGATTACAGTACAGCACAATCGAAGAACGGAGATGATCTGATGCATCGTGTAACAGTGTCATATAACGGAAACGATACGATTATTCACGGCAGCAAGATAGACCCAAATGCTTTTACAAAAGGCGGGGAACTTAAAGAGTTCGTGAACACAATACCGACTTTCAGCTTCTCGATCTATCCGAACAATCCCGGGTATAATAGCATTGAAGATATGCTCTCTAATGTTTCTGTCACAGACTTTGACTCAACAGATAACATATTTGTAGGAAGGGTATACTCTGTTGCCGACGTGATGACCAAAGACGGAATCATTTACAAAGTTGTTACTTGCGAAGGTGAGCTTGCTTATCTTCGGGACGTTATAATACAAAGCTATAGCGTGTACGCCGGTACGCTGCTATCTTCAGCGCTTACATCTCTATTTAACGCTTATAACGCAAAAGCCCCAAGTAGTAAGCAAATGACTCCAAGCGGAGGCAACACGACAGGAATAACCGCAGATTACAGCGCGTCATACAAAAGCGCCTTCGACATTCTTAAAGATCTCTGCGATCTTTGCGAATGGGAATATAGAGTGTCTTACAGTAACGACATGCGATATCTGGAAGTATCTGAGAGCTTTGGAAGTAAAAGCGACACCGACATTGCACTTTCGGATAATCTGAGAGCATTGCAGCGAGAAGTAAAAGCCAACGATATAGTTACTCGCTTTTATCCTCTGGGAATCGTCAAGGACACAGGTGGATATTTTACAATCGCCCCGGCCAATTCGGGAGTCTCTTATCTCACAAATCCGGGACTCGCATCAAAATATGGTACGATCGAAGCCGCAAAGGTTTACGACGATATAACGATTGATAGTATGAGCTCGGTTTCTAGCGGGGCGAAAAAACTAAAGGCAAAAGCACAAAAAGACTATTCGAACATGGTAGGTGCGCTCACTTCCTTCAAGCTCAATGCGCTGGATCTATCGCTTATAAACGGCAACTATAGCAGCTTAAAGCTCTACAACACTCACAGAGTCGTGACAAAGCTTCAGGGCATCGATGAGGAAGTGAGAATCACGGGCAGAACGCTTAAACTCGACGATCCTCAGAACCCCACACTCACATTTGGTATAAAGCAGGCAACGCTCACGGCAATGGTAGCGAGGAGGTGATGTACATGAAGGACACAAGTGCAAAGGCGATCTTTGCGATCATAGTCGGAGGCGTATCAGCGTACTTCGGCATGATCGCCATTCCGATCATAGTACTTTTTGCAGCGATGATGATCGACTACTGCTCCGGCATGATCAAAGCGTGGACCACAGGCAAACTTTCAAGCCGCGTTGGCGTGGTCGGCATTGTCAAAAAGGTCGGATATCTTGTCACGGTATGTGTGGCAGCTATCGTCGACTGGCTGATCATCTCAGGGCTAAAAAAAGTCGGCATATCATTCGCGCTCGACTATTGCTTTGGGCTTATGGTGACTATCTGGTTTATCGTCAACGAGCTTATAAGCATACTGGAAAATCTGTCTGCGATAGGAGTCCCTCTGCCGGGATTTCTTATAGCGATGATAAAACGCCTCAAAGTCGTCGCCGACGACAAAGGCAGTGAGGAAGGAGGAAACCGCATTGAGAAAATGGATTGAAAGAGTACACGAGTACTACGATGAAGACGGCAACGATATCGGCAGAGTCACTTTCTTTGTAGACTCGCCCGATGAGCTTCCGTCTCCCGGTGAAGAAGTAGGCGGGATGATCCCGTCGCAGGGGTCGGTAGCGATCGCAATAAACACGAGTCAAGCGTTTATCCGAAACGGCGAAAATGTCTGGGAAGAATGGGGAGGTGAAGAGTAAATGGATATTATCGATATACTCCTCGCTTCGGGATTCAAGAGCGGTGCCATTAAAGCGGCTACCGAAAGGGCAAACGCTGCAGCGAGTGAAGCGACTGCCGCAGCTTCTGCAGCAAGTGACGCAGCCGGATCGGCGAACACAGCGGCAAGCTCGGCGAACGATGCAGCGACCGCCGCATATGACGCGATCAGCGCTATATACCACGATAAGAACTTTCTGCTGACAGTAAATCCGGACATGAGTCTCACGCTCACGTATGATCCTGATGCAGTATAATAGGAGGGAAAACAATGGCAGCATCATCAATAAATCTCATAAAAGACACAACAGTTCAGGCTATAAACGAGACCCTGAACGTCCAGAACGTCATCCTCGCGGCCATCGCAGGGCAGACGGGCGGCCTGCGGTTTGACAACTTCAAGGACATTCAGCAGCTCGTCCGCCTCGGGCTGCACAAACTCATTTTCCACGTAGGCGATCAGCTGATCGTCGAGAAAGAGACGGCTCTCACTGCGACCGTCGGCCACACCGGAGAGACAGGCGGAATCACTGCCGCTGCTGTAGATGCAGATGCATTCCTCGCAGCTCTCGGTACAGCTCACAGCGGTGAGTACGAGTTTACATTTAACGGCGCCGAGTGGCACTTTAACGGAGCACCTGTACTCCTAGCCACATATGGCATCACGATCACAGGATCTCCGATCGCCGGAGACGAAGTTATCGTCCATGAAACCACGGCAGAGATTGCCTTCGATATCGTCGGCATAGATCAGGACACTCCCGCTGACAGCAACTTCGCGCATTCCATGACGCTCATGGCGCACGATGTGTACATTACAGCTGCATTCGACGCAAAGGAGGCCCTCTTCGCTTTCGGCGATGGGCTCGAGGCGGGCACATATCACTTTACCATAGACCAGCAGCCCTGGGTTGCTGGCGATGTGGGGAAAACTGTGCAGTTTACGCTGCAAAACGCGATCCCCGCAGGGGGACAGCTCGTCATCAACAACGCATATAATGCAACAGTTGTCGGAGCAACCATATCGGCATTCGCTTCAGGGACATCGACCGCAGCCATTGAAACAGTCACGATGTCCGAAGGGTCCGACGGTACAGACCTTGGCAGTGTCGGAAATGCTCTGACGGGCAGCGCAACAAATTCCATTCAGAGGGCTCTGCTCGGCTCAAATAACTGGAGCCAATCAGCCGCACGTCAGTATCTCAACAGCAATGCGGCGGCAGGCGCATACTGGACTCCGAAGACTAAGTGGGACAGGCCGCCCGGATATGTCGCAAGCACAGCGGGCTTTCTCAAAGGGCTCGATGGTGACTTCGTCAGCGTACTCGGCAAGGTGATCAAGACCACCTCCCAGAACACCGTCACCGACGGCGGAGGTGGGATCCAGAGCGAAGAGCTCGTCTTCCTGCCGTCGAGATCAGAGATATACGGCTCAGCTGAGATCACGGGAGTCAACGAGGGTGCGATCTACGATTATTACAAGAACGCGACCAACGCCGACAGGATCAAGTATCAGAGCACTGCAGCCCGCTACTGGTTCCTGCGCACTCCCAACGCTTCCAACGCTCGCACTGTGCGTGACGTTACGAGTAGTGGCATTCTGAGCGATATCTATGCCAGCAACGCCTACGGGCTCGCCCCGGCTTGCTGCATCGTGTAATCGTTATATCGCCCTCGATAGAGGGCAGAAAGGCGCAAAATGTCGGTAGTAGAAAGTAAAAGGGAAGAGGGAGAGCTCAGAGCCCTGACGAAGGCTAGGGAATTAGCTGTATATACGATCAGAATATGCTGCAATGAAAACAACTTCCCGAAAAGATATCGTTGGTGCATCACCAACAAAGTTGTAGAAACTGCTCTTCTGATAAATCTCTATATCGAGAAGGCGAATTCCGTGCGCTTGAAAAACGCCACAGAAGTGGAAATCGAGACACGGAGGAAATATCAAACAATAGCGATAGCTGAAACCTACGCAATGACGAATCTTATAAGTATCTCAAGAGATCTCTTCGGGCTAAAAGGAGACAAAGTCGAGCACTGGACTAGACTAGTTAAGTCCGTAAGAACTCTCGCGAGAGCTTGGAAGAACAGCGAAAAATAAAATTCATGGGTCGGCGGTTGTAATCATGCAGCCCGCAACTGGTTCCTGCGCACTCCCAACGCTTCCAACGCTAACAATGTGCGTAACGTAACGAGTAGTGGCATTCTGAACAATAACAATGCCAACAACGCCTACGGGCTCGCCCGGATTGAGAGAAATGCTCGCATAAAGTAAGCTGAACGCCGAAATCATAGCACTCTTGCAAGGAACCGTCGTCCCGACCAAAGTTGGAAGACACTGAGGTGAAACGTAATGCGTCGACGCTGTTTACGTTAAAACGTAAGTACAGCTATCAGCGGCGCCGAGTAGTATGAGCGTAAAAGAAGAAGTTTGTGACTTTGATAGCCTTTACGAGGCTATGATGATTTGTAAACGTGGAATCATGTGGAAGGATAGCACCGCCGGCTTTGTAGCTAACGGGCTAGTCAATTGCCTTGATCTTAAAGACGATTTGATGAGCGGCAAATACAAGATTAGCAAATACACAATATTTACCATCTACGAGCCAAAAGAAAGAGTCATTGTAAGCACTCGAATGAGAGATAGAGTCTTTCAACGCAGTTTATGTGATAACTACCTCACGGAAGCTGTATCGAAGTCGTTTGTTTATGATAATGCCGCTTGCCAGAAAGGCAAAGGAACCGACTTCGCAAGAAAACGGCTTAAAGTGCATATGCTGAGATTTTATCGAAAGCACGGCAGAGACGGATATGTGCTGAAGATAGATCTCAAAGACTTCTTCGGGAGCACTCCTCATTCGGTCGCCAAGGCTGCGGTAAACAAACGTGCAAAAGACGAGTGGGCACAAGAGCGCGTTGCAGAGATAATCGACAGCTTCGATCAGGGCGAGGATTCCGAGATCGGTCTGGGGCTCGGCTCACAGGTGACTCAGCTCATCGAGCTTGCAGTCCTCGACGACCTGGAGCACTACATCAAAGAACGGCTCAAAATTGAGCATCACGTAAGATACAACGATGATTTCATTTTGATTCATCACGACAAGGGTTATCTTATATATGTCAAGAATGTAATCGAGGAGAAGATCAAAGAGAAAGGCTTAAAGCTCAACAAAAAGAAAACACAAATATTTCCGCTTACTCAAGCTATCAAGTTTCTTGGTTTTCGCTTCAAACTGACTGAAACCGGAAAAGTACTTATGCTTATACTACCAAAGAAAGTCACTCATGAGCGCAGAAAGCTCAGAAAGCTCGTCCATAAAGTCAAGCAGGGGGAAATGACCAGAGAAAAGGCTGACGAGCGCTATAAGTCATGGAGGGCTCATGCCTCAAAAGGTAACTCGCACAACCTGCTTAAAAGCATGGATCGATATTACAAATCACTATGGGAGGAGAACGTATATGAGACACGTAACTCTTGAAGAACAGCTTCGCAGCGAAAACAGACTGCTCAGAGAGCAGGCGGAGCGCACAACCGCAAATCTTGACTATATCGCCATGATGTGCGATATAGACCTCGACGATGACACTGAAGAAGAGGAGGAAAACGACGATGAAGCATAGCAAAAACTACAACAAGGTCAAGGACTACTATGATAAAGGATACTGGTCGATCGAAAAGGTATACAATGCCGTAGTGAAAGGCTGGATCACACCCGAAGAGTACAAGGAAATAACCGGCTATGACTACGACGATCCAGAGGAGTGATAATATGGGAAAAGTAGATAATGCAGTAAAATTCGCCGAAAAAATTGCAGCAAATGATACTCACGGCTATGATCAGCTCTACCGATGGGGAACACCCGATTATGATTGTTCTAGCCTCGTTATATCATCCTATGAGCAGGCAGGAATTAAAGTCAAGACGGCAGGAGCTACATACACAGGCAATATGTATGATGCTTTCATAAAGTGTGGATTCAAGGACATCACAAGTCAGATCTCTCTCGGAGTAGGAGCAGCTCTCAAGCGTGGAGATGTGCTGCTCAACAAGCAGCACCATACCGCTATCTACGTCGGAGACGGTAAGATAGTCGAGGCGAACATCAACGAGAAAGGGACCATTTACAACGGAAAAGCAGGAGATCAGACCGGAAAAGAGATCTGGAAAAGAACGTATTATAACTATCCTTGGAACTGTGTTCTGAGATTTCCGGAAGTCGAAGAGAAAAAAGCGCTTGACGTAGAAGGCTTTAAGCGTGGAGATAAGAGCCTCGGTGTATATTACCTAAAGCGTTATCTTACAAAGCACCTCGGCTACAAGATGAACGACGACAAAGGCTTCGGCGCCGGCACCGAAAAGGCTGTAAACGATCTGCTCAGCAAGAACGGATACAAACCTAACGGAATCGCAGGTGAGAATTTCGCCAAACTTTTCATAAAATAGCAAAAAGCGGCTACATTGTAGCCGCTTTTTTAGAGAGCCAAGATGAGCTGCTCGATATAGGCGCTCACAGTCAGCTCATTTTTTGCGCTGCCTGCTTCAGCTATCTTGATTATATTATAACATAGAATTTAGCCAAACTCTAATTTTTGTACACTTGCACAAATTCAATTTAAAGAGTTTGTACTAAGTTCACATAATAAAAAGAACGCTGAAAAAGCGTTCTGCTGCAAGCCGAAAAAGGGGAAACGGGCGCTAAAAAATTCGTGGCAATTTCGTGGCAATGTTTGACCCCGGAATTGCGGCATTTAAGCCTAAAAATAGTGTTTTTTGTTCGATATGGCGAACAAAAAAAGTATTAAAAAGCGCGTAATCACGCGGTTTGCAGCAATTACGCACTTTTTAGCAGTTCTGGAGCTAAGGGGAGTCGAACCCTTTTAGTGTGCCCTAAACCCCGCGTAATCGCTTGATTTTATTTTTTCGTGGCAATTTACGAGGCATTCGTGGCATCATAGATCTGCTGGAAGTGGAGATCTATGATCTTGTCCACCTTGACGCGCTCTGCCGTGAAGGTCTGCTGATACACCTGCCTCAGCGTGGTCGAACTCGACCAGCCGCCTCGCTCCATTGCGTAAATGTCAGGGATCCCGAGCACCGCCATCACCGAAGCGTTGATGTGTCTCAGGTCGTGGAAGGTGATGGAGTACCCCTGATCTCGCATAGCTCGGCGGAACTTGTCGGCGATCTGGTAGTGCTTGCGCTGCTCGATACGTTCACCGGGAGCTGTATCAATGCTGTCGATCATCGCCATGATCGGCGGTGGGAGTTGCATCTGTCTCCTGCTCTTGTACGTCTTTGCAGTTGACTTCACAACTTCCTCGTTATCCACCGTCACTACCACCTGACCGATCGTGAGTATGCCGTCCTTGATATCACATTTCCGAATGCCGAGGATCTCCGACATTCGCAGCCCGCACCAGACGGCAAGCAGCACGGGAAGCTCGATGTCCGACCCCTTGAAGGTACGGAGCACGATCTCTTCCGACGGAAGCTCCTTAAATTTGCGCTGCTTCTGCGGCAGCCGGATCTTGCCCAGCGATATATGCAGATCGTGATATGCTGCAACCGCCGTGAAGAGCCCGTATGCGTTGTGTACAGTCTTCGCTGACTTCTTCGCCGTCAGCTCGTTGATCCACGCCTGTATCACTCTGGGCGTGAGCTCGTCAGCAGGCAGGTCGTTTATCTTCGTCATGGAATTCCGTTTGATATTGCGGTACCCTGATATCGTGGTAGGCGAGAGCACGGGCACCTTAGACTCGATATACTCGTCACACAGCTCCCCGAAGGGCGGATGCTCCAGCTCGTATCGTGCGTCCCGAAGCCAGAGCGCTGCCTCTGCCTCGACCTGTCTCTTACCTTTTATCGTTGGGTCCTTTGATGTAAACGATTTGCTTTTTTTCGTAGCGGGATCCGTCACCCTCACCCGCCAGCTCCCGCTCGGGAGCTTTTTTGCTTTTGCCATAGTTATATACCTCCTGATACCGCGCCCGTTCCCCCCGAGTTCGTCGGCTGGCAGGATATATCTAACTTTTTCTATATAATAGCACGATTTCAAGGAATTGTCAAGAACAAGTTTATAAATTTGTTCTCACATTGCGTATAGCAAAATAAGCTTACTCCAATTCGCTGTCAGTAAACAGATCGTATAAGTCAAGCAATTTTGCAAATAGTAACGCGGTAGCGTAGCAATCAGATAACGACCTATGAGCATTGTTTCTAAAAATGTCGTAATAATCGCAAAGCGTAGTAAGCTTATAGTCGGCGACATCGTAGTCGGAGCCGTCGTTTCTATCTTTTTTAAGCTTAGCTTTTGAAATCTCCAATGTGTCATAGTACTTGCGCTTTTGAGTAAAGAAATCGAATCCGGATTTATAAACAAATTTTAAATCGAAAGGGAGATTATGCCCCAGAAGATTGCTCTTCCCAACAAACTTGACAAAAGCGGGCATTACTTCTTTGATCGAAGGTGAGTCAGAAACCATTTCGTTCGTGATCCCATTAATTTCTGTCGCTTCGATAGGGATCATGCATGATGGCTTAATAAGAGTTGAAAAGGCTTCGACAGGCTCGAACTCGAAAAACCGTATAGCTGAAAGTTCAATTATTTCGCAAGAGGTTTTTACACCAGTCGTTTCAACGTCGATGACGACAAAATTACCATAGGAAGAAAGATTAGTTTTGTTCCGAGGCTTCGACAAAGTAACGTCCGGCATTTCGTAAACCAGCAAATTATTGATATAATCATCAGACAGTTCGATATCCACCAAAGGGATTTCAGACAGCTCGGCTTCAAAGTTTGACTCTTTAAATTTTCGATCTTCCTGCAGCAGGATTTCGATTTCTCGCCTTCTTTGGCGTTCACGATTTAATCTGTTTTCAGCTTCTTCGCGGCGTCTTCGTTCAGCTTCGAGTTTATGACCTTCTGCCGCCTTCTTAGCGTAATATTCCTCGTCACGCTTTTTGCGCTCATTGTTCTTCGATCGGATGAACAAAATCACAGCAATAATAGGTGTAGCAACTAAAATAAAAGATATAAAGGCAATCATGTCGCTCATTATTATCATCTCCTTCTTAAAGGTCTAATCATGCGCCGTCTTTTATATATTCAACTTCGTTTTGCTCGGCAAGCAGAGCAGCCCGCCCAATAATCTCCCCCTGCTGAGTTGGTGTAAGATCGTCAAATAGCTCAACTATGCGTCTTGCATTCTCGGATAAGGCATTTTTCTGTTCACCGTCAAAAAGATATCCGACGGATACGCCAAAACAATCAGCTATCTGTTTTAAAATTTCATATTTCGGAATCGAGCCGTTTTTCCAAGCAGTCACCTTGGAAGAGCTCAAGTGGAGCCTATCGACAGTGAACCTCGTTGGTGAAGTGCCATTTTTTCTGCATAGGTTATCAAATTGTTCATAAAACATAAAAACACCCCTTTCAATTTGTACAATTAAACGAAAATTCCGAAATGTAGAATTTTGCTATTGACAATTCCGTATTTTAGAATTATAATATAATCATTCACAAACCATTTTACAAAAACAGCTATACAAAAACGTCCTGCAAGAGCAAAGCTTCTGCAAGTGACAGTGATATTCTCTTATATAGCCATTTTAAGTATATCACATACACACGTTTTTGTCAATAACAGAAAGAAGGTGAAAGTATGGCAGTAAAGCCGATCTGGGGTAAGCGAGTAGACAAAGCCCTTATCGATAAGAACATGACCAAGAAAGAACTTGCCGAAAAACTCAATGTGAATTACACACAGATGTGTGGTGTAATCGGCGGGCTGGTGATTAACGAGACCATAAAGGCGAGCGTATGCGCTTATCTGGGCGTGAAAGAATAAGCTTTCGCAGAATTTATGAGCCCATTCCACTATAGAATTGAAAGAGGGGTGAGAAGGTGTTTCGGAAGATGAAAGAAGCTTACGATCACAAAATGCAGGAACCAATGGACATATATCTTGCCAGAAAGCGGAGGCAGAGCGATAGGCTGAGTTGGTTTTCGCTGATTTTCTCCGCCACAGCTTGGAGCATAGTAGCTGTAATAACTATAATAGGTCTGCTGCATTAATACAGAAATCGAGTAGTGAGATCGCTAAAGCTGCAAAAGACAGCCATATTGCAAGCCATGACCGAAAGTTGGCCTGTGACAGGTCTTTTCTGTCAACTCCGTAATGGTCACAGGCAACAATGCCATTTTCTGATACGATCACTTTGTATTTAAACCCTAAGGCGGCAGGATCGGACGTTGGTATATTCGTTAGTTCAAGATACCCGAGTCCTACCAAGCGTTCAGCTGTTTTGTAGTCAACTTCAAAAGGCTCCCCTTTAAGGTGTTTACAAAGCAGTTCAAAATCTTTGCGTGAAATGGTTTCCATGTAAATCAATCCTTTCTGCCTATATTATAGCAGAAGCGGGCTTGAAAATCAATATGCCCATCAACATCCTCTTTAATATATGATACCCTGAGCGGCAGCAGGGGCGGTCTGCCGCAGAGAAAGTAGGTGACACTATGGCTGACAAGAAGAAAAAGCGTGAGAATGAAATGTCTCGCGACAAGCTCATGCAGGGTGTGAACAGAATGGACTACGCCGACAAGGTCTTTGCAAACGCGCTCTTCCAGATGGCGCTTGCATATGACATGGCAAAGGCTACGAGAGCAGAAGCTCTCACGAACAAGTGACCGGAAATTAAAACGCCGCGCCCGTTCCCCCGGATGAGCGGTACAAGAAAGAGGTGACCCCAATGCCGAAAGTTTATCTCAGACCGATAGACAGATTCCGCGATAACCTGAAGTATAACTTCTGGATCGCAAGAGCAGGCAGATCATACGAAGAGATCGGCAAGATCATCGGCAGAGCGAAGTCAACGGTAAAAGCGAGAGCGGACGATCCGCTCACCATGACGCTCGACGAGCTCTTCCGCTTCTGCCAGCACGAGAACATTGAACCTGCAGATTTTATAGCTGGAAAGCTCCAGCTCAAGTCAAGAAGAGAAAGGGGCGATTATGTTGAAGCACGAATTCAAGGCTGACTTCGTCGCGGCTCTGGGTGCCGCACTGAGGAACCACAGCCGCGAGTATGTTATGGACATCGACTACGACGTGGACCCTGACGGCTTCGAGGCAGCGACGATACTCTACACGAACGGCTGCACCCGGACGGTAAACGTCACAGGCGACAGCTGCGTCGGCATCATGATGGACGTAGCGAAGGCTCTCGCTTAGGAGGTGTGGAGATGAAGAAAGACATTGAGCTAGCGATTGCAGCTGGCATCGTCATTGTGTACATGGCTATCCTTACCTACGCAGAGCTAGCGCACGACCACGCGCTCGCGTTATGGAGCACCGCGGTATTTGTGTGCCTGCTCTACATTTGCAAGCAGGCAGACAGGCAGGAAAAAGCCGAGCTCAGGCACAGAAGAGCAAGAGCAAGGATGATGCAGCAGAGCCTCGACGAGCTGGAGGAATGGCGGGAGAAGAGGGAGGCAGACTGATTCTCCCGCGAATGTGGGTTGAATAACAGAAACGGAGCGATTTCTATGAGAATAACGATTACTATTGACCCCGGCAGCAATCTCGAACTAATGCAGCTTTATGAAGAATCTAACCGCATACTAGCGGCGTACGGTAAGCCGCAGTGGGCGCTTGAGGATTTCTGCACGGTTTGCCTTGCAATGGGTTGGACATCACACATGATAAATAATGCCCGCGCTATAATCAACGGCACAAAAAAAGAAATACAACATAGAGGAGGCGGACGAATGAGTAAGCTTATAAGTAAAGAAGACTATGAGCAGGCTGAGCAGGAAGAACTTGACGTGCTGCAGCAGCGGGTTGGCACAGATGAAGGCGGACTCTTTATGCAGTTTACCGCAGTGGCGTTTTCTGCAGCCATCAAGAAGCGGCTCTTCGGGGACAAGAAAGAGGATAAATAATGGATATATTCATTGCTGCACTTGCTGGAATTGCAATAGGAATCCTGATTGGCGTGCACTGGGGAGCCGCTATCTCACTTACGGATCCCGAAGAAGTTGAGGAATTGAAGAGTAATGATTTTGACTAAAGCCATCCTTATAGGAATATCAACGATCAATATGCTGATAGCTGCGTGGGAAACTTGGCGGCAGATTGCCGATACTCCGGCATGGAGGGAATACAAAAGGAGAAATAAGCATGGACGCAAAAAATATATCCGCAGCTGAGGCAACAGCTACGGATAACGATGAAAATGTGTTACACAATACCTCGCGGTATGGTGGATACTTATATTGCACCACAGAGCAGGAGACTTGTCAAGTCTTTCTCAACTCGATTATCGAGTTAGCAGATAACATAATCGGATCAGATTCGACTGAGCGGGAAGAGGCAGGCTTCGCAGGGCAGATCAAAGGATTTGCATATGCTCTCAGGAAGCTGCTCTGCAATAAGTAGGAGGCATCATGGAACCCAGAGAACTGTATTCGTTCGATGATGGAGCCGTAAAGCTCGTTTATCATCCAACCGAGAAAAAATATGACATTTTACTAAATGGAGAACCGCAGCATAGCATAATGACAGTCGAGCAGAACTGTAATCCCCTTATAGCTGTCAACCGCTTCACTGACGCTGTCAGATGGCACCTCAAGTCAAAGGCGAAGAGGTACCTCAGAGTGTCAGGTGGCAACCCTATAACGGGATGCACACAAGCCACCGAGAATTGTAAGTACTGTCCCATGTTCGGGCAGGCTCCTGCCGGATCTCGATGCATCATCGATGAGGGATGCAGCTGTGAGTAAACCGATCTACATCACAGAGTCCGCTTTCCGCACCGGCCTCGAGGGATCCTCGAGACCTACAGAGTACAGGATCAACGTCAATGACGAGACGATGAGAGTACTGTACACCAAATTCAAAGAACACAAAGGTCTTCCGCTCAGGTATCCCATCTCCGACAAAGCACGGTTCGAGTTCGAGGACCTGATCTTCTCACTGATCGACAAAGGCAAGATTGTCGTCAAGAAAAAGTGATTTGCAGTCGACTGCAAGAAAGGATGTTCATTATGTACAAAGACGAAGCTATCGAAAGAATAAAGACCGAAGCTGAAGGGCTGAAAAGCCTTAGCCCTCAGGGTAACGCTGTTAGTAAGGACGTATGCAACGTCCTTATAATGTCCTGCGAGCAGGACGATGAATTTGCTCAGGCTATCGTGCAAGGAAAGAAAAAACTGAAAGACTGTATTGAGAGCGCTGTCAAGGGAGCTCGCCAGAGCATCTCCGATCTGGAAGTATACAAGAGAGCTGTGGAGTTTTACTTTACCGGGGCGACCGTACACATGAACCTTACCATAGACCTGATCGGCGAAGCTGCCGCACCTCAGAAACAGAGCATCGGCCTCAGTTTCGATGATCTCTTCGATTGAGAGGCACATCATGAGTACGATATACAGCGACCATATAAGGAAGCAGATGAACGAATGGTTTCCGCAGTACATTTTTTACGAGAGAGCGGGCAGAAGTCCCACAGCCGAATATGTTTGTCAGTGCTCCCGCTGCCGTTCCGAGTATATAGCTGCCTATTCCGAGATATGCACAGAGGGATTTACCCTTAAGCATAACGATTCTGCGGTATGTCCTAAGTGCAAGCATTTAGGAACGCTTTTCCACAAGAGCAGAGGTAAAAAGTCGCTTACCGTCCGCAAGGCTTTTATAATCTGGCATAAGGAAAGTGAGAATGAAGTTACAGCCTATGCAGTATATGCCGCTAAAGCATACGAAGGCGATCCCTGGGAAAACTGGCTCAACAAGAATTACACTTCGGGCGAATACGACCCCTCACCGCAGATCGAACTATACGAAAAGGCAATATACCACTTCACACCGGGTGATGTCCGAGTAGAAAAGCCATCGTACTATGATGGATGGCATGAGACCCGAACCAAGATTACCGAGCCTTTCAACGCCGGTCCTTATGGAGCAGTGCCGATATATACATTCATAAACGAATCGGTATTGCATAGCTCCTTTCTCAGGTACTCTTCATATAAGCTGTATCTGGAAAAAATCGAAGAAAGAGCCGGCATATACGGCTACTATGGATATAGCCAATGTCCGAAGCTGATGAAATACATCTGTGCTTATACCTTATATCCTCAGCTCGAAATGATGTTAAAAGCGGGCATGGAACAATATGTGTGCGAGGCGGTCGAGTTCGGCGCATGGAACAAGCGGTATTTCAATTGGAATGCAACTAAGCCTTCCGGATTTTTCAAAATATTATCGCCGCAGCAGGCGAAAGAAATGTTAGAGTATGATATCGCTCCGCCGAAGGCAGCAGAGTACTGCAAGCTTACCAGAGCGGGCGTAAAGATATCTGTTGAGCAATTTCGCAACATCTATCATGATATCAGTTATCCCGATAAGCTGTTTACCCTGCTTAAAAAGCCGTATGGCATCACAGTCACAAAGGCGCTCAACTACCTGTCCCGATTTAAAGGTATCTTGTCTAACAATCTCACGACCTGGGCGGACTACACCCACGATGCCGAGGAGCTCGGGTTTGACCTAAGCGTGCATAACGTCCTCTACCCCAAGAATCTCATTGAAGCACACGCAGCTACTATCAACGTCCTCAATGCCAAGAGGATCGAGAAAGAGACAAAGGAAATGGCGGCGCTCACCAAGCGCCTGGAAAAGCAGTACAGGTTTGAGCTCGGAGATCTGGTTATCAAGATTCCCGAGAGCATCCAGGAGATCATCACAGAGGGCAAGGTTTTGCATCACTGTGTAGGCGGATATGCCGACCGTCATGCTAAGGGTCAGTGCATAATCGTTTTTCTGCGGAAAAAGGCAGAGCCCAACACTCCGTACTATACGATAGAGATAGGCGGGAAGTGGGGAAACAGACAGCATATAGTACAGTGTCACGGCTACGCGAACGAGATGTATAATAAAAAACCGCAGGAGATAAGGGATTTTGAAAAGGAGTTTTCAAAATTTCTTATGGATCCGAAGGGATATAAGAAGCTAAAGAAAAGAGAAAAGCTCGGCAAAAAGCAAGAGCCGATGACGGTAGCAGTTTAAGGAGGAAAGATTATGCCGGAAGTACATGATATCACAGAATACACAGAAGAACAGACCACTATTCAGGGAATCCCCGTTATAGACACTGCTCTCACTCCGCAGATGCGAGAGGCAGTAAAGATACACGAGGCTATCATCCATCATGCAGGAGAAGCAGTTACACATCTTTACGAGATGGGCAGACAGCTCAAAGCCATGAGGGACGGCAAGTATTACAGCCACCTCGGATATGAGTCGTTCGGACAGTACGTCGAAGAAAACGGCGATTACAGCTTCAAGGAGCGTCAGGCGTACAAGTACATAAAGATCGTAGAGACATATAGCGATAGTTTTATCGCCGAAAATCAGGGGCTCGGGATCGAGCGCCTTGAAATACTCACGGCTCTGGGAGAGCGTGGTGCAGCCGAACTGGTGGCCGAAACGGATTTAGCGGGCATGACCGCAGCCGAAGTCAAACAACTTATAAGGGATAAGCAAGGGCTCGGTGAGCAGCTCAGTCTACTCACAGAAGAACTCGAAAAAGCCAAGTCCGGCGAGGATCTGGCTGCTGCCGAAAAGCAGCGCGAACTCGACGATGCTGAGAAGAAGATCAAGGATCTCGAGAAGAAGTTAAAAGCTGAGAAGAAAAAGAGCAAAGAGTCGATCGGAGAAAAAGACGGCGAGATCATGCTGCTCAAAGAGCAGCTCTCATCCGCCACGCCTTCGGCAGAACAAATTGAGAAAATCAAGAACGAAGCTGATGCAGAACACCAGAAAGAGATCTCTGCAATCAAGGCTGAGTACGAGGCAAAGCTCTCAGCCGCAGAGGATAAGATGTCGACCATCGAAAAGAAGACACGCTCTGCTGATGAAGCTGAGCGCCGAGCTGCACTCAAGGTATACTTTGAGGAAACCCAGAAGAACATCAACGCTTTCGTCGAAAAAGTGTCCCAGCTCGAGGGTGAGGAAAGGGAAAAATTCTCGAAGGGCGTGATCAAGTGGCTGACTGCCGTGATCGAGAATCTGGGAAAGGAGTGATGTTCGTGGGTCGTTCCGCATTTGATAGCGTTCTAAGAGAAGAGATCAAAAGCCGAATAGCAAACGGAGTTATCAATAGCATTCCTTTCTTCGGGATGATCGAATCCGAGATCATTTTCTCGGGAGAGAAAGAAAAGACTAAGAAAAATCCTCTTGGTGGCGTTTTAGATTCGGTATCATGCACCAAAAGGCTTGACGATTTGCTGACTTTCAGAGCCATTTCCGGAAGGCCGGAGCACAGCTCGGAAAAGGAGTGACATTAAAGTAGGTGAAGTGCTATGGGATGCAAACCGAATTGGACTAGGGAAGAAATCGAATATCTCTCTGAAAACTGGGGAAGCAAGGCTATACCGAAAATAGCGGGAGAACTCAATCGAAGTGTTAATGCCGTTAAGTTGAAAGCTCAAAAGCTTCGTCTGGGAGCGTGGCTCGATGCTGGGGATTATGTATCTCTAAATCAGCTCATGAAGGCGTTAGGACGAGACTACGTGCAATACTCGGCCAAGATATGGATTGACGAATTAGGTCTCCCTGTGACCCGAAAAAGAGTAAATCGTTCTTACTTTAAGGTCGTGAAATTGGATAAATTCTGGGCATGGGCAGAAACAAACCAATCCAGAATAGATCTGTCGCTTCTGCCTGAGGGCTTGCTTGGTAAAGAGCCTGAATGGGCGAAGACAAAAAGAAAAAACGACTCGATTAGATCGCGCCTAGTTAAGAAGACTGTAGCTAAGAAGCGCTGGACAGAATACGAAGACCAGCTCCTTATATCGCTTCTGAAGTCGTACAAGTATACAACAGATCAGATAGCAGAGCGACTCGGGCGCTCCGAAGGAGCTGTCGCCAGAAGGGTGATCAGCATCGGAACGAAATACCGTCCTCTCAGAAATTCTCCTCATACACCTTGGACTCAATCTGAGATCCAGTTGCTTCAGCGAATCATTGCAGAGGGGGGGTAATTATGAGGCAATACGCAGCAAAATCCCAATGCACTCCACAAAGGCAATCAGAGGTATGGTCTTCAGGCTTTACAATACAGAAAAGCTCGACAAAGTTAGGAGTGACGGACTATGGCAAAATACTTGAAACCTCAATACAAGGAGCTGAGCAGACTTTTCAGTTCAATAACCGGCGCTCACCAGCTCTGGGAGCTCTGGGAGGATGGCATGACAATGTTCGCGTTGATGATCTCAAACACCGTTGACAAGCGGTACTATGAAAAGCGCGAAAAAGAATATTTGAACATAGTGTCGAAGTATTCCAAGAACGAAATGCAGACGTTTTTGAGAATATTTGCCGAGATAGTAAATCAGACGGAAATTAACAGAGAACAGGATCTTCTCGGAGATCTGTATATGTCATTTGATCTCGGCTCTCACTGGCACGGTCAGTTTTTTACTCCGTATAACATTTGCAAAATGATGGCTCAGCAGTCTCTTGGAGAGATAAAATGCGTTGATGATGTAAAACCGGTGACTGTTTTTGACTGCGCCTGCGGCGGTGGCGCACTGCTCATAGCGGCGGCTAATGAGTGTCAGAAAAGAATGAACGAGTTAGGCTTCAGCGCACAGGACTATGTTGCCTGCTATGCTCAAGATATTAGCCATGTGGCGGTGATGATGTGCTATATACAGCTGAGCTTGCAGGGCTATGCGGGGAAAATCAAACTCGGAGACTCGCTGACGAATCCGCTCACGGAAGCCAATAATGGCAGCGATATATGGTATACGCCGATGTGGTTTTCAGAGATATGGGAAATGAGAAGATATTGTGAGGTGTTGGATAAATGCTTGACATAGCTGGTTACAAGAACTATCTGTATGAAGAGGAACTATCTGCTTCAACTATTGAAGCGTATATATACAGCATTACGAAGTTCGCAACGATGTTTGACGAAGTCACAAAGTCTAATGTTATCCTATACAAGCAATGGCTGACGCAGAACTTTAAACCTAAGACAGTTAATCTGAGACTGACAGGCATCATGAGATATTGCGATTATAAAGAAATTCCGATGAAGATAAAAAACATAAAGGAACCGAAGTTAACACACTTTGAGAATGTAATCACTCCCGAGCAATATGACAAGCTTATTGCGGGGCTTGAAGCTGACAATAACGAAAGGTGGCTCGTTCATATAAAGCTGCTGGCAAGGACGGGAATGCGCGTAAATGAAGCTAATCGAGTGAAAAAATGTGACCTTTTGAGAGGATATGTAACAATGAACGCAAAAGCTCACATGAGAACTATCCTTTTTCCGAAATCTCTTGTTGATGATATAAGTCATTATCTTGATAAGTTAGAGGATAACGACACTGTAATGCAGAGCGCTCGTGGCGGTCCAATAACTGACAGAGGTATATCCGAAGCGTTGAAAAAATTCGCAATAAAATACGATATACCAAAAGAGGTTATGCATCCGCATTCGTTTCGACATTTCTTTGCAATCGAATTCATCAAACGTAAAAATGACATAGCTTTACTTGCCGATCTGCTTGGACACGGGAGCGTTAATGTAACGCAGATCTATTTGAGACAGTCGCAGGAGCAGCAGAAAAGGGCAATAGACGAGGCGGTGGATTGGTAATGGAAAAAGACCGACTGATAAATGATATAGTAGCTGAAGCTAAGGCGAGGGGCGCTGACACAGATGGCTTTGCGGAGAAACTGTACATCATCATGAAAGATATAAATATCGAACAGATGGAGACCCATCTTGCGCTTCCAAATCGCGCTTTGAATCATGAATTTATAAATCGTTTTCTAGCTGCGAAATTGGTTAAAGGATGCACCGAAAGAACAATTAGTCAGTACAGAATAGAGCTTTCAAAGATAATTACAAAATTGCGCAAATCGGTGCTAGAGATAACATCTGATGACATAAGGCTATATCTCGCTGTCAGAATGACCCAAGATGGCATTTCCAAAGTTACTGCGAACAACGAATTAAGATATATGCGTTCGTTCTTCGCTTGGCTAAACGATGAAGAACTGATCGCGAAAAATCCAACAGCGAAAATAGATGCAATAAAACAGGAGAAAAGAAAAAAGAAAGCGTTCACGGGAATGGAATGCGAAAAGCTCCGAAGTGCTTGCGTGACCTCAATGGAGACGGCTATCATTGAGGTGTTGCTGTCCACCGGTTGCAGAGTATCAGAGCTGTGCGGAATGCAGATAGATGAGATAAAGGATTCAAAGATCGTTGTCAAGGGCAAAGGTAATAAATACCGCACGGTATATTTGACAGCAAAGGCTCAGCTTGCGTTGGCAAAGTATTTGAATGATCGAAATGACATGAATCCTTATATCTTCCCGAAAAGCGTTTCAATTGTAAAAGGAGGAGGTCAAAGAGGTCGTGGCTGCCGTGAATGGTACAAGAATCCCGAGGCTATAGCTGACGGCAAAAGAAATACAAGCTCTGTCGAAGCAACAGTCCGAAAGATAGGAAAGCGTGCAGGCGTTGAAAACGCCCACCCGCACAAATTTAGGCGAACAAGCGCAACCTTTGCACTTCGGCGAGGAATGCCGATTGAGATGGTCTCAAAAATGCTGGGTCATGAAAATCTGGCTACTACCCAAATATATCTTGACCTAACAGAAGAAGAACTGGAAGCAGCACATAAAAAATATGTAATATAAGGAGTGACAGCTATGCTGGAGCCACATATATGCCCTGTTTGTGGAGCGAGTGTCGCTAGGACTGCTACTCAGTGCATTTACTGCGATACGTATTTCAAACAGAAAGAGCCCGATTCAGTACTATATGCAGACGGCAAGCCTGTCGCTGTAGCATATGGAGATTGCGTATTTGCGGCGGGCGTATCTGCAGAAGAGGCAATAAAAGCCTTCTCTGTATTTGGCGTTGATTAACACAATTTGGAAGCGTTCAGACGATGGACAGCTGATAATACGGGGTGATAGAATGGCTAAACCAACAACAAAGCGGCTCGACGAAGGACAGCTCGAGATGATGTGGAATTATCTCCGCATGGGCTATCAGAAAGCAGATGTTGCAACGCTGAAAGAGCTTTGTGACCAACTGCGGCAGGCGATGATTCAGAAAACAGGCGGGCAGCGGCAAGGCGATCCCGTAGAGTATATGCCACTGGACGATATAGGTACGATAGTCAACAGCATAGTGATAGAGACTATGGCACTATATCTCAGCGGGGTGCTTGACAGATTGGAGTGTGAAGAAAATGACAGAGCTGAGAAGATGGTACAAAGATAACGGTATCTGCATAGCGTGCGGGCAGGAGAGCGCCGTTCAGGGGCAACTACGGTGCTTTCGATGCCGCGAGAAGGTGCGGGAAGCCAATCGCAGGAACTACGAACGTCACCGCAAAGAGCGCAAAGAAAGAACGAAGCAGTACCACAGAGAACGCACGGTTTATCTGAAATCACAAGGGCTATGTACAAAATGCGGAAAACGCACGCCCGAGACAGGGAAAGTAAGATGTGCGATCTGTCACGCCAAAGACCGCAGGGAATACCACAAAAGAGCGCGGGGCAAAGGTGTTTTGCCGAAATTTATGTTCGGGGACGGAGAGCACTGCTCAACTTGTGGAAAGTCTGTCGATGGCACAAAACTATGCCCGAAATGCTATGCGAACACGCAAAGAACGATAGAAATTGCAAGGCGACACATAAGCTCAGGGTGGCAGTTTGAGACGTTTATTTTTGGGAGGAGCGATATAAATGAGCGATAAAGATATAAAACCCGCCGCCAAAAGGTCTGACTCTCCTGCCGAACAGCTCGGGCTTGCTCCGGCGACGTGAGGCGGTGATACAATGCTAGAGGTCATAGAATGGCTGGGTGAGATATTGAGAGGTGAGGACGATGACAAACCGTGACAAGCTCCGCAACCGCGCGCTGTATGATCTGATGGTCACCATAAACCGCAGCAGCCACAAGCTCTGCCCCATCGAGATAGTCGGCGAGCGCAAGCCTGAGTGTGTACCGGCTCCGGAGGGGCTTGCTCAGACCGACTGCGAGGGGTGCATACAGGCATGGCTCAACGAGGAGGTAGAGATGTGAGACCGACAGATGCAGACGCTCTCAAGCTGAGCCTGTGAAAGGAGATATCGATATGACTGAAAAACAGCATGAGTTTTGCCGGGATTTTAAGGCACTTATGGAAAAGTACAACATCACCAAAGCATACGGAGATCACAGGCACGGCGTGCTCCATTTTGTCTCCAACGGTTTAGACTTTGTCGTATATAGCTACTTTGCCGACCGCGATTTGGTGCCGGTTGACGAGTGGGAAATGCAAGACGCGGTGGATTGAAAGGGGATGGCACTGATGAAAATGGTGCGTGTTGACGATATAGTCGAATACTGCGATACCAACATAGCATATTTAGCCACCCGCCGGCAAGGTGTAGCGTGTGCGCAGCTTCGTGGAGTTAAAGAGGCAGTCAAAGAAAATGCTGCTCCTGCAACCGGCGCAAATCACAAAGAAGAGATAATGATATCTGTCAATGAGATAATCGACTACTGCAATTTTAATATATCAAGCTTGAAAGAAAGCGGCGAAAGTTTGGCCGCGTACTACCTCGGGAAAGTAATGGAAGTTGCCGAGGAGTGGGCAGTCGATGCCAAGCCGGCAGAAAGGAGAACTGAATGATCGAAATAATAAGTTGGAAAAGTGACTCTTGCAAGTTCTGTAAGGAGAACGAAAGATCGAAGATCAAAAATGTAAAGATAATATATGAGTACGAAGATCCGAAAGCATACGGCTTTCCGGAGCCTGCCTACTGGTCCGAGGAGATCGACACATTCTTCTGCCCGATGTGCGGCAGAGTGATCAATGGCTCCAGAATGGCTGAAGCGTTAAAGGATCCGGATGTGAAAAGGATCCTTTCTGAGAGAGGAGTGCTTCAAAGCGATGAAAATTCTTAAACACGGCAGAAAGCTGGAAGATGATTTGTTGTACTACAGCTGCCATCACTGTGGCTGCCAATTTGCTGCCAGCAAACGTGAAAGTCAATTCTACGACGGCGGAAATCAGCATGACAGCGGATGGGAATGCAGTTGCCCTGAGTGCGGTACTGTCGTAAATGGCAATATAAAAGAAGTATTTGACCGATTTTTCAAAAATTAGGGAGGAAAACAATGAATAACGAAGATAAAGAATTATATCAAGCAGCCGTCAAAAGATTTAAAAATCAACTCAGACGTGCAGGAGATGAAATCGACAGATACGATGATCGTGAGATTGTTGTATTCTTGGAAAAAGATCTCAGAAGCACTAGAAAATACTGTGAGCGTTTAGAGAAATTTGTTCATAAAACAGCGTGTGGAGCATCTTCACTTGAAGAAATCACAAAATCTATTTTAAACAGTATTCGCATTAGTGAAGATTTCTACTTCGGGATGTCAAGAGCACTTAACGGGCAAAAGATATTACTCGAATCCCTGAAAGAAGCAAATTTATATGAGGAGGAAAACTAAAATGATTTATGCAAAAACAGACAAAGACAGAATTAATATTAGTATTAAAGGTGAAAGCGAAGATCTCCTTCACGAGCTCGCACAGATAGGTTCGGCTCTATATAACGCTGCTTGTAGCGGGCTTGGGGATGATGGCGGATATTACGACGATGCCGAAGAAGACTACGACGATTGCTATGAATATTGCGGGATCAAGCGCGGAGATCACTTCTATTACAGAGACAGAGAGTTTATATGTCTCGAAGCCGAAGAGACGATACTATTTGCTATCACAGCAAACTGTATCGGTGAGCATAGTTTTGATGAAAACAATAGGAACGACTGGAGAAGTAGTACTCTCAACAGCTGGCTAAATGGCAAGTTCCTCTCCGAAAACTTTGATAAAAAAGATCTCATATCCCGAGAGATCGATCTTACAGCCGACAACGGAGATAAGGCGTATGGTGCCGCAAGCAGTTACCTCGCTCCGCTTACCGCGGACGAGTACCGCAAATACAGGGACATCGTACCGCTTTTCGGCGAGGGTATGTGGACCGTCACTCCGTGGCATTGCGGCACCCCTATCACTCCCAACGCTTCCAACGCTTACAATGTGCGGTACGTTACGAGTAGTGGCATTCTGATCACTAGCGGTGCCAACTACGCCTACGGGCTCGCCCCGGCTTGCTTCTTCGATCTTACCATCCTTTCATCGCGCCGATCGGCGCGTACCGGCGAGATCGAGCTCTACGAAGAGGAGCGTTGAAATGAACGGAGAGTATATTTATGTTTGCCAGAACTGCGGCGAAGTCTTCGAGTCCGATAACGAATACTCGGAACTTTGCCCGAACTGCGAGAAAACAAAGACCATCGAGAAGAAGTGCTGCAAGTGCAGCATCGCATATACTACTTCGGATCCGTTCTCGCTCTACTGTCCTGAGTGCAAAAAAGAGCGAGACTCCACGTGCAAGATATGCGGAGTGCCCATCGACAAGAAAGGGAACCGTAGATACTGTGCCGAGTGTGCAAAGTACATCAAGAATGAGGGCAAGAAAAACGACAGAGAGCTCTTCCAAACCAGGAAGGCAGTGTCCAAGTCGGCAGAGATACGCCGCGCAAAGCGTGCGGAAAGAGGCGGGCCGACCATCACCGAAGCGGTTATCGAGGCTCAGAAGCTCGGTATAAGTTACGGTGAATATATGGAAAAATACACCTGACTATATATCCTTTATATATTATAATAGTATAGCTCCGGAAAAAGTGCGCCGACCGGCGCACATGGGAGCTCGTAATGGGTATTAATAATCCGAGAGATAAAGAACGTTTGTTTAAGCAGAGAGGAAGGAATCGGCATGAAGAGCAAGATGAGATACAGGCAGCAGAGGTTTGACTGTGGAAGCTTCACCGAGCTGAACATCTTCCCCGTGTTCGAGTGCAGGATCTCACCTACCAGGCACACCCGTCGCAAGCCTAGCAAGCAGGCTCAGCAGGCACTGAACCAAAAGAACCGAGAGCGTGAGGTTAATCGCGTGATTTGTGCTAACTTTTCCGGAGAGGATTACTATGTCACTCTGACCTTTCGCGAGCAGCCGGACCTCAAGGCCGCCGAGTACTGCTTCCGCAGATTCCTCACCAAGCTCAACAGACTGAGAGCATCTCAGGATCTGCCGAGGATCAAGTACGTCAAAACGATCGAGGTGGGTTCTCACTCGGGAAGGATCCACTTCCATCTCGTGATCAGCGGCAAAGGCATCACGCCC
The DNA here is from genome assembly GCA_904501765.1 of uncultured Clostridia bacterium. Classification (GTDB taxonomy): domain Bacteria; phylum Bacillota; class Clostridia; order Oscillospirales; family CAG-272; genus UBA1740. The sequence goes on along the minus strand of CAJGCM010000008.1, from coordinate 1,178 downwards.
AAAGACATAGCTGACCTCTGGGGTCTCGGATATGTTGATGTCCGCCCGCTACAGTTCTGTGAAGATGGCTGCGCCGGTCTGTCCCGTTACTTCGTCAAGGCAAAACAAGACGGCGGTGATAAGTGTGGAAATGCTCGCCGCAGCTGGTCGTGCTCTCGGAACTGTGAGCGTCCGAAGCCAAAGAACAACGACAGCAAGTTCTCAAAGAGATCCGTTTGCGCGATCGCCGAGAGCGGAGAAGCAGAGAATATTTTCCGCAAGCTTTACCCAAACCACGATGTAGCGACCTGTGAAGAGTTCTTTCGAGACGAGACAGGTTTGTATTATATCTATGTCCGACTGTACCGGAAGGGTACAAAGCTAAGTATTTGAGAGAGGGGTTCGTCGAGTGGAGAAAGATACGCTGAAGCGCTACCGCTTCTGCCGCCGAAGGATAGAGATTGGGCGTGGAAGCAAGAACGACTATGCGACGGTGGATGCTGTGACTGCCTTCATCGCCGCCATTCCTGATGCTCTGACCCGAGAGATCTTCCGTGAGAGGTATATCCACGGCCGCTCATGGACTCAGGTGGCATTTGCAGTCAACAACACGCCCGATGCGTGCCGCATGATCGCAAACCGTTATCTCAAAGCGCAAAAAAGCTGAAAAAATATACAAAAAACTGTTCGTTCTGTTCGTTTTTGTTGTGATATGATTTTATTAAGGGCGAAAGCCCGAGATGAATCATCCTTTCTTGAACTTTGCGAACAAAAAGCAAAGAAACGCTCTAGTCTTGCCACTAGGGCGTTTTATTTCTGCGGGAGGTGCAAGAGCATGAAGTACACGGCAGAGCAGATCAAAGGCCTCATCGAAAGTAACGCCCTCGAAAAGTTCTACGGTTCGTGGGACTGGAGGCTGCTGTCGATCAAGAAGATCAGGAGTGGGCACAACGAATGCACTATGTGCAAGAAAGAGCATAAGCTCACGCAAGCAACCGTCGTGCATCACATTGTCCCGCTCAAAGCCGCTCCAGAGCTGGCATATGACTGGAACAATTTGATGCCGCTCTGCCACGACTGTCACGAGCGGGTTCACAAGAGAGGAGCTTACGCTGAGCCGAAAGGGTATCAGAACCCTGAGAGGTGGTAACGGGTCTACCCCGGGTCAAAAAATCGCGTTTTTTCTCGGACTCCTCGAC
>CAJGCM010000007.1 GCA_904501765.1 uncultured Clostridia bacterium | reverse complement strand
GACCGTATTATCGACGCTAGGCGTAAACGCCTCGGTCGGAGCCGTGTCGAACTTACCGTTACCGAGATCGACCGGATAGTCCTTAGCCTCGAGGAAACTACACGTCATAACGACGTCGTCGAAACCGAGGAGATAGGCGTATAACGACGCCTGGAGCTTATAATAGATTGGAGGCTCGACCTTACCGTCGACGCCTTTCCAATCCTCTACGCGCTTAGTAGTCTTAACCTCGACGACAAAATCGTCTCCGAGAAAGTCCCACATACCGCCGAGAGCGTCCTGATCCGGGAAAAAGTCGCCCCAGGTCTTTTTAAAATAATCCTCGCCGTATACGTCCGTCGGACTCTTAATCTCCATAAAGTATCGATTTCTCAGATACTCGCAGATCTTAGGCTCGATAACTTTACCGGCTGCCGTGTAAATATTGTCCTCGAACGGCTCCTCGTATGTACGAGTCATTTCGCACCACGCCGAGAACGGAGTCGACCACGCGTTTAAACCCATGATCGTAGCGAAACGCGTCGCCGTGAGTTTCTTAGGCTTTTTCGGCGGATCCACCTTAATACGTCCGTCTTGCAAAAATTCCATTTAGTTAATACCTCCTATATTAACGAAATTGAGTAAACTCAGTTTAAAAAAATATGTTCGATTTTGGTACTCGCCCACGCGTCTAAGTACGTTTCGTAGAGGCGATTAAGGGACGTAAAACAAAATTTTTCACCGTTTCTTAAATGAGCGAGTTTACCGAATACGGTATAAAATACGTTCACGTACTCCCACTCCTCGACCTCGTTAGTTTTCTCGTTAACCGTGTAAACGGTCTGACCAAATCTCACGACTTACTCCTCGATTTTATTTCCGATCTCGATAAGCACGTCCTCAGCCTCAGCCTTAGCGATACCGGCTTTAAGTTTAGTTACGATTTCCTTAATATAAGGCTCGTACTTTTCGTCCTTTTCGCGGAGCTTTTTAAGACCGTTCTTAATTGCCTTGATCTGAGTAGGAGTAGCCTCTCCGCCCTTGTTAATCAATTCTGTTTTAGTCTCCTCGCGCTCCTCTGCGGTAGCCGGACGATTAGACTTTTTAGGAGCCTCAACCGGATTATTATCCTCGTCGACAGGCTTTCCGGTAGTCTCCTCGATGCCGTCAGACTCGATAATATCCAACGCCAAGAGGTAAAGGTAACGTCTTACGTAAGTCTGAATAGCTCCGACCTTTTGGATAGGATTTTTAATCATCGACTCGTCAGGCGCGAGCTGACTACCGAATCCGATACGCTCCTCCGGATTATCGACGTTAAAAATTGTGAGCCACGCTCCGCGATCGTCGAACGAGATAACGTCCGCGAGACCGAGATCCTTAAAAATCGTCTGCTTTACCGGGATAATCTCGTCGAGAGTAAAATACTTATACTCCGCGTAGCGATTAACTCCGGTCTTTTTAATTCCGGTCTCGAGGAAACGCTTACGAGCCTCGAGGAGTTTCGCGTAGACGTTCATAGTCTCCGCCTTTGTGGTTACTGCTGCTTTTTCTGTTGCCATGATAACAACCTCCTTAGTTATTTTTTCAATCTTACGAGCTACCGTAGGATCGATATTTATATACTTATCGATACGCTTATTCGCCATATCGATATAGTAATCTTTATCGAGATCGTCCACCGTTAAGACGTTCTCATTATCGATAAACGTATGAGTCGGACACTCGGATATAATCGTCTCGCTCCATTGAGGAGGATAGACCGGCGTACTCTCCATTTTTCCGGTATCTTTATTCTTTTTACGTTTCTCGGTAATCCATTTACCCTTTACGACTTGACCGTATTTCGGATCCTTGACGGCGTAAACTCGGTTAACCTTTTGGATAGGCTCTCGCACACCGTTTACATAGTGATAAGATCCCTCGTAAGTACCGCCGGTTTTTATTATCTGCTGAAACGCGAAAATATCGGTACACTCGTTAATAGTTTTCTCAGGCGGTACGCCGTTTACTAAATACTCGACTATAGACCTATGTATAATTTGTAGGCTGTTAGTCTTAAAATTGCCACCTTTATAGAGGGAGACATACCCTCCTTTAGTCTTAAACTTACCGTCCGGCGTAATACCTATATAATTGTTAACGTCTTTCTGAATTACCTTTTTAAAGTCGTCTCGCTCCATTTCGAAACGTGTAATCTCGCACCAGGTAGCGACTATCGCCTCGGATAATTCGACCTCGGATCGGTCGATCGTAAACATAATACCGTCAGTATTGATATTAACGAAATCGATAGTTTTACATTGTTTCGATAACTGTACAATTAGCATTGTCATAGCTAATTGATTAGAGATACATACGCTACGTCCTGCCCACCTATCCGCGAGGTCGTTATAGAGGTTTAACATAGCTCCGTAAACCGTATTTATAACGAGTTTTAGCGCGGACTGTTTGTTATTAAAATCAATCTGATTTTTAATATCGGTAGCGGTCTCCTCGTCGCAGTCTTTAAGGATTTCGTCGGTACGCTTATACCAATCGTCGCCGAATTGCTTAGCGAGTTTTTTACTCAGATCTCCGGCGGTCTTTTTATAACCGAGTCGCTTAATAACGAGTTTTTGATAAGCCTCCGGATCCGCCATACTACGAGACGTATACCCGAAATTTATCATACTGTTAGGATATAGGGAGCCGACGTCCTGGTTAATGATTACGCGATCCTCGGTCTCCTCGACGGTTACGCAAGGCTTAGCACCGTGAACGCCTCCCCAGGCGAACGTAACCGGACAAGAGCCGTAAGAGGTTTTAAGTATAATATCGAGCGTCATACCCTTAGAGCCTTTACCGGCTCCGAATAACTTAGCGTCCGGGATCGACTTATCTCGGATCTGTAAAAAGAAATCGAGTATTACTTTAGGTATTAAATCCGCGTCGATATTATCCGGTATTACGTAATCTCTCTCGTCGGTACGCTTGACCGCCTTAGCCTCGAGGACTTTAGCGGATAACTTAGCGTTAGTAAGACCGAGAGCCTCCTCCACCGGTACGCCGTACATTTCTCCGACGAGCGCCTTAGCGTCCAAGTAATTAACTTTACGCTCCCAATATAATTTAACGGTCGAGTCTACGTCATACTTACAGTAGCGGATAACCTCCTCCAATTCCTCCGGAGTGAGTTTACGGTCGATTGAAAAATCGACGCTGCTCTCCACGATCGGGAGGTTAAGATTTCCCTCTATAGCCTTAAGACTAATTCCGGGATCCGCGATATCGTCTCTTAAATCGAACGTAGAACAAGGTAATTTTTGAAACTGAATAAAAGGAAATTCCCAGGCGTTACCGCCTCCGATAATAAACTCGCTATGCCGCTTAACCTCGATATTACTACCGCCGAGGATCATCGTAAGGACGATCCAGTTATCATAATGCTTATTATTAAAGCCTCCGATTATAATATCCGGCTGACTTAAAAACTCTCGTAAACGAGCGTTATCGTTATGGATTACGATATGATTAGAGCCGTCCTCCGGTCGCCGAAAGACGACGATCCAATCGTCCGAAAAAACCTCGATATCGTATATATAAATATTCATTCGTCAACCGCCTCAGTCTCTCCCGGATTATCTCCTAACAATTCGTCGAGACAACACTCGCAAATATCTAACTCGCTATCCGGCTCCAAAATGCAACCGCAAACGGAGCAGCGACGTTTATTTTTCATTCCGAAAAGCTCCCACATATTCAACATATTTTCGCCTCCTCGTTAATCATTATTGAAATTGAGTAAACAAAATTAAAAAGTCTCTCGACTAATCACATACTCTCTATATTTACGAGTATATTCGTAGGACTTACCGAATATATTATTTACCGCCTTAAACAATAACGGTTCGTGTTTCTGAATACGATATAATTCGTCCTCGAAATTTTTATTAAAAGGACAACCGACACAACCGGTACGAGATAATCCGTAATCCGTATAGCACCGACTATTTTTTACTCCGTAAGTTTCCGAGTATAATTTCTTAACATCATCGGTAATCCAAAATATCGGACGGTAGCTATCGCAATCGTAACCAGGTGTAAAACAAGTTTTATACTGTACCGACCGGATACCACCCTCGGATTTCCGAATACCTACCATTTCCAAATCTACGTTATGTTTTTTACGAAAATTTCGCGCTACGTTTTTCTTAGCATGCGTACAACATTTCGAGGAAATCGGAAAATCCGGAGGATTTTGGATCATAAACTCTTTAAGATACTTATCTCGATCGATATTCAACATACCGATTTTTCCGTCGTTGCGAATTTTACGATTGCACCACCATTGTAACGCGCTTTTACAATTAGGATATTTTTCGACCAATTCCTCGTAAGGTCTATCCTCCCATTTAAAATCGTGCTTTTGGAGGCGATATATCATTTCGCTAACGTGCTTAGATAAAAAAGGTACGCCGTACTTTTTACAGGATATCGGTATCGGTTTTATAGCCTTTTCTCGTAAAATTTGAATACCGTATTTTTTCTCTAAATAATCCAAATGTTCGAGAGTCGCTCGATATTCCAACCCGGTATTGAAAAATACAAATATCGTTTTTTTATCGGAATCAACCTTAGATATAATGTCGATCATCATATCGCTATCGGCTCCACCGCTAACCGAACACATCGGTTTTTTATATCGCTCAATTTTTTCACCGGTTATTATAAACGTATCCGCGATATGGATTTCCGGACAAGTATCCAATAATTCTAATACAATCAATGTTAAACCCTCCTTTTACGAAATTGAGTAAACTCGATTAAAAATTTTAGGAGTTATAACTCCTCTTGTAACCCTCCATATACTCGGTAAAGAGTTTCTCGGAGAAATCACTATAACCGGCTAACGCGCGGTATATATCGACCTCGACCGTACCTCTCGTAAGTAAATGGATATAACTACATTTGTTAGATTGTCCGCTCCTATGTATTCGGTCTCGAGCCTGTTCCAAAATCTGAGATCGGAGAGTCGGCTCGTAAAAAATCATAGTATCGCTCGCGAACAAATCTATACCGGCGCTCGCCGTTTGATATTGACACACGATAACGCGGATCCGTTTATCCGCCTGGAACTTTCTCCATATCGTTTTATCTTTTTGGTCGCCGTCTAACACGACATTTTTAACTCGTAATTTTGCGAGTAACTCGGAAATTTTCGAGATAGAATACTTAAACTCTGCGAAAATAACGATTTTCTTATCGTCCTCGTATCCCTCGAGTAATTCTTGTAATACGGATAGTTTCTCGTTTTTGACCTCGATAATTTCGCCGGAGTCTAACTTAATATGTCCGCTACATAATTGACGCAGCTTTACGAGTCTCGATAATGGATTTTCCGCGAGGATCTCGTACTCGAGTAACGCGCTCTCGGTCGCTAACTTTTTATAAAGCGTTTTATCGCCTATATCGACCTTAATAAGCTCGTCCGGTAATTTATCCGGTAAATCCAAACATTCGACTTTTTTAACGCGGTAACTATGCTCGTTAATAATCTCCTGTAATTCCTTAACGTGTACGTAGCTACTCGGCTTATGATACATATTCAAGATACAATATCTATCCTGAAACTTACCGTAAGATCCTCCGAAAATGCGAGAGTAAGGATAACCCCTCTCGAGGTACGGATCCAGGAAACAATATAACGACCATATATTTTCTAATTGACCGTTAGCGATCGGAGTACCGGTTAAAATATATCGGTAGTCGCTCATAGTCGCGATACGGAGGATAAATTTAGATCTTTGACTCGTTCGATTTTTTATCGAGTGAGCCTCGTCCAAAATGATACAACCCCATTTTTTATAATACGGAGATTTCTTATCGCCTCTCCATACCTTATCGTAATTTATAAGCGTAATACCGCCTCTGAGGATTTCTCGATCTAAGTCGTTAAATAACTCGATATCTCGCTCCCACGCTCCGAGAGCCGATTTAGGAGCGATTACTAACGCGTCCTCTATTGCTCCGGATTTCAATAGATCCAAAATGCGAAATAACGACGGTATCGTTTTTCCGGTACCTTGTTCCATAAATAGAGCGAAATAGTTATTACTCCTCATATACGAAAGAGCTATTTCTTGATGTCGATATAACTTAATCATTTTCCCACGGCTCCACAAATAGCGCCCTATGAATTTTAGCCATTATCTGTATGACCGCCAAACCTACGACAATACGATCTTTAGTCGCCTCGGCGACAACGCGGACGGCGATTTCCCGGAATTTTTCCGGAGTGATCGTAATCTCCGGCTTTTCTACCGGCTCGTTTTTCTCCGTCTCCGGAGTTTCCGCTTTAGGCTCTTTCGTCATATCACTATAAAGAACTTTCTCGACGGTACCGTCCTCAAACTCGACAACAAATATCGGAGGATCCATCGGAAAAAATTTTTTAATTACGCCCTTACGTAATTCACCGTTTTCAACGGTTACGATTTTATCGCCTACACTAAAATCAATATGTTTCATAACGTTAATACCTCTTAATACTTTTCGATTAGAACAAGCTCGGATTAGTGTTTTTCAATCCGGCGAATCCGAGAAATTCTAAAACTAAAGCGATTATACCTTGCGTGAGGAGAGCTTTCGAATCAATCGAATTTGACTCGAACGATCCAATAGCGCCCAACATCAAAAAGAAACCGCATACAACGACCAAACAATAAATTACGGTCATAATTTTTTTACCCATATCGATACCTCGTTTTTTTCTTTCACATGAGATTTTTTTCGATTGATATTATGTAGTAGATGGTATAGAGAACTAACGTCCCCCATTCGGACAATGTGTCCGGTTATGTCGGGCGGTCTGCTGCCGTCCTTTAAAACATGGAACACACTCATTAACTCGCCACCTCGAAAAGCTCCTCGAGAGGTAAATCCGATTTTACGATTTCCTTAAACCGCTTAGCCTCGTTTAACGTAATAGGATATTTTCCGTTTAGTTTGAGCGATAACGTTCCGACGCTCACGTCCATAAGCGGAGCGACATCTCCGAGCGTTAAACCTCGTTTCATCATTTCAGATTTTGCCGTACGATACATTTTTGTACCTCCTATTCTTCAAATGTCTTACACTATCGAGCGTACGTTCTAAAATTTACTCAATTTCGTAAGCACGCTTATATTATACTCGCATTTTCGTAAATGTCAATAGGTTTTATAAAAAAATTTTTTAAATTTTATAACTTAAAAACGATTTTTAAAAAAAGATTTTAAGGTTTTAACAACCATTTTTATAGCGAAATAGCGGAAATAATGATATTTTTCTGATTTATTTATCGAAAATTCGAAAACAGTTATTGAAATATCGAAAATTATGTGATATAATGATGTAAAATTTAGGAGGTGTAAAAAAATGACCATTGAGGAAAAATTAAAAGAGTTAATTCTTAAGCATTACCATAGTATCCGCGAGTTTACAATCGCTATCGATATGCCTTATACGACTATGGATAGTATTTTTAGACGAGGTATCGGTAACTCGAGCGTATCTAATATTATTAAGATATGTAAGGCGTTAGGTATTAGCGCGGACGCTTTAGCGGACGGAGAAATTAGTCCGGTTAAAGATCGTCCATCGGCTCCGGCTAACGATAGAGTAGAGATAACGGATATTTTAGCGGATACCAAAGATACTTTAATCCACTCTGCGAAAATCACGCTCGACGGTAATCCAATCGGTAAAGCCGGTATCGAGTCCATTATCGACGCGATAGAGGTCGGCGTAGAAATCGCTAAGCGAAAAAAATACTAAAAATCCATAACAAAATGTATAACAAAAACCATAACAAAAACGTAAAAAATATATTTTTTATAAAAACACGATAAAAAATATTTTTTCGCAGCATAACAAAAACTCAATTTTTATAACAAAAACTGAGTCGATTTTTTCAATTCTGTTATGATTTTGTTATACCAAAAACCCTTGTAAAATAAGGCTTTTTCGCACATTCATAACATAATAACATAATTATTTCTATATCTTAAGAAAAAAATATAAATATAGTAGTATAGAGATATAAAAATATAATGTTATAAGGAGTTGAGAATTTTTTTGTTATTCTGTTATAAAAATAAAAAACCGCCTCGAAAATAATCGAGACGGTTAGGTTACTCGCACAATCCCCAGGAGGACTATAACGAGCGGACAACTTAATTATAGCATACCTCCGAAAAGTACAAAAGGAGGCTTTATATTATGAAAGTAATAATTTACGTACGCGTTAGTACGGCGGATCAAGCTAAAGAGGGACACTCAATCCCTGAGCAGCTCGAACGATTAAAAAAATATTGTGAGGCTATGGATTGGACTATCGTCGAGACGTTTATCGATCCGGGATTTTCCGGAGGCGACTTGGATCGTCCAGGTCTTAAAGATTTAATAAAGTTTGTTAAAACTGAAAAAGTCGATAAGGTAGTCGTCTATAAATTAGACCGCCTTAGTCGATCCCAAAAAGATACGTTATATCTGATTGAGGACGTATTTTTAAATAACAATACCGATTTCGTTTCTATGAACGAAAATTTTGATACATCGACTCCGTTCGGTCGTGCTATGATTGGTATCCTCGCAGTATTCGCCCAATTAGAGCGAGAGCAGATTAAAGAACGTATGACGATGGGTAGAGAGGCTCGAGCTAAGCAAGGATATTATACGGGTAGCTCAGATTTTGCCCCGATCGGTTATGAGTATATAAATGGTGAGTTAGTCGTCAACGAATACGAGAAAATGTTAGTTAATGAAGTTTTCGAAATGTTTTTACAAGGTACGCCAATAAACACGATTTGTAATACAATGAACGATAAAGGCTATATCCACCATTACGGCGAATGGACTAACTATACAATGCGTCGACTATTGGCGAACCGTCATTATATCGGAGAGGTACGTTTCGCGGATAATTGGTATCCAGGACGACAAAATCCAATCGTAGATATTAAAATTTTTGAAAAAGCTCAGATCCTATTAAAATATCGAGAGGATAATAGAAAATCCGATAATAAACATTCGACGTATTTAGGCGGTTTTATATGGTGTAAAAAATGCGGAGCGAGATATCATCCTCAGTACCAATACCGACAAGATTTAGGTACAAAACAACGCGTTTATACTTGCTATTCACGGAGTAAAAAAGTAAAGAGAATGATCGTGGATCCGACTTGTAAAAATAAAAATTATAAGGCTCACGACTTAGAGGCGATCGTATTTAATGAAATACGTAAATTAGCGCTAGATCCGGATTACTTAGACGAGGTTAAAAATTCATTCGTAAAAGAGGACGAGACCGACGATAAAGTACAGATCTTAAAACATGAGATCTCGGAATTAAGCGAACAGATTTCTAACTATATGGATCTATACTCTATTAAACGATTAACGCTATCGGAGGTCGACGCTAAAATCGAGCCGTTAGCAGATAGACGAGCTAAACTCGAGGAGGAGTTAGATAGATTAACCGAGGATCAAGACGAGAATAATTTAAGCGACTCGGAAGTTATTCGACTTGTAAACTCATTCGGAGACATTTTAGATAATGGCACTCTCGAGGAGGCACGATTTACCATATCGACTCTAATTAAGAAAATTGAAATAGACGACGAGGACATAACGATATATTGGAATTTCAGTTAAACCCTTAAAGGCTCTACGTTTGTAGAGTCTTTTTTATGTATTACCCAATAGACACAGCGTTTAATATAGCTGTTATCATTGGGTAATATTTTTAAAAAAATTTTTTGAAAATTTTTCAAAAACCTCTTGACAAACTACACTTTTAGGTGTATAATATAGGTACAATAAAGGGAACGGAAAACCCGAAATAACGAAAGGTAAAAAAGAAAATGAAAGTAAAAGGCGAATGGTTAGTAAATGAAAACGGCGAAATCGTAAAAATGACGCTCAGAGAATGGATCGAGTATTTTCAAATATCACCTGTTAAATACACCTTTAAAGAAACCGGTAACACTTACGATATGTATAATAGCTCGGTCAAAAAGGAAAGAAACGGATATATCGACATTTTCAAGAGAAACGGATACGGTCTCAGACATAACGAAATTGAGGCATATTTAGACAAAACGTTTCGCACCGGGAACGCCGATTTCGACGTAAAACTCGTCGAATGTATTTAATCAAATAAACAAATAGCCGACCGGGAGCGGTTAATCTCCCGGAGAAATGGAGTTATAAAATGAGTATCAACGAATTAAGAAAACAATATCCGAGCAAAGATTTCTATTTTTTCCGCGACGGTCGCGAAATGCAAAAAGCGCCTTTTTTGCACGATAAAATTAAATCGTTCGAGGTAAAAGGCGATAACGTATTTATCGAAATGTGAAAGGAGTAAAGATATGAAATATAACGTAATCCACGTAAGCGCCACCGGTAAAGAAACTGTTATCCGAGAAAACGTCAGTCTAAAAGCCGCTAACGAGGCATTTTACGGAATAGATAATACCTATATCGTAGAGGTCGAGGAGGCGACAATATGAGTAAAAAATACGTCGTTGATTATTGCTCCGGCTCCACCGGATACGGATGGAGAAAAGAGTACGACCGTCTCGACGAGTTCGAGGATTTCGTCGACAGAATGAGACATGAATATACCGCGAGCGTTTGGGTATGGGACGAGAGCGTACAAGGTTTTATATTTTGGAAAGATTGTTTATCCTATAAGCCGAGTATCGATAAATTGAGCGATCCTTTTAGAGATCGCCGGACAGTAACGAAAAAGTGTAAGGAGGTAACAGTATGACAAACTTAAAACGGATCCGAAAAGAGTCCGGACTCACTCAACCCCAATTAGCCGAGGCGTCCGGAGTTAATGTCCGAATGATCCAACATTACGAGCAAGGCGTTAAAGATATAAACGCCGCCGCCGCGTTGACGGTTTACAAACTCGCTCACGCGCTCGGTTGTTCTGTTGAGGATCTGCTCGAGGGCGTAGAAAAAACTTACGGAGAATGGATCGCGATAGGCGATTGGTTGTTAGCGTGCTCGGTGTGTGATGAAGAAATAGAGGATCCCGATACCGGCGTTTATCCTAAGTATTGCCCGAATTGCGGAAAAGAAATGTCGCCTATAAAAAGAGTCGAGGGATGAAACTCGACAAATAAAAAAAGAGGTCGAGGAATAATCCCCGACCTCTCTTTTCGTTTTATATGCCCCTGTGCGCTTAAATTTTGCCCGTGGGCGCGTTTTAATTGCGAGGGAGAGTATTTGTTCATCGTTAACGAAATTGCGTGAATTTGAGCGAAATTTCGCGTTACACGATAACCGCGTCGTAACCTCGCGCTTTTAACTCGTCGCGTAATGTTTCGGCGGACGATTTCTTTTTGAACGCGCCGACCTGGACGCGATATAATTTATTTTCGTATTCGATACCGAGATACTCGAGTATCGCTTTCGCGTACGCGACTCCGAGGGCTTTTTGTTTTGCGACCGTGTCGCCGATATTATTGTCCTTATCGTTATCCACAAAGAACGACTCGAAAAGTACCGCCGTCATTTTTGTATTTTTGATAAATGACAAATGATTACCGCGTTTTACTCCTCGGCTATTTTGCCCTAACGCCTTGACGTACTTCTCACCAAGCGCGGCAAGTTTTAACCCGTACGCGCTGCCTTGATAATAAAACGCCTCGAACCCGTCGCCGCCTCCGGCGTTTGCGTGGAAAGATACCGCGATATCCGCTCGAGAGGCGTTCGCCTCTTTAACTTCTTGACTAACCGGATCGCTTTCGTCCTTTACGCGAGAGGCTATCACGGTCACGCCGTGACGCTCTAACTCGGACTTACACGCGAGTAAAGTTTGTAAGTTAATATCTTTTTCTTTTAGACCGTATGCACACGCGCCCGGATCCGTTCCACCGTGACCGGCGCTTAAAAATACTTTACTCATAACTTTAACCTCCTCGGTAAATAAAAAAAGAGAGTCGAATTTCTCCGACTCTCCCATAGTTAATAGTTATTGTTTGTGTCTCAATTCGTCGAGTACCTTATCCGCAGCGATAGCGTTTTTAGTGAAACTGTTATTTTTCCACCACGCCCACGCGGACGCGCCAATCGTAAAGATAAGAGAAATTAACTCCGCGATCTGAGCGTCGTCGATAGGGATAACGTGATAACCGAACACGGTTAAAACCTGATTGATTAACGCAAGCGCTAAAACTACCGTTCTGATAATAGTTTCCTTTTTGATAGTCATACTTTTAGTCCTCCTTTTATTACGAAATTACATCCCAACGATGAACCTTTTTATAAATCTCATCGATAAACGAGTTACCTCTCAACGCCTTATAAGCGTGATAGCATTTCTCGAAATGCTCCGCCTCGTATTGTCGGATCCGTCTCGTTTCTTTGCATTTATAATAAATATTCAACATATCCGCGCGTAACTGACACCTTACGCCCTCTACAATTCTCGCAGCCCAAACGATAACCGGGACGGCGACGCCGATTAACGTAACGATTTCCGTTACGATAAGTGTAACTGTCGATAACGTCATTTTGTACCTCCTCCCTCGGTTTCCGCGCATTTTCGCGCGTATTCGTTTTTAGCCGTAACGAGTTCTTTTTTCGCGCCGTCTTTAACTTGCCGATGGATTTTATCGAGTAGCGGCTCTAATAAATAACACGGTAAAATTGATAGTAATTCGTTAACCGTATTCGTGAGCGCGGTTTCCGCGTTATTCATAGCTATAACGAGAGGGATATCATTATTTTCAGATACCATAAAATTACCTCGCAATCAATTAAATTTTACTAACGTATAAGTTAGTCGGATTAAATGTCATGTTTTCGTCGACGTATCCGTTACAAAACAAACCGCATAACTCACCAAACGCGCTATGAAATTGCAATAATAACATACTTTGGTTTTCTTCGTGTGCCGACCATTGACCGTCAATCGTAATAACACCGTCGCTAATATCAACGTTATAATAACCGTTGCCGCTTTGGATATGAGCGTTAGAGGCGGTTACGGATCCGTCCGCCTCTAATTTAAAATGTGTGCTATTGATAACGAGACGATTAGAGTTAAGCGTAATAACGTCGGCGGAGGCGTTAATCATGCTAATTAACTGATCGGCGTCGTCTTTCCCTATCTTTAACTCTAACTCGGCTACGGCACTATCTACCGTTTGCCCTAACGAGTCAAAATCCGATCGAGCGACCTTTAAACCGATCTCGTCAGTTAAGAGCGTTATAGAGGACTCTGTCGACGATTTAAACGTTTCAAAATTCGTTTTGTCGATATATTCCTGAGAAACACTTAATAAAATAGAATCTTTTTGTAAATCGATTTTCGACTCGGTTTCTTGCAGCGCCTCCGATGTAGCGTATTTACCCTCTATCTGTAGTAAAATAGAGTCTTTTTGTAAATCGATCTGCGTTTTTGTTTCTTGTAATTCCTCCGACGTAGCGTAGGTATTACCGACGTGCGATAAAATAGAATCGCTCGTCGCCTGGATCTCGGACATAATTTCATCCGTAATAAATTCTTTATTTTTTTGGATATTGGCGTTAACCTTTTGTATCGATCGATTTATCGATTTTTTATTATCGTTGGTAGCGCCGACGAAAGACGTATAGGTATATCCTATCGTCATAGTATCGTTATCCGGCTTTAATAAATCCATCGTTAATTTATTACAGAGTAACGTAGAGTCGAAATTATGAGGCTTACTAACGACTCGGATATAATCGTTTAAATTAAACGGCTCGACTGTCGGATCGATTAACCGTAAATCGATCGCCGTTAATTGTAGAGTGATATTACTAACGACGAGCGACTCCATCGTTTTTTCAGCCTTAGCCTTTAAATTACTCGGCTGCGTCACGTCGTCCCAAATTATGGTTTTATAAATCCATCCGTATAACGCGACGCCCTCGGGACTGTATATATAATCGAGACCGTCGTTAACGCTCGCGATTGTAAGTCTCTTGTCTACCGTATCGCTATTTCCATCGTCGATAGAATATCCGAGCGGAATAATAGCCGTAGCCAAGCCGTCAGCGTTTACGGTTTTGGTATACTCTTTAAGATTTACACCAAATTCGACCGTTTGCGTCGCGACTTTGGTAAACTTATTGAGATAGTTAATAGTAGGTATCGGATCGGTACCGTCCTCTCCGTGAGTGATATAAACATATCCTCCGAGTGATCCCTCGATTAACCTATCGTTTATATTACTGAGCGTCGACTCGTACTCCGAGTTACTACGAGCGATATAGTCGTTAGGATCGACGACCGTAATTTTACCGATTTTAAACCGCTTAAAATCGTCCACCTGGTTATTATGCTCGGTTATGAGCTTTGTAAAAAGCACCTCGGGAGTCCCGGAAAAATCGAACGGACGGATAATAGAGTCCTGTAAAAAGCCTAATTCGCCCTCGCACGTAAATACTCTATTATTCCAATGATCCGTTACGTCGTTTAAAATTCGACCTCGGAAAACAATCTTATCGAATTTATACACGGTAATAACGGTCTTAAGGCGGATAAATCGGTCATAATAAAAATGATCCGGATATAGTGAAAAGGTAAACGAGCCGGATTTATTGGTCTCCAACGAAATAGAGCCTTTTCCGATTTTATAATCGTCTAGAGTGCTATCGTAAATTAACGTATCGTCGGCGAAAATCTTATACATTATAACTCAGCCTCCCTATACGAAAACGTCGCGGAGCCGTTTCCGGAAACGCCGATAATATTCGCTCCTTGACGTAACTTAATATCGGAGATTTTATAAACGCCGTCGGTTAACGACGTTCTCTTTCCGTTATAGGTAATATCTACGGATCCGGTAACGGTAATAACCGGACTTAAGGTTTTTACACCGTTGTTATTTATAACGATATTTGTTACCTCGGCGGTATCTACATCGACTCTCCGGACGGTCTCCTCGATAGCATATCGCCACGGCTCACAAATCGCCTCGATAGTAATCTCCGCATACGCTAAAGTATTTCGTTTAGATTTAATCTTTACGCGACCGTAAAAATAATGATTGGGATCGTCCGGCTCGATAATCTTAATCTTTTTACCGTGTAAAGAGGCGGTAATCTTTCGGAGTAACGCCTCTCTATCTTTACGGTTTCCGTAATCTGTCCAAAACGTCGCCGATATTGTACGGTCGTCGTAAGTAATCTCGCCGGTTAACGACTCGGACAAATCCAAAGTACCGCTCATACCGTCGAGCTTTACGTAATTGGTTTTAGGCTCCGCGTCCAGAATTGTCTTAGCCACGACGATAAGGTGTAAATCATACCAGGTATTAAATTTATCAAGAATAAAATAACGCTCCATGATTTATACCCCTCTCGCGCTTAATAATTGTTTATCGGCTAATCCGGCGTCGATATCGTCGAGAATTTCGCCGACTAATACGCCGTTATTTAATACGACTTGTAAACGATTTAATCTATCGTAAATTCGGTCGAGAGCGGTTAATACCTCGACGTTATCAGGAGTAGGATTATTTCGGTCGAGACGCTGAGCGATTTTGTCTAACCATTCGGTATTATGCTCGAGAGGTACTACCGCCTCGGCACCGCTACCCTCTAACAAACCGACTTGACCTTTCTTTAAGACACCGCCTCGATAAAGTAAAGGTATCTGAGGTAACGGCGCTCTCCACGTCAACCAATTAAACGGCTTTACTCCTAATATCTCTATTCCGTGTATTTTGTTAAGGATTCCGTTAAGTCCCTCAAACGGTAACGTAATAACTTTATTTAAACCTTTAATAATCGTATTGACGACCGTTTTAAACGTAGAAACGATACCGTCTTTAATTCCGGAGAAAATTTTTCCACCGGCTGAAAATACGGAGAGTATTTTATCTTTTACGGTATTAAATACGGATCCGAAAAAAGTTCCAACCGTTGAAAATACAGATTTTACACCCTCCCAGGCGTTCGCCGCGCCGGTTTTAAATCCGTCCCACAACGTCGAGAAAAATCCGGTTATCGGCTGAATAACCGTAGTATTTACCCAATTAGCAACCGTCGAAAATACAGATTTTACGGTCGAAATCGCCGACGATACTCCGGTTTCGATTTTAGTCCACAAACCGACGAAAAAATTAACGATTGGTTGAATAACGTGTGTGTTTACCCAATCGGCGATAGTGGTCGCTAAATTCGTACACCAATCCCACGCGTTTTGTAATCCCGTCGTGATTTTATTCCATAATTCGACAAAAAAATCCGCTATTGGTTTTATAATTTCGTTGTAAACGAGTACCGACGCCCTCCGGATAATCTCTATCCACGGATCGATTACAGTATGAAACGCGGATACAATACCGTTCCACAAATTGACGAAAAATTGAGCGATAGGCGCGATTACGTTGTCGTAAACCCAAGTCGAAATAGTCGACCATAAGTTTTTAAACCATTGGACGACACCGTCGAATAAATTTCTAAACCATTCGCAATGATCGTATAAATATTTAGCGATTCCGGCGAACGGATTTACTAAAAATAACAATATTGCTTGCCAATTTTCTCTAAACCAATTTACGACGGACGTAAAGGCGTTTTTAATCCAATCGACGACCGCGCTAAAGGCGTTTTTAATGCCCTCCCATAAATCGATCCAAAATTGACGGAACCCCTCGCAGTTATTCCACAAGTAAATAAAAGCTGCTACAAGAGCCGTAATCGCGACGACGATAATACCTATAGGATTAGCGGTAAACGCAGCGCCTAACGCCGAAAAAGCGCTTTTAACGGCATTAAAAGCGGTCACAAGTTTAGGAGCGAACGTCATAATAGTACCGACCGACGTTATTAGTTGTCCGATTATGAGGATTAAGGGACCGAGAGCCGTTACTACGCTTAAAACGATAACAATTGTTTTTTGCATAGTAGGCGACAAATTGGAAAACCAGGAAACGAGCGTTTTTAATTTTTCGACTAACTGCGTTAAGATAGGTGTAAACGTGGTTTGTAACGCTCCTCCGAGTTCGGATCCGGCTAATTTTAAGTTATTCATAGCGACGGTACTTTGATCGATAGGATCGAGCGTACCCTCGAACGTATCGCTTACGACGCCGGCGTAATCCTCCATAGACGCGCTTAAATCGTCAATGTTAATACGTCCCTCGCGGATAGCCTTAACCATTTCGTTAGCGCCCTTAGAGCCGAAAAGTTTCTCGACTAAAGCGAGAGCCTCGGTTTCGGTCTGAGCGTTTTTGATACTATCTATGGTTTGAGCGAGTCCCTCCTCCATAGATAAACCCTCTTTGGCATATTCGACGGTAGCCTTTTTTAAGCCTTTTAACGCCGTCTCGACGTTAACACCGTTCGCCTCAAATTGAGACAATAATACGACCGCCTCATTAACGCCGATACCCATATCCTTAAACGTCGCGCCGTTATCCTGGATATTTTTCATTAACGAGTCGGCACTAATACCGGTCTGTTGAGCCTTTAACGTAATTAAATCCAATACTCCGGAGGCGTCCTCACCGGTTAAATTAAACTGTTCGAGGATTTTATTAACGGTACCGATAGAGTTATTCAGATCGACGCCGTTAATTTCTGCGAATTGGATAAACTGTCTCGACAACGTCTCTAACTGCTCGCCGGTATATCCGAAACGAGTATTGATTTCTCCTACCGCGATACTAACGGTATCCATATCCGTAGGCATGGATCCGAAAATATTATCCGCGATAGAGTTTAACTCATCGAGCGCCTCACCGGTCGCGCCGGTCTTAGTGATAATCGTATCGTATCCGCTATCAAGTTCCTTAAACGCAGCGATAGAGCCGGCTAATACCGCTCCCGTTCCGGCGCTTACGACCGACATACCTTTACCGAAATTCGTTACCTTTTCTCCGACGCCCTGTACTTTTTCGCCAACCTGGGCGACTTGTTGAGCGCCGACCGATCCAAACTCTTTTAACTCGTCCGTGAGTTTTTCGAGTTTTTGTTCGGTCGCTACAATTTCACGTTGTAAATCCCGGTACTGTTCCTCGGTAATTTCGCCTTTTTCAAACTGCGCTTGTACTTGCTTTTGAGCCTCTTGTAATGTTTCGAGTTTTTCTTTTGTATTGGCGATAGACTTAGTTAATAAATCCTGTTTCTGCGTTAGGAGAGTAACGTTACCCGGATCCATTTTTAAAAGCGAATTTACGCCGTTTAACTCTTTTTGTAAACTCTTACTCTTATTATTAACGTCCGTTAACGCTTTACCGAGTTTTGTAGTATCGCCTCCGATTTCGATAGTAATACCTTTAATCGCACCAGCCATATATTAACCCTCCTTTCCGAATTTTTTTCTTAATGTTTCGCGATCCGGTTTGGTCTGTTCCAACCTCCACGCGTTATTTAAATACTCTACGCCCTTATCCGTTTTACTCATTTTGTAAATAAAGGCGTCTCGTCGAAATGTTAAATAATCTATGTAATCTAACTCCTCGACCTCTAATATATTGAGTCCTGTATACTGAGCTACTAAATGCTCCCAAATCGAAATTATCGCGTAACCATGCTCTCCCTTATCATCATCCGAGGAATAATAAGGGATATTTAGTTTTTTGAGGCGATAACCTCGTCGATAAACTCCATATAGGCGGTAAAGAATAGGATAATATCCTCGAAATCGAAAATCTCGGAGAGAAATTCTTTCGTAATCTTAACGCCGGCTTTATTACGACTCATTACTCGAGCGCAAGCGTTATAGAGGTCGTCGGTAGCCTCATTATTAGAGTTATCATCGTTTACGGACTCCATACTCTTTTGTAAAAGCGTTAAGTCGTCCATGATTGCTTTAGTAGGCGTACCGATCATAAGAGTAGTATTTTTTTCGTCTGCGAGTGTAACCGTGAAAAACTGCTTTTTTACGTTGTTAAAATTAAGTGATTTAGCCATGTTTTTTACCTCCACAAATAAAATGGTAGGACGGAGAGATTAACCCCTCCGTCCCATCGTTTTTAAAAAATTATTCCGCGATCTCCTCGACGTATTCGATAAGCGTACCCTCGTCGTCCTGAGGTAAACACTTAAACTCTGCGTCGATAACGGTCTCCTTATCCTTAACGAACGCCAACGAGAAACCGCCCTGATTTACGGCGCGAACGACTACCCAAATATCGCCGTCCATCTTGTCGACGTGATGGAAACAAATCGCGTAGGACTTGCCGTTATGATTGCCGACACCGCCGATCTTGACCTTACGGATCTTGTCCTCCTCAGTAACGCGAGCCGTACTACACAACTGAGCGAGAGTCTTACCGTTCCAAGTGAGGATACCGCTCTTAAGAGTAGCCTCCTCCTCGGTAATAATGGTCTTAACCACCTTACCGGTATCGTCCTTAGCCTCGTACCAAGTGCCCTTGTATTCGAGAGTACAACCTCCCTGAATACGACCTAAAAGGTCGGTCTCGGCGTTAAAATCCGTATAAGCCGGCATGGTATCGGTAAACTCCTTGATCATAAGATCGCCGGAGCCGAGAGTGATCTTTTCTAACATAATTCTAATCCTCCTTATTTTTCGATGAAATAAAATGTATAAACAACCTGGTATAACTGTTCCGTATCCAACCAATAACGCTCGGACTTTTCGTATTCGATACCTAACGTATCAAACATTTTCTCGATCTTAGCCTCTGCGGTCGGATCCGCTTTATAACTGTATAACTCGATTGTGTAAGTATGCTCCTTAATGAGATTAACACCGTCGGCGCCTCGTCCCCTAAAGGAGTCCATATAAACCGCGTACGTAGTCCGAGGAGGTTTTAAAAACCGAGTCTCTTTAAAAGTTTTACCCTCCACGAAACCGGCACCGGTTAAAATTTGTTTAACCATTTTAACGACCTCCGTTTTCAATAGCCGCCCTTAGATTTTCGAGATAAGCGGTTTCTATCTCGTCGGCAGCCTTTGTAATAAACCCCGTACCCTCAAAACGTCCACCGTCGCGCAACGCGTGACCGTTGTTTAACAGGTGAGAGAGTCTATAATCCGATCCTTTTACATACCATAGCTCGCTATAGTTTAAGCCGTACCCCAAATTACTTTTATTTAGTACCTTAGAGGAAATATTATCCCTATAATGTTTAGTACGATTACCTACCGGCGCGGTCGCCTTAGTTTTTTCGACTAACTTTTTCATAGCTTTTTTAGTTTCCTCGCTTACAACCGTATCGATTACGTTACGTTGATAATCCGTTAACGTCTCCGAAATAGCCGATACCAAATCGTCAATAGGAATATTATTAACACCGCTCATTTAATAACTCACTCCCAAGAGCTTAACGGTCTTATGGAGTAACTTATAATCGTCGTAACCGATGATATTGTACGGCGTACCATTGTAAACAACTCGGTAACTTTGCATATCGCAGCTAATAGCCTCGAGATTTTTAAAAAATCTAACCTCGAAAACGAGATTTACCTTACCTTGAACCGCTCCGGCGCTAAGATACTCGCTATTCGCTTTCGCCTTATTTATAGAGGCGTGTACCTTGTAAACGTCGTCCCAATCCTCCGTTAGCTCGCTCGTCTTTTGGATAGTTATAGGACGGTCGAATAATTTACCCATTCGATCCCCTCCTTAACTCGAGTCGTAATTGTAACGAGAGATCGTCTACTAATCTCCGAGTATTACCGGAGATAGTAGACTGTAATCCTCTGTTATCGTAAAGATCGGAAATAATGATTAAGGCTAATTCTTTAGCTCTCGGATCGCCGGTCGGATAATCCTCACCGATGGAGCCTTTAAGATAGGCGTCGGCGGTTTTGATAGCGCGGTTAATATTTCGCTCGACCGTTTCGTCGGCGTAATCTATACCGAGATTATCCTTTACCTCGTCGACACTAACTACCGTAATAGTATCGTCCATACCGTCGCCCTCCTTATCTATTCAAAATAGCGGATACGATTTCCGCTTTTAAATTGGAATTAGAAACGCCCTCGACTCCCAACTCGCCGGCGAGAGCGAGTAACTGAGCCTTAGTTAAGGCGTTTAACTCGCTCTCGGTATAAGTTCCGTCGTTATCCGAGTCGGCGAGGGCAATTATTCCCCCACTACGGCGGTATCGATATAACCGTTAACGATAGAGTCGGCGTCCTTTACGCGGTAGTCGTCACGGACGATGGCACGCAAGAGAGTCATATTCTGAGCGAACGCGTTAAAGTTACCGATGGAGGCGGTAGTAGACGCCATGATAGACATGGACTGACGATCGTACTTACGAACGTAGTCGAACAGATTACCAACGACGAAAGGAACCTTAGTACCGGTAGACTTAAATACCTTATTAGGCAGAACCTTAATAGGCAGAACCGTAGTACCACAACGTAACTGTAACTTAGCCGGAGCGGTAGGATCGGGATTAAGCATAGGACGACCGTCCTTATCCTTAAGAGTATCCAGGTAGTTAAGACCGTCGTCGTTCGTGTAAATCTTAGCGCCGTTCTTATAAGCCTGACCGAGAGTTACGTTAAGCGCGGTCTTGATACCGTCGATATCCTTAAAGTCGATCTGAGACTTTTCGGCGACCTTAGCGAGTACCTTAGCGTTAGTAGTAGCGACGTCAGCCTTACCAAGCCATTCAGCGACGACCTCCATAATATTAGCGTCGGAGTCGTTAATCAGGTCGTTAGACACGGGCATAAAGCCGGCGCGATCCTGAATAGCGTAGGGAATACGCTCAAACTTAGGAGCCTCGATCTCGTTAGTGATCTCGCCGTTTTCGTCAATATCGACGAAACCGTCAGCCTCGCCCTTTTTCTGATAGGTACGAGAACCCTTATTAGTCTTAACGGGAACGACGTCGATATCCTGGAGTAAAGAATACTCTACGTCGCGGTAATGCTCTACGCGAGTAGATACGTCCTCGGGAACGGTATAACCGCCGTCCTCACCGACGCCCTCTACTAAACCCTTACCCTGGATAATAGAGCGTACCGCCTTAGCAAACTTAGCGAGAGCGGTCTCGGTCTGCTTACCCTGAGCGCCATCCTCTACAGTTGCGGTAGCAACCTGAGTACCGTTAGCCTTTTCTGCGTCATAGATACGCTTTTCGGCGTCGTACTCTCTCTGTAAAGCGTCTACCTCGTCCATAAGCGCGGTAGCCTTAGCGATATCCTTGTTTTCGCCGTCCATAAAGGACTTAGCCTCTGCGGTCTTAGCCTGGATCTGCGTTAAAATTTCTCTCATTTTCTTGTTCATAATTTTAAATCCTCCAAAATTATTTTAGTTTTTGTTTGCATTAAAAAAGGACTCGGCGTTTTTAAATCTTGCATTTAAAACGCGTTCGTCCAATTCGCTAAAAGATGTAGTTTCGGCGTTTTTAACGCCGTTTTCGGTACATTTTGCACCGTTTTCGCCGTTTGTAGAGTCGTTTTTAGGCTCTCCGATAGGCTTAGCAAAACCGACACTCTTATGTGTTCCGGCTCTCGGCTGAGCCGGTACCGCTACGAAACTTAACTCGTAAGCCTCTCTAGCACCGTGTAATAGCATCTTACAACGGCGTTTAGCGGATTTTCCGGCGCTATCTGCGACGTCGTACTCCCATCCCGGATAATGTCTACAATAATCTTTCATATTGTCGACACCGCAAATATTACAGATCATTTTTTCCGGTACCGTAGAGGTAGAAACCTCTTTCTTAATACCGCCCACAATCTCGGAAATTAAATCCTTATTAGAGTCCGTCTTAATCATATAGATTTTAGCGACTAACTCCGTATGTAATTCTCCGAGTTCGGTCTGTTTATTGCCGTCCTGAACGAGTTCCGTATCGTAGATACGCGCGATCTGATTGTCAGCGGTACGGCGATGATCCTTTAACATGGTTTTACCGGGATATAATTTCTTTAAATCCTGTAAAGCCTTTAAGTTAAACGGCATATAATTACGGTCGTCTTGCTCGTTATCTGCGATAGTAGCCTTAAAAATAAAGACGTCGTCGGCAGATACCGGATTAAGAGTATATTTATTGATCTTTCTTAAATCCGCGTCGGTAATTTCCAACGGAGAAACATTCGCGACCTTACAAATTACGCCGGGGATCGCCTCCGGATCGTTAAAATCAGTAAGCAGCTTTTCGTTATCCATCTCTTTAACCTCCTCCCTCGTTATTTCCGTCAGGATTTACCGGAGGAGTTTCCTCCGGCTCGTCCTTAATATATTGAGATCCGGTCAACTCGACCGGAATACTCGCACCATTTCCGAGGAGTCTATCTCCTCCAGGTACCGACGGTAAATCCATTTTTCCGCGAGCCTCGTTAGGAGTCATGAGGAAACTATTAGTCGCCGTCGATAACGTTTTAACTTTGGTAGCAAAATCCGACCTCATAATTACGTCAATATTAAATTTGAAATGATAACCCTTACTAACCTCGTCGGACGAGAGTAATTTAAAGGTTATCTCCTCCTCGTATTGCTTGATTATGTATAAAAGAGTATCCACGTAAAAAGACAACTGCTGAGCCTCGGCGGACGCATAGGACGATTTAGTATAATCGCCGATCTGATACGGTTTAATACCGAACGCGCTCGCGATCTGTAACGCGGTATACTGTTTTACCTCGATAAATTGGTTATCGCCTAATTTGATGTTAAGAGGCGTCAACTGCGAGCCTAACGGGATAGGGATAATATTCTTTATACCCTCGTCGGAAAAGTCGCCGGCGGAGTATTTTTCGATACCCTCGACGAACGTTTTAACGTTAGCGTCGTTAAGATTACCGGTGTACTGTAATACCGCCTTAGCGGTAAAGCCTGACTCGTACATTTTGTTAAGCATTTTTTGAGACTTAACCGCTCCGCCGATAGTCATTCTTAATTGATCCTGAACAGATACGCCGATAATACCGTCTAAAGTGTTAGACGACTTAAAATGTAAAATCTCCTCGGAACCAAACTTATAAATTTTACCGCCGGCGGAATATAGGTAATAAATGTCCGGTTGATCCGCTAAAATCTTAGCGTCGTCATACAATACCGTTACGTCCGTAGCCGGTAAAATCCACAATTTCATATTTACCCCGGCTCCCTGGATCCATACGTACGCGTTTCCGTAGTGATTTCGGTTAAATTCAACCGTAGACCAAAACGTCGACGCGGTCATATACGGATTAGGTCGAGAGTGTAAAACGTTAAATAAAGCGTGGTTATAAGCCGTTAAGACGCCGTTTTTCTCGTTATATTTTAGTAATTTAAGAGGTAATTTACCGATAGCCTCGGATAATACTTTCATACACGCGAAATAGGTCGCCTCGGATAATACTCGTTCGTCCTTGTTCGGATCAATGCCGAGAAATCTATAAAGATTATTTAACTCTACCGTCTCTCCGCTCGATTTATTAAAAATCAGTTTAAAGGCGCTTTTTAGTCGCTTAGTAAATTTCACTTTTTTATACCTCCTTTCTCTCAATTTTTGTATAGAAAAAGCCTCGTTTAACGAGACCCCACTATCTGAAAATATTTTATTTCCAACCCATAGACTTAAGGTATTTATCTAACTCGGAGTCCACGTCTACGACCTCGACGTTTTTGTTTTTCAACTTACACGCGTGAGCGTCGATACAAGCGTCCACCGGATCGATACGTTTAAATTTCGCGCCCGGTTTCTTATCGACCTTAATCTCGTCGAAAGAGTTACGGACGATACGAGCGTTAAGGAAAGACCACGTTAATAGCTCGTTGTTTTCGTTATACTCCAAGTCCTCAGATTTAACGAGTAACCTCATATCTACGGTAGCGTCGTTAAGGGATTTACAAGACTGAGTAATAATAACAACCGGGCAACCGAACGCCTCTAAATCCGATAAAACTCCGTCGGCGTTATGAGGATCGATACCGATACCCGAAAAAGTAAGGTCGTACTCCTCTTTAATTCGCTTAAGGTCTCGGATAATAAACTTATAATCGTTCTTAAAGTCTCCGGATCCGCCGGTAACGGTAATCAACTCCATTTGTTCCCATAAGTCGTAAGGCGCTAAATCGGTCTCGATATGCTCCTGTAATCGACCTCGAGGCATAAAGGAATGACTATAAAAGTAGTTTTTCTCTTTTGTTTCTCCGGTTTCGGAGGTATATTCTTCGGAAAATTCGAGCGCGTAGGTCGTCAAATCTCCGCCGGAGGAGAGGTCGAGTCCAACGTAGCAGCTACGACCGCGCATATCCTCGAGAGTACGTTTACCGCCGCATTTTTGCCACTTTTCAGCGTGGATAAACATATCGTCGGTATTTTGTACCCACATATTAAGAGATTTCGTTAGGAAGTCTCTTAGCTCGCTACCGCCCATATCCTTAGCGGTCTGAGCGTCGGTTTTGAGAGTCTCGAATTTTTCAGGATTGGACGCGATAAACGGATTAGCCTTAACCCAGTTTTTCGGATCCCATATATCATCTACCGGCGATCCCGTTGTACCGTCGTTAAGAGAATATATGTCTATAAAAAAATCCTCAGCGGTCGAGAGACCTTTGAGGATATTAACGGCGTAATCGTCCATTTCCTTACAGAAACTATTAAGATTATCGCCTCGCGTTGTAATCATGGATACGAGAGTCTCGTCGAGCGCTCGAGTACCGTTATACAACGCTTTATATATTTTATTGTCTTTATGTTGATGTATCTCGTCGACGGAGGCGTAAATAGAACGGAAACCGTCGTCAAGTCCTGCCTCTTTACTAAGAGCCTCAATCGTACAATAAGTATCGAGCGCCTCGATAACGGATTTATAATCCTTAACGTCGAAATACTCTTTTAAATCGGGATCAATGGTAATAAACTTACTCATTTCCTCCCAGGCGAGGCGAGCTTGTCTTTTCTTAGTAGCGACGGTAAATAATTTACCGTGATAATAGCCGCCGAATCCGGCGATATATGTACCTATGATACCGTTCTCGAACGTTTTACCGTTCTGACGTGCCATAGATTTATAACGTCGCCGGAAACGGCGTTTATTGTTAGAGACTTTAAACCATCCGAATGTACAACCGAGATCGAACGCCTGAGAATCTAATAACCTAACCGGTTTCGGCTCCGCTCCCTCTGCGATTGTTAGCGTTTCGGCGTAGTCGACTATCTCCATCGCCCTAATTGGATCGTAATAGTATGGAAAATCCTCCGTCCTCTGTCTTTTTAAGTCGTTTAAATGACGTTTACAGGCTAAAACGTGTAAGTCTCCGGCGGTAATTTGACCGGCTACAACCTTATGAGCGTACGCCGTAACACGGTCATAAATCGGAGCGTATCCGTTACTCATTCGCTATCGCCTCGTTTTTCAAACTTTTTAAACTTATTTTCTTTCGGTTTATCCTGTTTCGGCTGCGGTACAACCAATTTACAACGGCTCGAAATCGATAAACCGAGGTCATTCGCGGAGGCTCGGCATTGTTTAAAATATCGCTCTTGAATTTTCGCCCATTTGTCGAACGCGTACGGATCGTTTTTAATCTCCGGTTTTCTCATTTGCTTAACGGCGTTAATATAAAAGTCGTTAGCCACGATATACCGAGCTAAAGCGTCGACGTCCGTATTTCCCACAATATTAAGTTGCTTTAATTGCTCCGATATACTATAAAAATCGTCTTTTTGCCTTTTGGTTAAATACGCCGGAGCGATAATATTATCCGTGATAGGTTTTATCTCACTATTTCGGCGCTCCTCTAACTCAGCTTTGGTAAAATGCTTATTACCTCGCGCCTCAACTACTCCGGTAGGTAATCTCTGTCCGGACATATTATCGCCTCCTTTCTTTTATTCTTCGATAAGCTCCTCTTTTTCGATAGGCTCGTCGGTTTCGGTATACTGTCTGTCAAACTCAGCCGGATCGATAGCCTCGGAATATCTCACGCCGTCGCGCTCGACCATGTACCCCTCATCGGAATACGTCTTGACAAACGCTCTGCCGCCAATGGTTAATCTCTCGGTAACTATCATTCGTACTCACTCCCCTCGATTGCTACAAAATTACAAGTGCCTGCCGCATAAAGCGTAGACCAGTTGGTTTCCGTTTGGTATTGCCCAATGAGTGCTTGCGGAACGTATACCGTGCCGCCCGTGCCGCCTACGGCGAACGGGGTGCCGTCAAACGCGTTTACATTAGAGAGTCTGCACACACGTGTATCGATTCTTAGTATCAAGACGTTCAACTTCGCGCACGACTTGAACATTGTTTCATCAATTACCCGGACAGGTAAGTCAATACTCTCCAAAGACGTGCATTTTTCAAACAATCCGCTCTCACCCGACATCAGCGCTGGCAGATTCACGCTGACCAGTGCGGAGCATCCGCTGAACTCACCATAGGATGCATTCGTCACCTTTGGTAAATCAACGCTCTTTAAAGATGTGCAATTCGAAAATGTATTGCCGTTAAGTGTTGTTGCGTTTGGTAAATTAATTCTTTCCAAAAATGTGCATCCACCAAACGAACCGCCTTTGATGCTTGTTGCGTTTGGCAGTTCAACGCTCACCAAAGACGTGCAGAGGCTGAACGCATTAGAGCCGGTGCTCGTCACGTTCGGCATATTCACACTCCTCAAGTTGTTACAGCCACTGAATGCACTATATCCTACGGAATTAATGACATTATCGTTATACTCTCCAATTGTTCCATCAACGATCTTTCTTGCCGTCACCTCATCGCCAAGCAAATCGATAGTATTTTGAAACACTGTCATTATCTATTCTCCTCCACAAAAGAATTCGTTTCTGTCAGCGCCGCCCACCGGGAATGCGCCTGATAGCTTGCAAGCGATCCGGTCGGGATGTAGAATACGCATTCGCTATTTATACTCGACAGTACAGTGGTATTTCGGGTATTTGGTGCTTTCGCCGGCAAGCGAACGCTCAACACAGAGTTTGGAATTCGGGACTCCAAATATGTAACCGACGAAATATCAATGCTTTTCAATTTTTCCGGGAATACGGTCAATGGGATATGGCTTACCAAGTGTAGATCCAAGCTCTCCAAAGCAGAGCAGTTAGCGAATGCGTACTCGCCAATGCTTGTCACATTCGGTATATTCACACTCGTCAAGGCTCGACATTCTTGGAATGCGCCACGCTTGATGCTCGTAACCGTTTCGTCCGAATATTCCTCAATCGTTCTATCCAAAATGCTGCGTGTGATCGACTTGGTAGACTTAAACTTCGCCACATAATCGACATCCCCCGTCACCGCTGCGATTTCGGGAGACCAACCGACAAAGGCGTAGTCCACTTCGGGAGTAGGCTCTACCCCTGTATATATAGGAATTTCACCATAAGGAACGATAATCGTCTGTAACAACGTATCGCCGTTGAAGAAACGGACGGTAAATGTACGGATCGTTTCGTTATACAACGCGTTTACAGTTACCGCGCTCTTAACATTCGTCGGAATATTATCCCAACCGATAAAGGTATACTCATACTGAGGCTCGCCGACCTTTGTAGGAGTATCGATATATCCGGCTGCGACGGGATCCACCGCGTCGAGTCCGTCTCTCACGTACTGAATATTTACTAACGCGCCGTCGCTATAGAAACGAACCGCCCACGCCTCGATATACTGCGCATAAACATTACATACACCGCGTACGTTTGTCGGTAATTCATCCCAAGAGGAGAACAGATAACCGTAATCCTCGGTACCCTCTCTCGTCGGAGGATTGATATAACCAAGAGCGACGGGATCGATAGCGTTACCGCCCTCGATAACGTGATCGGCATACAATACATTGTTATTCGCATCGAAATAACGAACCGTCCAAACGTTCGTATATTGTGCGACAATCGTATAATTTTTACGAATGTTTGTAGGCAATTCGCCCCAATCTCGGAATACATAGCCGACGTCGTCCGTTCCCTCTTTAGTAGGAGCGTCGACATAGTCAAGCTCAACAGGATCGATAGCGTTACCACCCTCGGCGACCGAATATCTATACAATAACGTTCCGTCGTGGTTTACATATCTTACGACGTAATTCGCTACGCCGTTAACAATAACGACGAGTTCCGGGAAATTATCATAAATGGTATTTAATACGTCGTTCGAGATCGAGTCTACGTATACGCGACCGCTAATCACCGCTTTATCGGTGTTACCGCCGTTCGCATTCATACCGCCACACGCGACTAACTTATCGATACACGTCTTTAAAGTGTCGCCGTTTGTCGGTCTCCACTCAATACCGATTAAACGTACTCGGTCGAGCGAATTACTACCGGTTAAAATAGCCTCGAGAGGTACGTTAGGCGTATTCTCGATACGCAGCGTACTAATAGCCGAATATCCCTCGAGAGAGATATTTTCAAGCTGCTTTTGCTCTCGGATCGTGAGGTTAGTTACCGTAGCCGGTAACTCCAACGTCTTAACCTTACCGCCGACCGGCAGCGTAAGAGCCGTAACTCCGCTACCCTTTGCGTAAACGGTCTCGAGACCGGAACACTCCGAAAGGTCGACCGCCATAGTGAGATTCACACAATTTCGGATATCAAGCTCGGTAAGGAGGTCGTTATTACCTACGTAAAGCTCCGTAAGGTGAGTATTAGTATAGGTAGACGCACCGTCGCCGAGTTTCAATTTCTGCAACTTTAACGCCATAGAGAAATTAGCATATCCGACCTGGAGAGGACTCAGATCGCCAATCTCAGCGATACGGTCGGCGGAATAAATATATACCTCGGTATCGTCCATCGTATCGAGAGGACAATGTAACGTTGTAGAAATATTACGTTTACCTCGCTCGGTTACGTTATAGGATCCGTATTTAATACGAGTCCAAATATGACTATACGGAGTTACCGTAATATCTCCGACCTCGTAACAACGTAAAGTAATAAACTGTTTATTCGCCTCGCCGCTTTGGTATTTACTGTCGCGATAACGGAAACCGTTATGTAACCACCATTCGCGCTGACTTGCCTTATTTCCCTGGAGCATCGTTAAGTAAGATCCGTCGCCGTCGTTTAATAACGGCTCGAGATACTTCTCGAACGCGTCCTCATTCCATATAGTTTCTGACCATACTTTTTGATGATCTGAGAACCGTTTCACGACTTCCGCGTAATCAAACTCGGTACCGTTACGGAGATCCGCGTACATTTCGGCGATTTCGTCCTCGAACGCGTCGCGAATATTACACCATAATACGCTATCCTGACCGTTAAATACGTTAGATCCGTTAACCTTGTCGGTATCCTCGAGGTCGTAATCAAATACGAGCTGTCCCTCGTTATTGATACCGATCGCGGTATCCATATCGTACGGCAGAGGCAGCCAATGGACGCCGTCGTAGGTAGACGGGAAAAAGTTTTTAGCGCGGTTATCCACCATTAAAAATACTTCGGTGAAAATGTAGTAATACAACATCGGCACTTTTACAAAATAGTCCTCAAATTCGCTCTTGAATTTTTCAAGACGCGCGGACTTTTCCGCGTCACTCTCGACCGCGCCTCGGTCAGTCGATACGATCCAATCGGTCAAGCGCTTAAGGTTAGTATAGTCCGTATTTTTGTCCGGATATCTCGCCTCAAAATCGTTTAACCAGGTGCCATCCGAATAGTCGCTCTTTTTAAAGATTACGCGATCCGAGGTATTATTACGGATTTCCCAACTCTCGCAACCCTCGGTAAGTCCGAAAACGACCTCGGTACTCTTGTCGTTATTAAAGTTATATTTACCCCAAAATCGAGTAGTATTCGAGGCGGTATCGTGCCAAAATACGATAATCGGCAGACCGTCAATACCTACGCGTACGCGAGGATCCGCGATCTGCGCGGCGGTTTTATACGGACAATTATCGTTATAAAGGCGTACGAGTTCGACGTTATTCGCTCCCTCACTCGACGCGACGTCCGCTTTCAAACAGAATTTATTAACGGGGATCGAATTGTCTCGGAGTTTATAATTTTCCGAGGTCGTCGAGTTATTCGTATATGTTAATCCCTCGTTTAACTTAATTGTAAAGTTCTTTTTCTTATAACCGGCTGAGGACGTACCCTGTACGTCGATCTCGACACCCTTAGCCGTAAAGCTCTTATTAGTATCACTCGGATTAACGTAGGTAATCTCGCTCGTCTTTTTATGCCCTTTATACTGAGGCAGTTCGTCGCAAGAGATAATCATATAAGGCACCGTAACCGGTAACTTAGAGATTACGATATCCTCGGCGACGTCGAGTAAATCGTTATTCTCATGCGCGATAAGTCGCTCGATAAGAGTAGGACGATCCGCGATATAGTTATTAACGATCTCGTTTCTCGTCAAACCCTTGTCATACATATAGATACGATATACGTCGATACCGCTCGTCTCGGCTCCGATCGTAATACCGACAGAGGGATTTTGTGCGAAATTATCGTCGGTAGGATACTGAATAGCGCCGCACATAATACCATCGACATAAACATAAATAAGACGGTTAAGATTTTGAGGCTCTACGACGAAACTAACGCGGACGCGCTCGTCCTCTTTAAATTGCATACTGATTTCCGACTGCTCGGATTTTAATTTCGCATACTGAGAGGCGATTTGGAAACCGCGTCCACCGGATAAACAACTCATTACGATACTGTCGTAATCTCGTACGTTATGCGTCGACATTTCGACCTCAATAGTAGTACCGTTATCGCGCTTATCTGCTGCAAATAACGCGTAAGGTATCGTCATACTGCTACCAGGTAAGAGTCGGAGAACCGTAGAGCCGGTCTCATCTTCGAGCCAACCGTCCGCGCGGCTAAAACCAACGCCGGTAAACTCGGCGGATACGTTTCCGTCGCTCCATTGTCCGGGATTATCCTCGTCGTTACTTCTTCCGGACGGATTAAACGCAAATACGAGGCTATCGGCAATCGGTGCAAACTCTACGCCGCTATCGGATACCGTAGCCGTAAAGTCGATATTTTTCGCTCCAACGGCTAAACGGAATGTCGTATTACCTACAGGATAGTCTTGTACAGACCATGTTTGAGGCGTTCTATCGACCGTTAAAGGACGCGAGGAGTATGTCGATCCATCCGCGCCGATAACAATTTGAGTTATATCCGTAGTCTCGGACGCCGGATCATACACCATATAAGGGATAGTAAGCGTCGTACCCTGAGTTAAGGTCTTAACATCACACAACGCACACAAAACAGGCGTCATATTATCAGCCGCGACGCTCAGTATTCCGAGTTTAAGTCTATTACTCTTAACGGTAGTCTCGCCGACCGTCATTTCGGCGTACACCTCGAATATATGCGCTCCGTGAGGCTGCATCGGGATTGTATGACTCTGACTTCGACCGCTCGAGGTAGTCTCGAACGTATCGTATTCTTTTCCGTCCATGATGAAATGGACGCGCTTTATACCGTTTCCAACCGGCGTATAATAGAAAGTCTTAGCCTCGGTACAAACTGTAAATAAATCGAATGTCGTACTAATACTTAACGCGATCAGAGTTACCGTATAAGTTAAAGTCCTCGACGCGCCCTCGCTATTTTGGACTTTTATTCGTACCTCATTCGCACCGGCGGAAAGATATTTAGCGACGTCGATAGTATTATCACCCTGAGCGATATTAACCGTCGCTACCTTTGCACCGTTTACCGTAATCGTGCCGACGCCTTTTCCATCGTCCTCGCCGGACTCATCGACAGAGGAGTAAGAGAGTAAGAGATCCGCCGGAGCGTTTTCCACAACCGAAAAACTCCGATCCTCTCTAAGATTTTTTAAAGTTATTGTATATGTATAACCGCCGGTACCGCCACCGCCTCCGACTATTCCGGAGGTTTCTACTACCGTCCACTCACCATCGACAACCATAAGTATTTTATCGTTATCGTCTGTCGTAACGACAGGTAATGCGACCTCCCTAATCTTTTTACCACTTATAGGAGTAGTAACCGTAACTCCGGTTATTTTTCTATTCATACTGCCACCTCAGTAATTGAGACTTGAATAATGTAATCGTTTTCCGGTTTCTGACCGATAGCGTATACCGTCACCGTACCACCCTCGTTTTCGACTACGAACGCGAGGTCTTTATCGTGGAATATCGCTAACTGTTCCGCGCTCGGAGTTAAATCGATCCTACTATTTTCGGTTACAGTAGGAATACTAACGATCTGCGAGAAAAGATTTCCCTCACCGTACCAATTATCAGCGAATAATTTTACCGACGCGATCCTCGCAGCGCGAGCGATAGACAATTCATTTAAAAGTGTATCGATTAACTCCTGTTTATCGGTCTCTGTAAAATAATCGACGCCCTTTTTCGGAGCAATGGTTAAGCCGGTGCCTCGCCAACTACCGGACTCATATACGTATATCTCTCCGTCAGGGAGAACATATATTTTCTTAGGATCGCCGGTACTATTGAGCGTCGCGAGGTCTTTCATATACAAAGACGGCATTAACGCGGTCTTAATCTTATACTCCAACGCCTTAAAAGAATAAACCTCGTCGCCGTCCGAGATTGTATAATCGAACGGTCTCGCTTTAGCGATAACCGGGATTTCAATAGTTTCAATCGTACGGAATACCTCGCCGTCATAAAGTCCGACGTAGGCTTTAATAGTTAACGCCTCCTGTAAAAGCGAGTTAGGAATACGTACAGTAACGACTCCATTGTCGAGCGTCGACTGTCTAACGATAGCTCTATCCATGTTCGCGTTAGCGAAATGGATCTCCGGAGCAACCGATAAATCAAGACCGTTAATAATAAGATCCTGGTTAATATCCCATTGGTAAAGGCTATCCGTTACATAATTACTATACGTATTAAAATGAACGTGTAACATTTTTCTTACTCCTTAATAAACTGTATCGTGTGTAAACTGTCCCCAACATATTAAGACCGCTCCCTTACCGCCGGCGTCGCCGTTTTTACCGCCGTACCATTGTCTCGCGACCTCGGTAATAGTAGAGTCACCACCTTGTCCGCCGTAACCATAAGCGCCGCCGAAAACGTCAGGAACTACGCCTCCGTTACCGCCCTCGACATTACCGAAACTATCGTAGGCTTTTAAACGACTACTTGTGCCGTTCGCACCTTTTACGGCACCTACTCCGCCGGAGCCACCGTTTCCGGACGTACCGTCGTTACCGCTCGTACATTCCGCATAAGTAGCACCTCCACCACCGTTACCACCGTTTACGGTTAGCAAATTACCGACGCTAACGGATCCTCCGACTCCGCCGGCTACGCCGTTATCCTTAGAGGTAGCGGTCGCACCGTTACCACCAACTCCGCCGGCGTTAATAGTGATAGGTATAGTAGCTCCCGGAGTCACTATTTTAGCTCTATCTTTAATAAAGTAACCGGATCCACCGCCTCCGCCGGTCGCGGAGCGATTGGTATAATAACCGCTACTATTAGTTACGTCGTATGTATACACGGAGCCGGCACCTCCACCGCCTCCACCGCCTCCGATAGCGGTAATTAAAATTCTTTTAACGCCAGCCGGTACGACAAAATCTCCGCTCTCTGTAAAAAGTTTATAACCGCCGATTACGCCGTTCTCGATAAGCACGTTTAACGGAGTGTTTAAATTACTATTGATAGCCTTTTTTATAGCTGCAAAAATATTCATATCCAAAACCTCCTTTAACCGACGGTTACGGTAATACTACCGTCGTCGTTAAATCTTGTAGTTTCAGTTTTTACACCCAATTCGAGAGTATTACGCGTAGTCGTGATACTACCGTCCTCATTAAATACGATCGTCTCCGTTGAACCATCGTTATAAGTAGTCGTAATACTGCCGTCAGAGTTAAAAACTGTTGTACCAGGTTTACTAACGATCTCGAAATCCTCAGCGTTATAACCGTCTAACGTATCCGCCTCGGCGATCGTCGCGTTTTCGACAATCTGTCGCATTTGCGCGATCGCATCATTACACATGGTATCAACCTCGGCGATAATTTCGCTATGAAAATTAGCGTTTTCCGCTCTTAACAGTACGGTCGTATTCTTTACCAGGTTTTCTAACGCGTTATAAGAGTAAATTTTCTCGTCGTCCCGGGCGATATAATCCTCCGGTTTGGGACGAGCCTTTATGTTAATGGTTAACGCAAACCGAGAAATAAACTCCTCGCCCTCATAAGTGCATACAAAAACGCGCATCGGTATCGCCGTCTCTAATAAAATATTAGGAATATCGACCTTAATAACACCGTTCGCGTAGCTCGTAGCCTGTTTAACGATCGCTTTAGTCATTCGCGAGTTAGCGAAATGGATCTCCGGTAACCTTGTTAAAGTTAATCCGTAAATCTCTAACTCTCTATTGGCGTCCCATTGAAATAAATCGTCCGCCGTGTATGTATTGTTTTTCCTAATTGTGACTACAGGCATTTTTAACCTCCTTTATCCTTAAAAAGTTTTTTCGTGGGGAGATTTTTCTACAAAACAGACCCCCTGTACCGTTATCCCCGTAAAGGTCTGTAGAATTTTACCCACCCCTACACTTAAATATATTCTCACGCGTAAATAAACGCTCTACATTAAACGAAATTGAGTAAACCTTAATAAGTGTATACCCAAAATAAAAACGTCTCTACGAGCGTTTAAAACGGCTTGTAGGACGTCTCTTTTCAAATCGATTATGTCTTTTATTATGGCAGCTATGACAGAGGGAACGAGTGTTATCATAGTCGAGTCGTCGCTCCCAACCCTCAGGAGTTTTTATCTCGATTATATGGTCGACCTCGTCGGCTATCTTACCACACCAAGCGCAGCGAAAACCGTCGTCCTGTAATCGCTTAGCCGATAAGGTACGCCACCCTACCCCGTTATAGAATTGAGAATACTTAGGATCTCTCGTCTTATTATAACGTCGGTCGTTCTCTCGTTTAATCTCTTGTCTAC
Source organism: uncultured Clostridia bacterium (assembly GCA_904501765.1). Lineage (GTDB taxonomy): Bacteria > Bacillota > Clostridia > Oscillospirales > CAG-272 > UBA1740. Next base: position 8,376 of record CAJGCM010000007.1, on the reverse strand, counting down.
GAGTCTCTCGCTCAGCCTCTACGATAGGCGTACATACTGTACAATAAGACGCCCCGTACGGAATGAGACACCCACACCTATTACACGCTTTTAATAACATAGTATCGCCTCCTATGTAAATGGTAGCGTATACAGGACTCGAACCTATGACAAACGATTATAAGTCGTCCGTTTTTCCGATTAAACTAATACGCTATTACTGGTGGCGGATACCGGACTCGAACCGGTACGGTCGAAAGACCGAGGGATTTTAAGTCCCTTGCGTCTGCCAATTTCGCCAATCCGCCGTAATAAAAATAGGAATAGGATCCATACGCCGAGAACGAAAAACGATCCGGTATACGGAGCCTATCCCTTGTAGGAGGCATTAACCCGTGAACAACTTATTTACAGTTTTTCACGATACCATTATACTACTTTTCTTGTCCTTATGTAATGCTGACTTACTGTTATCTTAGTGTTAACGCTCTGACCGCGTCATGATAAATACTATAAACATGACGCACCGTGTAACCCTCATTATCGGCGATATCTTCCATAGATAGACAGTCGATAAAAAATCCCTCTAAAACCGCAACGTATCGAGGCTCGTCTAAAGAGTCGATCTCCTCTAATATTTCGCGTTTTAAATTTTTACCTTTTTCCTTTAATCGACTGATCCTATTTTCAAGGTCTATTTTATCCGCTATCAAATCCGCGTCAGTAATAGGGACTCCGCCTCGAGGCATACCCGACAAATTAGGCGATCTTACGGAACCTAATTTAGTTTCCAGGAGAGCGAGCTTACCCTCGAGACGGACGATACAATTTAAATTTTTTCTGTATCGTTTTAAAAATCGTTTTTTATTCTCGATCTCCTGGATCTCTTGATTTTCCATAATAAGCACCTCCGCAATTATTAAAAAACGCAAACATAACAAAATAACAAAAAAATTCTCAACTCTTATATACATAACATTTTTACTATGTATCTTATATATATTTATATATTTTCTATTAACTAAAGAAAAATTATGTTATTATGTTATACAGTCTAAAAAACCCTTGTAAAATAAGGCTTTTTGCCATAACAAAATGCAAAAAGTTTTTGTTATGATTTTGTTATTTTACTGAGTTTTTGTTATGCTAAAATTTTTCTCAACGAAAAATTAAAATTTAAAAAATCGAGTTTTTGTTAAAAAAGGTCGTTTTTGTTATGTTTTTGTTATACATTTTGTTATACCTTATCTCGCTCCGGTACTACCGATACCGCCTCGAGATTTCTCGTTTAAATGCTCCACGACCTCGAACTCGATAGACGGCTGATTTTTTACGATCCGAAATTGAGCGATACGATCGCCCTTTCTGATAACGGTATCTCTGATCGCCACCGCCGGGAAATGCCACTCGTCACCGTCGCCGGAATAACTGTTATCGATAACACCCATCGAATTAGCGCACATGATACCGAACCTACCGGGAGTCGACGACCTGGGGAGGATATGAGCCTCGTAGCCGTCCGGGAGTATCATCCCAACGCCGAGAGGGATAAGTCCGTACTCACCTTTATTTAACTTAACGGTCATAGAGGCGCGTAGGTCGATCCAATCTCCGACGGCTATCTTTTCGATAGGAGCGATATCGGAGGCGAAATATTTAATCTTAATTTTCATTCGAAAAACCTCTTTTTTTATTTTTATATCTTAAACGACCACGAATACGATTGATCACGTCATAACCGTAGGACGGATCGATATCTCGCTCGGCGGTATAAAAGCGATAATTACAACTGAGACACCTACGGAGCCGGACGACCTCGTCGACGTCTACGGCAGTATTTATAACGGTACTTTTCCCCTCACATTTCGGACACGTCATAGTCATAGTAACACCTCTTAAATTATTATTCGATATATTCGAGTCGAGATTTTATATCTCTCGGTACGGCGTCCTCCCAAATAAAACTATTTTCCAAAATATAGTTATTATAGGAGGAGGCGGTCTTATTAGCTCTCATTTTCGCCTGTTCCGCCCAGGAGCGCTTATCCTCGTCGTCGCTATCTTTATACTGTTCGTACGTGAGACGATCCGTCTCGTAACTCGAAATCATAGCGCGACAAGTATCCTCGACTTTTTTAAGAGTATTATAATTAGTTTTGTCGTCTACTTTTTGGACGTCATAAAACCAATTATTCCATAACGCTTTACCTACCGGAGTCGCTCCGAAAAAGATAGGGAGTCCGATAATAACGATTATAAGAAATACCGCGACGATAGCTAACAAAATATCTTTCATAATTAGCCACCTACCTTAATTACCGGATCGTCTACCGTAAAGGGAATATCGCTATAAAGATAAATTCCCGTCCACTCGATATATTTTCCGTCAGGAGTAAAGAAGAAAATACCGTTGTCGTTTTCGCCATATGAGCCGTCAACGTCGGCGAGCCAATCGTTCGCCTCGTAGCGACTACTGCCGTTGCTCCAATACTCTTGTTCGTACCATTCGCTCTCGGGAGTCAAGAAACTATTCAAACTCGATACCTTTCCGTCGACTACGAACGAGCCGACTACGGCTCCGCTCTCGGTGAGTAAAACAACATAGCCGAGAGGTTTTTCGATCTCACATACGAGCGAGTTAGCCTTTTCTCTCATACCGTTAACCCAATACGCGCGACGGATAAGATTATATCTCTCGAGAGAATACTCGATATCCGTCGGCGTAGGTTGATTATGTTGTAATCTGTTAGCGACGTCTTGCGTCTTATGCGCGTCGGAGACACTCCCGGTTGCGACCTCCGTATCGACGTAGCAACCGACCATGCTTATCATAAGAACGAGCGCGAAAATAATACAAAATACCTTTTTCATAACTTTACCTTTCTCCGTTTTATAGAGTCGGCTCTCTTTAAATTTTCAAAATAAAATATCGTTTACCGTCGCTCTTTTGCAGAGGCTTATCCTCAAACTCGAATTTTTGAGTAACCTCTTTAAAGAACGTTTTTTTACCGGTAATATTGCCGGACTTAATACCTGAGAGTCTACACCAATCCGCGAACTCCGAATAACACACGTCGCGAGGCGTATTAAGGAAATAATCCTCGTTAAGCTCTTTATCCTCAATCCATGAGAGAGTAGTAGAGTTATCCGCCTTGTACGCCTCGAGAGCGTCTTTAACGGTTTGAGGCTCGGTAAAGTGACCGTTTTTCATTAGCCGTTGAGCGCCTCGGATACCGATATTAAGCAAATACGACAGCGCGACAGGTGCCGTAATTTTATCGACTATCATAGGATCGTAATCCTCGTCGTCGGCGCTAAATCGGGCATTAAAGGGAATGAGTAACCAACGTCTATAAAATCCGTCCGACTTATCGAACGAACGCGGAATAGTGTTACAACTGTAAATATGAGTCGCGTACGGCTCGATAGTGTACGGTCTCTCTCCTTTACGCTCTACCATAATCGCGTTACCGGAAAAGAGCTTTTTAAGAGTACCGGTATCCTTTAGAGTTACGTTATCCACGTCGTCGCCGATATTAGCGAGCTTATTCTCTAACTCCGACGTATTAAATCGGTCGGTTACTTTTTCGAGCGCGATAGCGGAGTAATTTCGTCCACCGAGGAAAGTCTTAATAAGGTCGAGGATCGTACTCTTACCGTTGGAACCGTTACCGTAGAATAAAAACGCCTTTTGGTAACGGTTATGTTTTAAAAGTACCGCTCCTAACATTTCCTCGAAAAGATTTATAACCTCACGATCGCCGCAGAAAACGCGGTTAAGCATTTTATCGAGGTCGGCACAATACGCGGACGGATCGTAAGTAACCGGGATCCGGTCGAACTCTATCGCGTCCGAGGTAAACTCTAAGCATTTACCGGAGCGAATATCGAGACGCGTATTTTTAAGATTGATAACATACGGATTAACCTTTAAATCTTTCGCGTTTACATGAGTTTTAATTCTTATGTAAGCGAGTACCTCGGTACGCTGCCTCTGCAAAATACCGGGATATAACTCAATCATTTTATTTTCGATAATACGGTCGTCCGCCTGGTAGTAACCATCCTCGTAGACATAAAGGACGCCGTTTACCTCGATAATCTTAAACTCCTGGATAAGCTGATCTCCGAAATCGTTATGAGAAAAACCGACTTTTTTATCCTCAGCCTTTGCGATCTGCTCGGCGATTACGTCGTCCGGCTTAAATGCCTCGTCTCTACATATAGTCGCGATTTCGCTATCCGGTAAAGACTCGACGAAAACATAGTCGTTAATAATCTGTATCGTCTGTCTTATTTCCTCTCGGTTAAAGCCTTTAGTCTGTAAGTAGACAATATAGTTAAATAACTCCTGATTACGACCGGATCCCTCGCCCATATCCTTAAAACTGAATTTACCGGACGGAGCGGATATAGAGGTTAACCATTTAGGTACGACCTCCATATCCTCGGCTTTTACTTTGCGGATCCACTCGCGAGCCTTTCCGTCCTGTTTAATCTTAACGTAGGCGTTACGCCCTCCGGCTTTACGGTCGCAATATATACCAACGGCGAGACGGTTTTTAATAAAGTTTTTAGGATCCTCCTCCGGAGACTTAAACCAACAATGAACACCACGAGTAGTTTTCATTACTCGACATTTCAGATCTAAAGCCTCGACAATCTTTAACATAATCTCAGCGTCGGAGGTAGTATCGAAATCGAGAACGACGTAACCTTTAGGAACGATTACGGCGACGTTATCGAAATCCTTAACCTCGTCCCAAGTCTTTACGCCGACGCCATCCTTAAATGAATGAGTCGGAGTCTTTCCGTCTAAAATTATATATTGCATCATTTACACCCTTTCGGAATTTTAGGTTTTAACTTAAGCCATTTTCTGTATTTGAAAATTCGCCACCGGGGAGGCTTTATCGACTCCCATAGAGCTAATTTAGACTCGTAGAGATTTATCTCGGCGTGATATATTCTCCGGTCTACTTGACGGATTTTTCGAGCCTTTTTACCGTTCATTCCCGTACACCTACCTTTATCAATTCCTCCGCGTACGGCAGCGAGTCGATCCACTCCATAAAACCGACGCTCCACTCGGTTAATTTATGATTACGACGAGATCCGTAGATATTACGGAGATTTTCGTAATTTAGCGTTACCGTTCGTTTCTGATTGTAGGACTCCGGGAGTAATTGGATTAAAGCTCTCCAATACTTTTTATCTTTCGTCTCTACATAGCGACGGCGGAGGATTTCGCAGTCCTCAATAATTCGAGAGTAGAAAATCCCAAACTCTAACGGATTATCTCCGGTAGTAAAATCGATAGTCATATCGTCGAAACTAAAGTCGGATAACTCAATCGGTTTACTATGTATTTTGTGCATAGTCGAGCATGAATTAGCGACCGTCCCTACCTTGTAGGTATCAAACTCTTTCCACCAATAGAGCGGAGCGGTAATATCGACCGATACGAAAATCTGTCTTAAAAATTTTCTATGATCGGAGCCGGCTTTAATAAGTCTCTGAGCGAGAGCGAGGTCGTTCTCTCCAATATAAGGCGCCGGATGACCGAAATACGCCGGATCGACTCCGAAATCACTATCGGACTTATCCCACGAATTAAGAGGATTTCTCATACCTCGAATAGCGTTCTCGATATTCATAACCTCGGTACATTTAAACGTAATCATGATTTAATCGACCTCCTCAGCGTGATTTTTATCAATATTCTTTTCATGGTTTTTGTAACCTCTCGATTTCTTTTTCCGTTAGTTTTCCGACGGCTGCGACGGCTACAGTCAACGCCAATAAATCGTGCGACCGGATCGCTAACTCAGGCGGTCGATAAGATGTGCAACGATCAATTAACGACCGTAATTGTAAAAGTATTTCGTTCTTATCCATAGCGTTAATTTACGGCGTTTTTGGCGCTCTCAATCTCGTAAATACGACGGTCGATATACCACCGAGCTTTTTTAAGATCCTCGACCTCTTTAGTCGGATCCTTTTTACCGGCTCGAGCGATATACTTAACCGCGTTACCTAAGCAGAAACCGAGATTTTTATCCTCGATAAATTCGATAGGCTCGATTTTTCCGTCGCTATAATGAGACGGACTATTAACTGGATCAGAGGTTTTGATCTCTGATTGACTCGAATATATGACGTCATAAGCGCGACTAATTTCGTCGTCGGTCATACTTGAAAAATCACAATGAAAATTATCATCGTTAGCCAATCGGCACCCGTCGCAAGTCGCCCTATTAATACAACGTAAAGTGAGACTCGCGCGTTTTTCTTGTACAGTCATTTTAATAAATCCTCCACAATACTAATAAACTCATGGATCGTATACGGCGCGTAGTGTAAACCGTTAGACCGTTTAATCCGGATCCGGTGTAATTTTTGGTCGTCCTGTAGGTCGTTCTCGCCGACTTTTAACTCGAACGCCACAAAAAGACCATTTATACAGGCGATAATATCCGGCTTACCTTTACCGCTACGACCGTCACCGTAAAGGTTGAGGTAGTAAATACCTCGACCTTTAAGGTAACTAATCGCTTTATCCTGGAGCTTTTTCTCCGGCTTAGTCATTAAGGAAATCGTCTAAGTCGTCGATATCTTCCTCGTCTGCCTCTACAGACTTAGCAGCGCCGGAGCCGAAACCGCTCGCGGTAGTATAATCGTTAAGGCGTACGCTCGTACCCTCGGTACCGGCTTTATCGCCCTTAGTACGTGTATACGTTTCGTGCTTTACCGTAGCGGTGATAAAGCAGCCTACAATATCCTGAGTATCGATCTCGTCGGCGCGGAAATTGTTAAGGCACGTACGAGCGAAATAGCTCCACGCCTTAAGAGCGCCCTCGTTAAGATCTCCGTTAGCCTTGATAAGAGTAAAATTCTCGGTATGAGTCTCACCCTTTGCCGTTTGCAGCTTAACCGCGATTTTTCCGAAATCCTCGTACTTTGTGTCGTCTACCTCCATAACCTTAAAGGTAGTAACGCCCTCCGGAATAAGAGTAAAGGTACTTTCGCTAAGTTTCATTTTTGCCATGATTAAATATCTCCTTTTTAATTAAAATTTGTTTGAGCCTGTGATAAAGCCTAAAATGCTACCGTCATGGTCGTATACCAAAACGTATTTAACGGTCTTTTCGTCCTCGGTCTCGATTTCGCCGTAACCGAGGAGGTCGCTCTTTTCGAGGAGACCGTAATCAGAGTTAATAATACCGACTGTATCGCCGAGGTCGGTCTCGAATACGCGATAAATCGACTTAGCGTTACCGGTCGGATCCAAGAGTACCGCTTTTACGAGCTTAACCGGATCGTCGTACTCGGCGTTAGCCAATACGTCGACGATAGAGGCGTACTCGCTATTGATGGGAGTACCGAGGAGGTTATCGACTCCGCGAGGGATAACCATACCGACGCCGCAGCATACGAGCCACTTTTCCGACTCGTTGCGCTCGATTACGGTACCGTGAGTACCGGTCTGTTTCAAAAACTTTTCAAACTTCATAATTTTAAACCTTTCTTATTTTTTTACTCCTCGTCGGAGATTTCGTTTACGATTTTCTCGGATTTTAAAACGTTTATTATCGCGTTTTGTACTCCGTATCTCACACCCTGACGATACGCCCATCGAGTACACACCGCGAATAACGTCGCATTTGCGACAATGCCGATAATATAAACAATCTCGGAAACCACGTTTTACACCTCCTCAGGCTTAACCTCGACGGTCTTAAGAGTATATACCTCGCTAACTTTGGTATATTTCTTAAATACGTCCGGTAGCTCTTTTTTGAGAGCGGTACTATCGAGAGAGTTTCTCTCGGACTTAGTGAGCGTCCAAGTGTATTTGCTTGTACCGATCTCGACCTTTTTATCGCCGTCTCGGAATTGATTAACCATTGACTTTTTAACGGTCTCCTCGATTTCCTTAAGGCGTTTCTTTTTGTCCTCGATCTTAGCCTCCGCCTTATCGATAGAGGCTCGCAGCTTATCGCCCTCCGCCATTAACTTAGCGATATCGGCGTCCTCTGCCTCCGTAACATTTTTACGGAGTACCTTAAGGATCTCGGCGTCCTTTTTCTCGTCGAACTTCGGCGAGATACCAGTTAAAACGTGATCTCTCCAAAACTTAAGAGCCGGATCTACGTAGGACTCTTTAAACGTAGGAAACGCCTCCGAGACTTTAAACTCGATTACGACCGTATTATTTACGTTCGGTACGAACGCCTCCGGATTAACGTAATCCTTATCCTGGAGGAAACTACACGTCATAACGACGTCGTCGAAACCGAGGAGATAAGCATAGAGAGCAGCTTGTAACTTATAGTAGATCGGAGGCTCGACTTTTCCGTCGTCGCCTTTCCAATCCTCTACGCGTTTAGTGGTCTT
>CAJGCM010000006.1 GCA_904501765.1 uncultured Clostridia bacterium | reverse complement strand
TTCGTAAAATTTAAGTCCCATTCGCTTTTCAAGCACTGCTATCAGAAGACACATACGGTTATAATCGAAGCCGTCGGCAGTCCTCTTTCCTGTAGGATATACCGTTTTTGTAACTAAAGACTGTATTTCGGAGATTATAGGGCGGGTTCCTTGCATAACACAGCCTGCGCAGGATCCGCTGGTGTTCTTCGGGCGCTCCGCCATAACAACCTCGCTTGGATTGGGGATTTCAACAAGTCCCCTGTCACCCATCTCAAAAACACCGATTTCATTGGTTGAGCCGAATCTGTTTTTTATTGCTCTTATTATTCGGTAGGAATTCGTGCGCTCTCCTTCAAAATACAGAACCACGTCAACCATATGCTCAAGAATTTTAGGTCCCGAAATTCCGCCTTCTTTATTCACGTGACCTACTATAAAGACGGCGGCTCCGCTTGTTTTTGCGTAATTTATGAGCGCCATAGAGCCTTCCCTTACCTGGGTTACGCTACCGGGCGCTGAGGACAGCTCAGATGACGAGAGGGTCTGAACAGAGTCCATTATTACAACGTCAGGTTTGATAGCCTCACACTCCGAGATAATTTCACCGGGGTCGGTTTCGGTAAGAAGATATATGCTATCTCCTTCGATAGCAAGTCTGTCAGCTCTTAGCTTGAGCTGTCCCTTTGATTCTTCCCCTGACACATAAAGCACACGTCGATTTTTTGACAACTCATTGCATATCTGAAGCAAAAGTGTGGATTTTCCTATTCCAGGCTCACCTGTCAGCAAAACGACAGAGCTGCCGACTAACCCTCCGCCGAGGACTCGGTCAAGCTCATTCATTCCCGTCTTCGCTCTTATGTATTCGGGAATTTTAAGTTCAGAAAACTTTTCTGCTTTGTTTTTTATTCCAGTTTTTGATTTACTTTGCTGTTTTGTTGAAAACACTTCTTCTTCGAAAGAATTCCAGCTTCCGCACTCAAAGCACTTGCCGAGCCATTTGGGGCTCGTAGCTCCACACTCACGACAAACAAAAACAACCTTTGTATTTCCGTTTTTCATTTATACGTTTCCCCTGAATTTAAGGATTAGTTTTTTCTTTTGCGTCTATTATACCACAAACAATTGCAAAACACAATTCCTTTTGATACTCTTTTTCACAAAGCTTAGCGCATTCCTCGGTATTGGTCAAAAAACCACACTCAATAAGCACTGCTGCATTTGTTGAATTTTTCATTAAATATATATTTTCACCATTTTTGATGTTACGGTTGTTGTTCGGCTGAAGCTTCACTTTTACTGAATTCTGAATTGACTCGGCAAGCGTTCGGCTATTCTCGTTATTCGTTGAATAATAGACTTGAAGTCCTGAGTATTTCTCCTCTGAGAATGAATTCATATGTATACTTACAAGGGTTGCCCCAACGTATGACTCTGAAATTTTAAGCCGATTCTTCAAGTCGCTGATTTTTCTGATTCCCTTTATATTTTCCTCTTCAGTGTATAAAAGCTTATCCTCAGTTCGTGTGTATACCACTGCAAAGCCTGCATTTTCAAGGTATTTACCAAGTGTATTTGCAATTTTTAAATTAAGGTCTTTTTCGTAAACGCCGTTTTTTGCAATAGCTCCGCTATCCTCGCCACCATGACCTGCGTCGATTACGACAATCCCCTCTGCTGTCGCAGAAGCCGCCTGAAGATACATAGACTCTGTTACAAGGTTAGCTATAACCGTAAACATCAAAATCATCGCAATAACAAAGCATCCTGCAGATATAACGTATACGTCATTTTTATTCTTGCGTGTATCAAATAAAAACATAAAACACCCTCCATCTTAAGAAAATATATGGAGAGTGCTTTATCAAATATTACAAAATTTCTTAGTTTTGCTTCCTTGCCGGGAATATACGTTTTTCGTTAAGCCCCATCTGATAAGCGAAATGCACAACAAGCACTGAAAGCAGAGGAAGCACGAGAAAAGCAGCGGTTTCTATAAAGAACTTAACATCGTCAGCTACCGTGAACATATATGAAATTCCCTGCGCCAGACCGAGATACATTCCCATAAACAGACGGAATATTAGATTGAGTACCGCAAAGACGGTTTTGAAAACCTCACCGCAGCCTAAAAGATACAGACCTGACAAAAGCAATGCAACTCCGGTAATCACAAAATTAATTACGTTGGCGAACAAACCAACAAAAAGCCCTTTTAACGGTTTTCTCTCAAGCCTGCCGCCGTCAATTCTGATTTTGTCCTTTGCTCCTATTTCCCATACCGCTGTATAAATAAGCACAAAATAAAAAAGAACGCTGAAGGCTGATACAAGAAGCTTAAAAACAAATGACATCTCGTCATTTTCCTGACCAAATGCGCCTATCGCCGTATAAAGAAACAACGAGAAAATAGCAATACCTATCTGATTTATATAAAGCTTTACAATGATTTCGGAATTATCCTTTAAAAAACGCATATAATCTCCCCTACGCTCAAAATGCTCTTTACATATTTATTTTAACATAATAATTATAAAAAACAAGTCAAAATTAAAAATGTTTACATTTTATCCACTAAATGACCTTAAAATTTTGTATAATAGAAATGTAAATATTAAGAATTTTAACAGAACGAGGACTAATTATATGTCTGTTTTAACGTTAAAAAGCTCGGAATATCAAAAATTCCCCCCAATTCTCAAAGAATACGCTACTTACGTTGCAGTTATAAAAGGCAACAGCGAAAAGACCGTTTGCGAATATTTACTCGATTTAAGAACTTTCTTCAGATATATGAAAACTAAAAGCTCCTGTGATGTTCTCTCTAAAGAAGACTTTGAAAGAATTGAGATAACAGACATAACACTTGAGGAAGCAAAAGCGGTAAGAAACGAGGATATAATCGAATATCTTCTTTTTGCCAATTTCAGCCGTGAAAACAGCGCAGGCACCCGTATGAGAAAGCTGAGCGCTCTACGCTCCTTCTACGGATATCTTTGCGGCAAGAAAAAATACATAGAAATCGATCCTACCGCAAACGTCGATGCTCCAAAGCCTAACAAGCGATTACCGAAATATATGAGTTACGACGAATGTATAAAGCTGCTTGAAACAGTAAAATCCGATGCCGAATCCCCTACCGTAACACGAGATTTTGCTATTATTTCCCTGTTTTTAAACACGGGAATGCGTCTTTCAGAGCTTGTAGGACTTAACTTACAGAGCTTGTCCTCCGACCTGTCAATCGTCAGGGTTATAGGAAAGGGCAACAAGGAACGAATTATATACCTGAACGATTTAGCTCAGCGCTCTATTGCCGATTATTTACAGGTAAGGCTTGACCCTCGCTACGTAAAAACCTCTGATACCGCTCTGTTTTTAAGCTCACGTGAGCAGCGCATATCTGCAAAAACAGTTCAGTGGATGGTAAAAAAGTATTTGGATTTGGCAGGGCTTGGGTATAAGGGACTCTCTGTACACAAACTTCGCCATACCGCTGCAACTCTTATGTACCAAACCGGTCAGGTAGATATAAGAGTACTGAAAGAGGTACTTGGTCACGAACAGCTAAACACCACGCAAATATATACCCACGTAGTAGACAGAAATATGGAGTCTGCGGTTTCCAAAAACCCCCTTGCGGATCTAAAAATAAAAAACAACAATTTAATATGAGGCAGAAATGGATATTAATTTTTTAATAGGAAAAAAGATAAAAGCTCGCCGAAAAGAGCTATCTATTACGCAGGCAGAGCTTGCCGGTGATAAAATATCGAGAAATATGCTCAGTCTTATTGAAAACGGCTCAGCTATGCCTTCTGTAGATACTGCGGAATATATAGCAAAAAGATTGAATCTACCACTCTCATATTTGTTTTCTGATAGCGAAGATCTGTTTCCTTTTGAAAAACTTGAAAAAATCGATTATATCAAAGAAATGTTTAAAAAGGGGAATTACTCCCGCTGTATAAATCTTATTGACTCCCTTTCCGGGACAGATGACGAATTGAATTATATTTCGGCAACCGCTGCATTCAGGCTTGGCATATCTCTCACTATGCAGGGCTCTTTCTTAAGCGCGGACAAATATTTCGGTATTGCCATTGAACGGTCTAAAGCCACCGCCTACGATACTAAAGAAATTAGAACTGTCACCCCAATGTATCAAGCCGTTTTGGGCAACGTTCAATCCCCTCTTCTTGAATTTGATTTCGAAGCCTTCAAAAACGGTTATGAAGCCGCCTATAATTACGAATTTTTTAAATACATCACTTTGGATTTTGATTTTGATTTTTCAAACAAACTTTTTGCGAGACATTTTGAAGCGAAAAGTCTGATTAAAAAATATAACTACCAGGAAGCCATAAAAGTTTTGCTTTCTATGGAAGAATACAAAAATTCAAAGGATTACAACGCCTGTGTTATGTTTGGCGTATATACCGATTTGGAATACTCGTATAAGCAGCTCGGAGATTTTGAAAACGCTTACAGATATTCTAACAAGCGCCTTTCTCTTCTCAATGCATTCCAAACCTGACCCAACCCCGAAGGGCTTTTGCCTTTCGGGGCTTTTCATTATGTAAACGCCTATTACACAGCTGTTTTTTTGTAGAAAAACAATTAATATATAATTTGTTATAAATACTATTATAAGCCTTGACAAATTGTGATTTTGGTGGTATAGTATACTTAGTGAAATTTGGCATTTTGCAAAAATGCTCAGTTTAATTACACAGTTTAATATTATGGAAGGAGAGATTTTTCACAAAGAAAAATCGGGAATTCGGTTTGAACAAATATTCAAAAACTGAAATCTGTGGGCTCCCCACTGCATCTGAGCTTCGCGAGGCTCTTGTTGCCAGTGAGAGCTCGGATGTCAGAGCCCAGCTTTCTATGCTCTTCGACAGCGAAACCTTCGTTGAGATCAGCGCATACACAAAGCGCGGCTTCTCTGACTTTTTAGCCACAGAGAAATCGAACGAATTTGAAGGAGTAATCTGCGGATACGGCGCTATCGATGGCAAGCTTGCTTTTGCCTTTGCGGAGGATTCTTCAAGAATGGGCGGCGCTATCGACGAGCGTCACGCAAAAAAGATTGAGGAGCTTTATAAGCTTGCAATCAAGAACGGCGCTCCTATCGTAGGAATCTTCAATTCCAACGGTACGGATATATTCGCCGGAACAGCAGGACTTTCCGCTTACGGAAGAATTATGACCTGCGTAACAGAAGCTTCGGGCGTAATCCCTCAGATTGCTTTCGTTGCAGGTAAATGTATAGGCATGGCATCTGCTATCGCGGCGATGTTTGACATCACCGTTAAGGCGAATGACGCAGAGCTTTACGTTTATTCCCCTACTCTTTCCGGAGCAGAGGGCGCACAGGACACCATCGTTGCTTACACTGCTGATGCTCCTCAGTGCATCGGGTATATCAGAAGCCTTATATCCTTCTTACCTATGAATTCCGACTCGGGAATTTCCGTTTCCACCTGCACCGACAACCTTAACAGAATGCTCGGTGACGTTGACTTCTCCGGCGATGCTCTTGCTATCAGCGCTGCCGTTGCAGATAACGGAGTTATCTACGAGCTTTGCGGCAATTTCGCTCCTGCGGCAAAAACCTCATTTGCGACCGTTGCAGGTGTAAAATGCGGTATTGTTGCAACCGCTCACGCAGAAAACGACGGTAAGCTTGACGCCTTTGCGGCAAGAAAGATTTCCCGTTTTGTTAATTTCTGCAATTCCTTCTCGCTTCCCATTATAACGCTCGTTGATTCCGACGGTCTTACTATGAGCAAGGCTAATGAAAATAACTTCTTTGCCGCAGAGCTTGCAAGACTTGCGAACGCATACATTACCGCAACAGTTCCTAAAATTACTGTTGTATCCGGTAACGCAATAGGAGCAGCTTTCGTGCTTCTCGGTTCAAAGGCTCTTGGAGCGGACATAGTATACGCCATGGATAACGCTGAAATATGCGCTCTTCCCGCTGATAGCGGCGTTGCATTTGCCTGGGATAAATATATAACCCTCGAAAAAACCAGAGAGAGTCTTGTTGAAGAATGGCGCGCGACCGTTTCTTCACCTGCAAGAGCTGCTGCTTCCGGTGATATCGACGATATTATCGGTATGAACGAAATGAGGGCAAGAGTCTGCTCTGCTCTTATGATGTTATGCGCTAAAGGACAAAGCTCCATTTCCGGACTCAAGGTTCTTCCTCTTTAATCTCTGGGAGGTGCATTATGAACTTTTTATTAAGCGTTGAGCCTGAAAATTATTCAGAACCGATAATCAACACTATGGGAGGCTGGGAAACCTTCCTCTTCGGAGGAAAAATGCTTCTTATCGGTATGGGTACGGTTTTTGCGGTACTTTGCATACTCTGGTTCTGTCTTTACCTTTTCAAGGTAATCTTCCACGATATGCCAGGAAAGAACACAACCTCCGACGATACGCCAGCTGTGGTTGAAAGCGCCACTCCCGTTGTTACTCAAAGCTATAACGACGAGGAAGTTATCGTGGCAATTGCTGCTGCTATAGCCATGGCAGAAAGCGAAAGCACCGGTGCTAAATTTAAAGTTGTTTCCTTTAAACGAAACTGATAAATTAACAGACTGAAAGGAATTATTTAAAATGAAAAAATACAATATAACCGTAAACGGTACCTCCTACGAGGTTGTTGTTGAAGAAGTGACGGGCGGTGCATCCGCTCCCGTATATACTGCTCCTACGTATGCAGCTCCTGCGGCTCCCGCAGCTCCCGCAACTCCTGCAGCTCCTGCAGCTCCTAAGACTCCCGCTCCTGCTCCCGCAGCTCCTAAAGCGCCTGCTGCTTCAGCTGGCTCCGTATCCGTTACAGCTCCTATGCCCGGAACTATCCTTGATATTAAGGTTTCCGCAGGTCAGGCTGTTAAGAAGGGCGACGTTATCTGCGTCCTTGAGGCTATGAAAATGGAAAACGATATTCCAGCTCCCCAGGATGGCGTTATCGCATCTGTTAACGTTCAGAAGGGCGCTTCCGTTTCTGCCGGCGACATTCTTGCTTCTCTCTCTTAATTAATTATAAGGAGAGGTTTAAGCTATGTTTGATGCAATTTCCGAATTTCTTTCCACAACGGGCATAGCTAAGCTGTTTGGCGAATCGAACTGGTGGCAATACTTGATTATGTACGTTATAATAGGTGTACTCTTCTATCTTGCCATTGTTAAAAAGTTTGAGCCGCTTCTGCTTTTGCCCATCGCATTCGGTATGCTTCTTGCGAACCTTCCCGGAGCAAACCTTATGCATATGGATTTCTTCTTTGACGATTATTACCTCGCCGTAAGCGAATCCGGTGAAATAACCGGTATACTTGCCCCGAATATGGAAGCGTTCTTATCCGCTATCGGTGACTCTAATTTCATAATTGAAAAAGGACAAATCTTAATAACCGACGCAGTTGTAAAAACACCTGAGTTTATCAATAATTTCAATCTCTATCTTGGTAACACCATGACCTTTGACGGTAGCTTCCACATTAAGATGTCTACTATGATAGGTGAGGTTATAAACAACGGCGGTCTTGTTGACATACTCTATCTCGGTGTTAAGCTCGGTATTTATCCCTCACTTATATTTATGGGTGTTGGCGCTATGACCGACTTTACTCCTCTTATCGCAAATCCCAAGTCCCTTCTTATGGGAGCCGGCGCTCAGCTTGGCGTATTTGCCGCTTTCTTCTTCGCTCTCTTCCTTGGATTCACACCTATGGAAGCCGGTGCTATCGGTATTATCGGCGGAGCTGACGGACCTACCGCAATTCTTGTTACAAAGGAGCTTGCTCCTCAGCTTCTCGGCGCTATCGCAATAGCGGCATACTCGTACATGGCTCTTATTCCTATCATTCAGCCTCCCTTCATGCGTCTTCTTACAACAGAGGCTGAGCGTAAGATTAAGATGACAAACCTTCGCCCTGTTTCCAAAACAGAGAAGGTTATCTTCCCCATTGTAGTTACGCTTCTTGTGGTTATGATAGTACCCGATGCTGCTCCTCTCGTAGGCTTCCTTATGCTTGGTAACCTGTTCAACGTAACAGGAGTTACCGACCGTCTTTCAAAAACCGCTCAGAACGAGCTTTGCAATATCATTACGATATTCTTAGGCGTTTCCGTTGGAGCTACCGCGAATGCGGAAAACTTCCTTCAGTTAAGAACCATTTACATAATCGTACTCGGTCTTTGCGCATTTATTCTTTCCACTGTCGGCGGTCTTCTCGTCGGAAAGATTATGTGCAAGCTCACAGGCGGTAAAATCAATCCCCTTATCGGCTCTGCAGGCGTATCCGCCGTTCCTATGGCAGCGAGAGTTGCACAGGACGAGGGACGTAAGGCTGATCCCTCCAACTTCCTTCTCATGCACGCTATGGGACCGAACGTTGCTGGTGTTATCGGATCTGCAGTTGCTGCGGGTGTGTTCCTGAGTTTCTTAGGCTAACCCCACTCTTAAGAGAAATATGAAAGGACAAATAAAATGGCAAAAAAGCTTCTTATAACAGAAACAGTGCTTCGTGACTCCCATCAGTCCCTTGCCGCTACAAGAATGACAACAGAAGAGATGATTCCCATTCTTGATGCTATGGACCAGGTTGGTTACTACTCCCTTGAGGCCTGGGGCGGCGCTACCTTTGACTCCTGCTTGAGATTCCTCAACGAGGACCCTTGGGAAAGATTACGTACTATCAAAAACCACGTAAAAAATACCAAGCTTCAAATGCTCTTCCGCGGACAGAATATTCTCGGATACCGTCATTACGCAGACGATGTTGTTGAATATTTCGTTCAGAAATCAATTGCTAATGGTATTGACATTATCCGTATTTTTGACGCACTTAACGATGCAAGAAACCTTGAAACAGCAATTAGGGCTACCATTAAAGAGGGCGGTCACGTTCAGGCGGCTATCTCCTACACAACCTCCCCCTTCCATACAAACGAGGGATTCGCTCAATATGCAAAGCAGCTTGAGGAAATGGGCGCTAACTCCATCTGTATCAAGGATATGTCCGGTCTTCTTAAGCCCTACGAGGCTTATCAGCTCGTAAAGACCATTAAGAGCACAGTTAAGATTCCTATTCAGCTTCACACACACTACACCTCCGGTCTTGCTTCTATGACTCTTCTTAAGGCTATAGAGGCCGACGTAGACGGTGTTGATACCTCTATTTCACCTCTTGCAATGGGTACCTCTCACGCTCCTACCGAATCTATCGTTGCTACCCTTGCAGGTACTCCCCATGACACAGGACTTTCTCTTGAAAAGCTCGATGTGGTTTCCAAGTACTTCAATACTATCAGAGAAAAATACCTTGCATCAGGTCTTATCGACCCCAAGGTACTTAAGGTAGACGTAAACGCTCTTCGTTACCAGGTTCCCGGCGGTATGCTTTCCAACCTTATCTCCCAGCTTAAGATGGCAGGAAAATCCGACAAGCTGGAGGCTGTTCTCGAAGAGGTTGCTAAGGTACGTGAGGATGCAGGGTTCCCTCCTCTTGTAACTCCCACATCGCAGATTGTAGGTACGCAGGCTGTCAACAATGTTATTTTCGCTAACGAGGGCAGATATGCGAGAGTTACTAAGGAATTCAAGGGTCTTGTAAGAGGAGAATACGGAAGATGCCCCGCTCCTATTTCGGACGAATTCAGAAAGAAGATAATCGGCGAGGACCAGATTATTGATTACAGACCCGCTGATAAGATTGCTCCCGAAATTCCCACTCTTACAGAGAGAGTTGCTCCTTATCAGGAGCAGGATGAGGACCTTCTTTCTCTCGCTCTGTTCGAGCAGGTTGCAATAAAGTTCTTCGAATGGAGAAAAAGACAGACCTATATGCTTGACGGTAACGCAGATTCCGCCAACGGAATTCACACCATTTAAGCAAATAGAATTTATTAAAGAATACCGCATCGTAAATCGATGCGGTATTTTTGTTTCTTGTATTTTTTTAATAGGACTTGTGAGTAATAGCTGTAAGACGCAATTTATAAAAAACAGAGGCATTGATATCAATGCCTCTGAAAAACTATTTAAAATCAGTTGCTTTTATTCTCATCGTCGCTGTTTTCACCATTTACGTCAGAAGTAGTGCTTTCAGCGCCGTCGTTTTGCTCTTTTTCCTTGATATCTTCAGTGTTAACAGTATCGTCGTCACTGACAGGTCTTTCGGGCTCTATATCAACGGGAGCGGCGGGGTTTTGCATATTGCGGAAGAACCTGTCAAGCATATCCTCGTTATCATATGCTTCTCTATCGGCCTTATCCTTCGCCTTGCGTACATCTTCCTCTGCCTTTGCGTTGTTTTCGTGAGCGGTTTTGTTTTCCTCCTCACTTACTCGAGCTTTTTCCTTTGCAATCTGCTCAATTTCCTCCATCGTGGGATTATCGGATTCCATACAAGCACGGAACTGCTCGTCGTCCATAAATTCATTCTTGAGAAGGAAGTTTGCTACGAAATGAAGCTTATCAATATGCTCAGTAAGGTGAGTGCGGCAGATTTCGTAAGCATCGTTAATAATGCTTCTTATTTCCTCGTCAATCTGCGCTGCAGTCTGCTCGGAATAATTCTTACCGGAGGAGAAATCTCTTCCAAGGAATACCTCGTCCTCAGAATGCTCAGAGCCATATAACACAGTTCCGAGCTTTTTGCTCATACCGTATCTCGTTACCATATTTCTCGCAATACCGGTAGCCTGTTGAATATCGTTGGATGCTCCTGTGGAAATATCGTCAAGGACAATTTCCTCAGCAACTCTACCACCAAGAGAAAGAACTATTCTGTCAAGCATTTCGTTCCTTGTTGCACCCATTCTGTCTTCGGTAGGTACACTTATGGTAACGCCGCCTGCAGAGCCTGCGGGAATGATTGTTATATGCTTTACAGGGTCTGTATGCTTACAGTAATATGATGCTACTGCGTGACCCGCCTCGTGATAAGCGCAAAGCTTATTGTCAGCATCACGTCTTACCTTGCTCTTTTTCTGCGGTCCGAGAAGGAGCTTCATGTAAGAAGCCTCAATATCCTCCATACCGATAAGAGCCTTATTCTTCTTCGCCGCAAGAAGCGCCGCTTCATTAAGAAGGTTAGCAAGCTCAGCGCCGGTGAAGCCTATTGTGGTCTGGGCAATTTTCTGCAAGTCAACAGTTGCTTCCAAGGGTTTGTTTCTGCAATGAACCTTAAGAATGGCTTCTCTGCCCTTCATATCGGGATAATTAACTGTAATTCTTCTGTCAAAGCGTCCTGGTCGAAGAAGCGCAGGGTCAAGAATGTCAGGACGGTTAGTTGCCGCCATAACTATAACACCTGAATTTGTTCCGAAGCCGTCCATTTCTACAAGAAGCTGGTTCAGGGTCTGCTCACGCTCATCGTGACCACCGCCAAGTCCTGCGCCTCTGTGACGTCCTACGGCATCTATTTCGTCTATGAAAATAATACTTGCAGGAGTTTTTCTTGCGTTATCAAACAAATCTCTTACGCGGGAAGCTCCGACACCGACATACATCTCCACGAAATCCGAGCCGGATATGGAGAAGAACGGTACCCCCGCTTCTCCGGCTACCGCCTTGGCAAGAAGGGTTTTACCTGTACCGGGAGGGCCTACTAAAAGAACGCCTCTGGGAATTCTTGCACCGAGCTTCACAAATTTTGCGGGATTTTTCAGGAATTCGACGACCTCTTCAAGCTCTTCCTTTTCCTCGTCGGCCCCTGCGACATCGGCGAATTTAACCGCGTTTTTGTCATTCGAAAGCTTTGCCTTCGACTTGGCAAAGGAATTCATTTTGCCGCCTGCGCCGTTTGCCTGTCTCATAAGGAAGAACCAAAGTCCTCCAAGAAGAAGGGCGAAGATTATATAAGGAAGATATGAAACGTACCAAGGTGTTTCAGGAACAGCCTCAAAATCGTAAAATTTAAGGTTGTTATATTTCGGATTATTATTCTCGTCACGCTCGGTCATATTTCTTTCAGCAAGTTCGTTTATGTGAGAAAGCTGGAAGCTGTATCCGATGCGGTACACGTAAGTGTACACCTTATATTCATTTTTGTCCTCAACCTTTTCAAAATAAGGCTTACCGCTGTTGTCAAGCTTCAAGTTTCCGTCTTTATCGGTAGCATATTTATAAGCTTTAAGAGTAAGATTGAGGTTTTCGTCAACCACCGCTTCTACTACACGGTCCTCGTTAAACATCTCGACAACATCGCTGTAATTCAAGCCTTCCTCAGCAAGCATCGAAGTAGTAAACACGGAAACCATAGATATTACGGCTAATACGATGATAAGAAGCAATGCTATGCTTTTAAAATTGGACTTCATTAAGTACTTCCAAGCCTTTCTTTATTTAGCCATAGGCAATTTATTTATAATGACGGACTTATATGCGTTCATACACAGTTACCCAGAGCGGATTTTCTGCCCGAGTGTCGTCACCTGTACATCTGACGCCAAAGCCCGGAATCCAAAGGATTCCCGATTTATCACAAACAACAGGCATTCTCATTCGCTTTTCCTTTGGTATTTTCTTGTCTGAAAAAAGCTTTTTAACGCTCCTTGTCATACCGCCGTAAAAATAAGAATCCCCATCTTTTTTCGTACGTACGTACAAATCATTTAATATTATATCAAATGGCAATTTTACTTGTATTGAAAATTTGTAAACATTTGAAGAAAAAATTTCAGTTTTATCATAGGAAAGAGTTATTACAACGCCTAAATCTTCGACGATATTAGCTCCAAGGGTAAGCGGATAGGCTTTATCGTTTACGGTAAGCTTTTCTATTCTGTCGCTTTTTTTCTCAAAAAAGCAAAATCCATATTCCGAGATAAAACGAAATCCCATCGGTACGTCAAAGGAAAAATTACCGCCTCTGCATAAAAGTTCCATGATTTTTGCAACATGCACACGCTCGAGAGAGCTGATTCCAACCTTCTCCGCCATTCCTCTCAAAACTCTGAAGAGCAGCGCTTTAGGCTGAGAACGAAGCAAATCACAGAACATTCTACCACACTTATAATTTTTCTCAATAAACTCGTCCGCTATACTGTTAATAAAGCTTTCATCTTCTCTAATAGCTGCGGTAATTTTTGTTACAGAAGATTCATAATCACCATTAAGAACTTTAAATTCGGGCAGAATTTTATGTCTGATGTAATTCCTTGTATAATCAAGAGAATTATTAGTGCTGTCGGTAACGTAAGGAATTCTGTTTTCGGATAGAAATGCCGTAATTTTTTCCTTTGGAATATAAATAATAGGTCTTATTATTTTTCCCCTTTTCGGCGCTATCCCCGAAAGTCCTCTCGCCCCGCTTCCACGCAAAATATTAAAAACAACGGTTTCCGTATTATCGGTGGCGTTGTGAGCAGTTGCTACGGTATTATATTCAGGGTGCGAGGAAATTATTTCCTCAAAGGCTGCATAGCGCAACTCCCTTGCCGCTTCCTCTGTTCCGATTTTCCGTGTCCCGGAATAAAGGGGAACGTCAACTCTCTTTGAAAAATAAGGTACACAGAGATATCGGCAAAATTCTTCAGAAAAGCTTTGGTCATAATCCGCCTCCTCGCCTCTTATTCCGTGATTCACGTGAATGGCTGCAAGGGGAAAATCATAGCTTTTTTTCAAGTTAAGCAAAGCAAGCAGCAACAAAACCGAATCCCCGCCTCCGGAAAAGCCAACGACTACGCCTTTTTTTAGGTCTTCTTCCATTCCAAAATCCGCAATAGCCGATTTTACTGCATAAAATATTTCATATCCCGAGGCGGAAGAAAAAATATTTTCGTACTCAAAAGTAAAATTTACTTTATCCATCTATTTTTCTGTCTTCTTCAAGAGTTCTGAATTTTGTAAACTGACCTATCCAGCCCATTTTAACAGAGCCTGTGCTGCCGTGACGGTTCTTAGCAATAATAACCTCTGCGGTATTAGCCGTATCCTCGCCAGGAGCCTCCGGGTTTTCCTGAGTAGCACCAATTTCCTTGTAATAGGTATCACGGTAAAGGAACAATACTATATCTGCGTCCTGCTCGATTGAGCCTGAATCACGGAGGTCAGCCAGAGATGGACGCTTGTTGGTAACGCCCCTCGCCTCTGTTCCACGGTTAAGCTGCGCACAGCAAACAATAGGAACTCCGAAATCCTTTGCCATAATCTTGAGATTTCTCGAAATCTCTCCGACCTGCTGCGCTCTGTTATCAACGTTTGTATTGGACTGCATAAGACCTATGTAGTCTATTACGACAAGCCCGAGATTCTGCACACGGCGAAGCTTTGAACGCATTTCAGTAACACCGATTGCCGAGGTATCGTCGATATAAATATCGCACCCTGAAAGCTCTGTGGTAACCCCTGCGATATTTTCCCAATCCTCAGTAGACAAAATACCTGTTCTCAAGCTATGAGAATCAACCATAGCCTCACTGGATATAAGTCGGGTCACAAGCTGCTCTCCTGACATCTCAAGAGAGAAGATGGCAACCGCCTTTTTGCTGTATTTAGCCACGTTTGTCGCAACGTTAAGAGCAAAGGAGGTTTTTCCCATACCGGGTCTTGCGCCTACGATTATAAAATCTCCCTTTCCCATTTCAACGAGCATTTTATCAACGCCGGAAAATCCTGTTTTCGTCCCCTTGGTGCTTCCCTTGGTTTCGGAGGATATTTCAAGCTCGTGGTATACATTCTGGAGAATATCTCTTATATGTCTTAATTCTTTGGTGTCGTTGTTATTAGATAAATCAAAAATTTTCTGCTCCGCGGAATCAATTATTGTCTTGACGGGCGAGGACTCCTCGTAAGCATCGGTATTAATTTCGTCGCAAACGTTGATAAGCTTACGAAGCAGTGATTTATCCTTTACTATTTTAGCATAATCCTTGATATTTGAAGCCGAAGGAACAGACTCTGCGAGAAGAGCTATATACTGAATTCCGCCACCCTGGTCTCTGTCACCTGCTTCTACAAGAGCGTTTGCCAAGGTTACGGGGTCTATTGTCTTGCTATCGTTATACATCTTTACAATAGATGCAAAAATGTGCTTATGCTCCTCAAGATAAAAATCGTCAACGCTTATCATTCCGCCTATCTGGTCGAACGACTCGGGTTTTCTGATAATCGACCCCAAAAAAGCCTGCTCTGCTTCAACGGACACCGGCATTTGCTTTACAAATGAACTATCCTGCATTATATAAATCCTTTCGTGAAGGGCTGTTTTAAATTATTGGCAAACTATTACTGTAACCTTTGCAATAACCTCGGGATGTAGCTTTATTTCTATGCTATAATTGCCGTATGCGCGAATTGGTTCTTTGATAAGAATTTTACGTTTATCAATTGGAGCGCCGATAAGCTTTGCAAGCTCCTCGGATATATCCTTGGCAGTAACGGAGCCATAAAGTCTTCCATCCTGACCGTGACCCATTTTGATTTTAACCTCTGCCGCGCCGATTTTTTCCGCAAGGGCAACAGCAGCCTTTTTATCCTCTTCTATCTTGAACTGCTTTGCCTCAGCCTTTCCCTTTAGCTCATTCTGCGCTCTTGCATCAGCGGGAATCGCCTTCTTCTGTGGAAATAGAAAATTTCTCGCATAACCGTCAGACACCTCTACTATCTGATCTTTTTTTCCCTGTCCCTTTACATCGCAAAGTAATACAACCTTCATATAAAAACTCCTTTTAAACCGTTATTTCTTCATTTCTGAAAGATAAGAATCAATACCCGCCTTCAGCTGCTCGAGAACCGAAACTACCGAATCAGATACAACCTGAGCGCCTGCCACGTCAAAATGACCGCCGCCACCGCATTTTTCCAAAATAAGCTGAACGTTGATATTGCCGTTTGAACGCCCTGATATGTGAATATGTTCACCTATTCTTACAAGAGTAAACGAAGCTTCTATATTCTTAAGCGTCAGCATTTTATCAGCTGCTTTGGAGGCTATAATACGGTAGGACTCGTCTGTTTCACCGTCACAGCAGGATATAGCGATATTTTCCTTATAAACCGTAATCGAGGTATGGAACCTTGCTTCCTTCGCCAAGTCTTGCGCCTCCGTCTTGAATAAATCGTACACGTCGGAGGGGTTGGCTCCCGCTCCGCGTAGGAATTCTGCAGCGCTGAAGGTCCTGGTTCCTGTATTGCGAGAGAACTGCTTGGTGTCAAGCAGTATACCCGCAAGAAGCATATCCGCTTCTGCCTTTAAAATTCTCTGAGAGCTGTTAGCGCACTCTATCATTTCGGTCACTACCTCACAGGTGCTGGAGGCAGAGGGCTCGATATAATGAAGCTTTACGCTCTCGGGCATAATGTCTATTTTTCTGTGGTGGTCTATGATTACCACCTGATTTACCTTCTTCGATATATCAGAAAACTGGGAGCGGTCAAAGTTATTGTGGTCAACGAGAATCACAAGAGTATCGGGGCCCATAAGGTCGAAGGCATCTGCACTATCCACAAACATATGCGCATAACCTTCCTCCTCCTGAAGCATATCTACGCAGGGGGATAAATTCCTATCACGCAGGTCGATAGCTATATTAATTTTTGAGCCGCAGAGCATTGCTATCCTGGCAACGCCTACCGACGCACCAAAGGAATCAAAGTCGCCGTATCTATGTCCCATAACTATTACGTTATCCGCTCTTACCATCAAAGCGGTAAGTTGATTTACAAAGGTTCTGGAATGAACATTATATCTCTTGTAAAGGGACTTAGTGCATCCACCGTAATATTCAATGCCTTCGTCGGTTTTGTAAACAGCTTGGTCACCGCCTCGCTGAAGCGCCAAATCTATGGCATCCTTCGCCGCGCGCTCTCGTTGCGCAAGGGTACCTGCTATCCTAGATACGCCTATCGAAACTGTGATTGAAACACCGTCCCCCATTCTGACACTTCTTATCTCATCAAGAATGGAAAACCTGTTTTCTATACATTTGTCAAGGTACACAGAATCGAAAAGCAGAATATACTTATCGTTTTCGTAGAATTTAAGAACGCCATTCATTCCCTCTGCCCAAGCTTTGATTTTGTTATCAACAGAGGAAATAACGTCTCTTACGTTCTCGTGAACGTACTGCATCACATCTTCAACGTTATCTATGCAAATATAAGCTACCGCAACTCGCTCGTCAGCATAATTTTTCTTAAGCTCCGAAAGCTCTGTAATATCATGAAGAATTGAAAGATATAGCCCATCCTCAGAGGTGGAAACCGAAAAGCTTTCTATGGTATATAAGCGACCAAGAAGCTCCACAGGCTCTCCGCCAAAGCTTTCCTTCGTCAAGGAATTTCCAAACATTGAGCTGATGTTCGCACCTACAAAGTTGCCGTGCTCGGCAGTTAATTCCAGCAAAGCATCGTTATACCATACAATAGTACCGTAATTGTCTATCGCAAATACGGGCGAGGTGGTATTCATAAACACCTTACTGCTATTTTCCGCAAAAAAATTCTCAACGTCTTCCGTTGGTAGCTTTCTCATAGCCTTATTGTGATGTACTCCGATAAGGGCAATTTCAAGAAGATACAGAGCGCAAATAATAACCGCAAGTAAAGCGGTATTAATAGGCGTATACCCTTGAATCAGGGCAAAAATTACTATATTAAGGCAACCAAGCGCTATACAAATCGCAATTTCCAATCTTGAAAAATATGGAATTTGCATTTTCTCAAAATCAAATTTAAGATTATTATTCAAAATTTCATTCCTCCTTTTCCGAGTTTTTCTTCTCGCACAGGAATTATGCGCTACTGTTTTCTAATGATTATACCACATTTAATTTTAAAAGTAAATAATAAATTAAATATTTGTGCTAATGTTTAAATATTTTTAACAGTTTTTGATGCTTTTTTGACAACCTTCGTTTTTTTGACCTCTTTCGGTTGTTTTGAAAAACAAAAAATCGACAAGCACGAAGCTTGTCGATTTTTGGGGTGAGATATGGGACTTGAACCCACGACCTCCAGGGCCACAACCTGGCGCTACTGCCAGCTGAGCTAATCCCACCGTATGGCGCGTCTTGAGGGACTCGAACCCCCGACCTACTGCTTAGAAGGCAGTTGCTCTATCCAGCTGAGCTAAAGACGCATAACTTGACAGCGAATGATATTATAGCAGAATATTTCTTTTTTGTCAAGTGCTTTTATTAACTTTTTTGTTTTTTTAGATGGATTATTTTTTCTTGCAAATAAGACGAACTCCCTCGATAGCAACTACGGACAAACGCTCCCCTACCTCGAATTCATCCTCTTCGCCAACTCCTCTGGCAGCCCACACACCGCCCTTTGCTTCAACAAGTCCACAACCTGCAAGGCTGTCTATTCTTTCGGATACTACACAATTAACACCGATAAGGTCGTTGATATCATTTATCTTGTTCCTGTTAATAATATGATCTACAAGCCTTCTGCCACCAAAAAGCCCAAGCAACAAAACAAGACAAAATACCACTACCTGCCAATACCACTCCAAAGAGCAAAGTGCAAAGAGCGCCGACGCTAAAGATGCAGGCAAAGCCCATATCAGGTATAAGCGTTGCGTTACAGTTTCACCTACCACGGATAATGCGGCAACTATAACCCAACACCATATCAGTTCTTCCATAAAACAAAGTCCTTTTTACAAAAAATCAACGCAACAAGTTTAACATATAAAGAAAAAAATGTCAATAGCTAATTATGAAGTACAATCACGAAAGTTTTATCGCAATAAAAATATGCTTTTTATTAAAAATGAGGCATTTTTACGCAAGTGAAATGATATACATAAACTCTTTTTTGTCTATTTTGACTTATTTTTTGAAAAACTATTGACAAAAAGAGAATATTATTGTATCATTAGTCGTGTTTGTGTTTTATAGTAAATTCTGAATAAGGAGGAGAAAAATTCATGTTTGAAAATGTAAAGCAGTTTCTTGTTGACGAGCTTCGCGTTAAAGCTGAAGACATAACAATGGAAGCAGAGCTTGCAGGAGATCTTGGAATCAATTCCCTTGAACTTGCAGAATTAGTTCTTGCTTGTGAAGAAAAATTCAATGTTGTTATTGCAGATGAGGAAGTTCACCATCTCAACACTGTTGGTGATGTGGTTAAGTACCTCGAAGAGCATAGCAATTAACTAATTGAAATTTAAAGAGGTTGTTTCCCAATGCGGAGAACAACCTCTTTAATGTTAAAGTTAAAGAAATAGGACATGAAAAATACACGCTTCTGTACCGAGGCGTGTATCCGGTAAAATTTATAAGCAAAAATTTGTATGTACGACAATGCGTAAGCCATCAAAGCTTCACGCAAACCGAAACTTCAAAATCCGCCAAAACCTCGGGCAAACTCGGAATTTTATTCAAAAGATATTGAGTTTCAGTCTTTACCTCTGAAATTTCTTCTCCGAAAATAAAGGTCTGGATTATTCCTTGTTTTTTCAGCTTTCTTAAAATTTTGAGTGAAGCGTTTCTGAAAGCCGAGAGGCTTTCCTTATTTTCAAGGAAAAAGACCAACGCCTCCCCCCTCATCGCTCTGAAGCAGGCGATTTCAAGCGCTAACTCTTTTTCAAGGCTCTCTATCTTTTCGTACCTTATACCAACGGTTTTTAAGTTCAGTGATATCGCCTCCTTTTGTTATTTATTTTACCATAGATAAATCTAAAAGTAAACACCAAAATACAAATTTGCAAGTATTTTTTATGAAAGGGAAAGCCAATGTCGGAATTTTTGGCAAAATTGTTTATAAAAGATTACAAAAATGTAAAAGACCCCGACGTCCGTAAGAAATACGGCACCATGTCAAGCTGGGTTGGTATTTTTACGAACGTTCTTTTATTCTCTATAAAATTATTCGCAGGACTTATATCCGGCTCTATTGCCATAATGGCAGATGCGGTGAACAATCTTTCTGATGCGGGAAGCTCAACCGTCAGTCTTGTAAGCTTTAAGCTGGCTTCAAAGCCTGCTGATAGAGACCATCCTTTCGGACACGCACGAATAGAATACATAGCTTCTATGATTGTATCCTTCCTTATTCTGAACGCAGGATTCAATTTCCTCCTTGATTCAGGTAAAAAAATATTCGGCTTTGACACAGTATCACCTGTTATTGAGCTTCTTCCTATTATTTTGCTTTCAGTATCAATCATTCTCAAATTCCTTTTAGCAATGTTTTACCGCTCCTGCGCAAAAAAGATTGATTCCGGCGTTATAAAAGCAGCAGCTACCGACTCACTTATAGATTCGATATCCACAAGTGCTGTTCTCGCATCATCAGTTATAATCAAGTTCACTAATTTTGTGTTACTCGACTCTATAGTAGGTCTTTGTGTTTCCCTGCTCATTCTTTTCGCAGGCATAACTATTCTCAACGAAACTAAAAATTCGATTATGGGTGAGGCTCCCACAGAGGAGCTGACCAATTCTATTATGGAAATCATATCAAAGTATCCGGACGTAATAGGAGTACACGATATGATAATTCATAATTACGGTCCCGGACACTTTATCGCTTCCTTCCACGCAGAGGTTGACGGAGAAAAGGATATATATGCGCTTCACGACCAGATAGACAATCTCGAAAAAGAGATTGACACATCTCTCGGCATACTATGTACCATACACCTTGACCCCATCGAAACCAACAATGAAACAGTTAACATGCTAAAAATCTTTGCAGAAGAAACGGTAAAAGAAATAGAGCCGAATATTACTCTGCACGACTTCAGAGCCGTTATAGGAAACACACACACGAACATAATTTTTGATATTGTTCTTCCATTTGAAAGCAAATACAGCAAGGAAGAAATTACAGCTTTAATATGTGAAAAAATACAAGAAAAAGACTCTAAAATATTCTGTGTAATAACCGTTGACAGAGGCTAAAATTAGCTTCTGAAAACTAAAAAGAAAATTCGGTTTTTAGCCGAATTTTCTTTTTCTTTTATGTCAAATTCAAATTTCTGCTTCTATTTATCTACTCTATTTAGAGTTTTTTGAGCGATAAAAGCTTCTATGTTGTCGCAAATAACGTTAAGGCAGCGAAGACGGGATTCGTATGCCGCCCAAGCTGCATGCGGTGTAAGGCACACGTTATCAAGATCCTTTATTTCGTAAAACGGGTGTGATTCTCCAAAGGGCTCATCGGAGTAAACGTCAGAGCCAAAAGCTCCTATCCTACCTGACTTTACCGCCTTGGCTACCGCAGCCTCGTCTATGACTGCGCCTCTGGCTTCATTGACAAGAATCACGCTGTTTTTCATATGACTTATTTGCTCTTCCCCTATTATCCCCTTAGATTCGGAATTAAGCGGCAGATGAAGAGTGATTATGTCAGACTCACAGCAAAGAGTGTTTATATCGACGCATCTTACCCCTGCGATAGGTGTGCGCTTATTTACTAATAGCTCTACGCCAAATGCAGTAGCTATTTCAGCTACTCTTTTTCCTATGTTGCCATATCCTACAACGCCCCATTTTTTACCTTTAAGCTCGTGATAGACAGGATATAAACAATTTGCTCTTCCCGATTCTGTATACTCTCCTGACGATGTATATCGCTCATACTCCTTCATATGGGTGGCGAGGTTCAACACAGTTGAGAGAGTAAAAAGAGCAACGCTTTCCGTAGAATACGCAGGGACGTTACAGACAGCGACAGAGGCACGCCTTGCCGCATCAATGTCAACATTATCATATCCTGTTGCAAAAACGCATATAAGCTTAAGCGAATGAGCGCTTTTGATTACCTGCTCAGTTATTTTGACCTTATTGATTATCAGAACGTCTGCATCCCTGACTCTATCCTCAATTTCCAAGGACAGAGATGAATCATAGCACACAACTTCTCCAAACCTTGAGAGCTTTTCAAAGGGTAAGTCGTTACCTATTACGGCTTTATCAAGAATTTTAATTTTCAAAATATTTTCTCCCGATTATTTACTTTATACGCATTGATTATACCATAAACATGACGATTTTACAATACACATTAATGGTTTATTGTGTATTTTTAAATTATTTCTTCAATTATATTATAAAAATAATATTTTAAAAAAGTATTGACAAAGATAAATTTTTATGTTATAATCGTCTTACCTCTGTCGGAGGCTTTTTTTACGTGCATAATGGGACAATGCACAGCTCCGCCATTGAGGGAGGTATTTTACGGGTTTTACCCGAATTCTATTAGGAGGTGCCGAAATAAATGAGAGTCAAAATCACATTAGCCTGCTCCGAATGCAAGCAAAGGAAT
Organism: uncultured Clostridia bacterium; assembly: GCA_904501765.1. Taxonomy (GTDB): domain Bacteria; phylum Bacillota; class Clostridia; order Oscillospirales; family CAG-272; genus UBA1740. Next base: position 24,460 of record CAJGCM010000006.1, on the reverse strand, counting down.
TATGACACAAAGAAAAACAAGAAAAACGATCCCGACAGACTTGAAATGAACAAGTTCTGCCGTTTCTGTCGCAAACATACTTTGCACAAAGAAACCAAGTAATAAAGTGAGGGATTGACTTATGTCTAACGAAAAGAACACACCGGTACAGACTGAAGAAACCAAACCTGTTGCAAAAAAAGACAAGCACACAGTAAAAAAGGATAATTTCTTCAAGCGTATCTGGAAAAAGCTCGTTAAGTTATGCAAAGACACTGTCGGTGAAATGAAAAAGGTTGTTTGGACCCCCAAAGGAGAGCTTAAGAAGAACACTAAGCTCGTTCTCGTCACCGTTGTAGCCATCGGTCTTGCCATAGCAATTATCGATACTACATGCTCCTTCCTCATTAATACCGTTGCAGGTTTGATAGGTTAAGAGGCGATAAAATGAGTAACATTAACGAAAAAAACCTCGGTCCCAGATGGTACGTAGCTCACACATATACAGGCTACGAAAACAAAGTAAAAATCAGCATAGAAAAAATCGTTGAAAACCGCGGGCTTGGACATCTGATTTACGATGTCAAGGTTCCTGTCGAAATCACCGAAGAAACTAACGACAAGGGTGTTACAAAAGAGATTGAAACAAAGCTCTTCCCCAGTTACGTTTTTGTTAAAATGACTATGACTGATGAAAGCTGGCACGTTGTTCGTAACATAACAGGCGTTACCGGCTTCGTAGGCCCCGGTTCAGAGCCTACTCCCCTTACTGATGCAGAAGTTGAAATGTTCCAGGTAGAGGTACAGAAGGACGATTTCACATTCAACATCGGTGATAAGGTGGCAATCGTTGCGGGTATCTTTGAAGGATATTCGGGCGTTATTCAGAACATCAGTGAGGACAAGAAGCAGCTTGGCATTCTTGTTTCCACGGAAAAGCGTGATTTCCCCATCATGGTCGATGCAAAGGAAGTACGCACAGCAGAAGACTGATTCTGCTTTCGCCATTAGCATTGTGGGAGAGAGGAAAATCTTTTTTCAATCCTCTCGTTTTAACTACCACATTTGGAGGTAAATTATCATGGCAAAGAAAATAATGGGTTACATTAAATTACAGCTCCCTGCCGGAAAGGCTACTCCTCAGCCTCCCGTAGGTCCCGCTCTCGGTCAGTATGGTGTTGCAATTCCTGCTTTCACAAAGGAATTCAACGACAGAACAAAGAATGATATCGGTCTTATAATCCCCGTTATTATTACTGTTTACGCAGACCGTTCCTTTACGTTCATTACAAAGACTCCCCCCGCAGCAGTTCTTATCAAGAAGGCTTGCGGCATTGAAACCGCTTCCGCTACTCCCAACAAGACAAAGGTAGCAAAGCTTACAAAAGACCAGCTTCGCAAAATCGCAGAAACAAAGATGCCCGACCTCAACGCAGCTTCCATCGAAGCAGCTATGAGCATGGTTGCAGGTACCGCCCGCAGCATGGGTATCACTGTTGAAGAGTAATCAGGAGGTATTTGACAATGGCTAAAATGGGAAAGAAATATATGGCAAGTGTCGAGCTTTTCGACAAAACAAAAATGTATGATGCAGACGAGGCTCTCGCTATAATCTGCCAGACTGCAAAAGCTAAGTTTGACGAAACCGTTGAGGTTCACATTCGTCTTGGTGTTGACTCCCGTCACGCAGACCAGCAGGTAAGAGGCGCTATCGTTCTTCCTAACGGTACAGGTAAGACTGTTAGAACTCTCGTATTTGCAAGAGGAGATAAGGCTGAAGCCGCTCTTGCAGCAGGCGCTGATTACGTAGGTGCTGAGGATATGGTGCAGAAAATTCAGACCGAAAACTGGTTTGATTTTGATGTTGTTATCGCTTCTCCTGACATGATGGGCGTTATCGGTCGTCTTGGTAAGGTTCTCGGTCCTAAGGGACTTATGCCCAACCCCAAGGCAGGTACAGTTACTCCTGACGTAGCGAAGGCTGTTACAGAAGCCAAGGCAGGTAAGATTGAGTATCGTCTTGATAAGACAAACATCATTCACTGCCCTATCGGAAAGGCTTCCTTCGGCGCAGAAAAGCTTGCTGAAAACTTTAACACTCTTCTTGCTGCAGTTATTAAAGCTAAACCCGCTGCTGCTAAGGGACAGTACATTAAGAGCTGCGTTCTCGCAACTACTATGGGCCCCGGCATCAAGGTTAACTACGCAAAGATCGGTTAATTAAAAGCTATAGAAAAAGGTGAGGTAGAAAAATTTACCTCACCTTTTTCTTTTGTAATTTTTTATAAAAAATCAAAATGAATTAATCAAACATGATTTTAACAAAAAACAAGTGACCTATGAAAACCTGTCTTCTGTCAGAAACGGTGTATAATTATCCTTATAAGCTACCGCAAAAGAAACAGCTATTATCCTTCTTGCCCCGAGTCCTTTAAGCAAGGTGGCGCAAGTGCCAACTGATGCTCCTGTAGTAATTATATCGTCAAGAATAATTACATTCTCACCCTTTAAGTCATATTCGTTTTTATAGTCGAATTTTGCGTTTGTTATTCGTTCTTCTCCATGAGTTTTCTTTTGCGCTTTGGGAGATTTTGATTTCAAAATCGGCAGATATTCAAAGTCCAAAAGCTTCCCTACCGCCTTTGCCAACTCTTTTGAATGGTCAACGCCGTATTTTATTCTCCTGCTTCTTTGTCTTGGTACGTTGGTTATTATGTATTTTTTGTTTTCAAGCTTCAATGAATTTCTAATACTTTCTGCTATTTCCTCGGATAAGAATTTTACAATATCCCTTCTATGCCCTCTTTTTAAGTTGTATACAAGCTCGTATGCAGGCACCCTCACGCCCTCAACCGATGCCTTATATCTCAAGACCTTTATCACCTTATGAACGAAATGGCTGTCAAGATAATCGTTAGTACAAGAGCATTCATAAAGCGGCTTCAGGCATACGGAGCAAAATGATTGCGCCTTTGTTTCGTAATATTCAGCAAGACACTTGGGGCAAAGAGCGCAGTCTTCAAAACTCAACTTATCAAAGCAACTGACACACTTTGGAACTGTCATATAAAAGAGTGCTTTTTTCAAAATTCTTCCGATATTCATATTCTCCCTTTAAAAAACGCCGCCAAGCACTTTTGGCGGCGTTTCACTTGTTCCTCGAAATATTTAAAACAGAATATATTTATTTTTTGGGAAAGCTATCTTTAAGACCGACTATTCTGTTAAAGGTATTTTCGTATTTTGTATCCTTAACAAAATATCCCGTTCTGACAAACTGATATCTGCTTCCAGCCTCCGCATCGGCAAGCTCAGGCTCAATTTTGCACCCCTCAATTTTTGTAACTGAGTTTCTGTTAAGATAATCGTCAAAAGTCTTGCCTTCAGGAATATCAGCAACGTTTTCTATATCGAACAGGAAATCGTACAGCATAACGTTTGCATCCTTTGCGAAGCTGCGTGAAAGCCAATGAATTGTCCCCTTAATCTTTCTGCCGTCAGCAGGATTACCGTTACCGGTTTCAAGGTCTGCTGTGCAAAGAAGCTCCGTTATATTTCCATAGGAATCCTTAACAATCTCATTGCACTTAACGATATAAGCTCCCATAAGCCTTACTTCTCCGTCAGGCTTCATACGGAAGAACTTAGGCGGAGGTACTTCGGCAAAATCGTCAGCATCTATATAAAGCTCACGGGTAAAGGCTACCTTCCTCGTTCCAGCCTCGGGATTAGCCGGATTGTTTGGAAGGTCAAAATATTCAACCTTTCCTTCGGGATAGTTTGTAACGGTAACCTTAACAGGCTTCAATATAGCTATTTTTCTATTTGCGGTGGTGTTAAGCTCCTCACGAATGCAATGCTCAAGAAGCTCGTAATCTACAACGCTATACGCCTTCGCAACACCTGCTCTTGAAACAAAATCAAAAATGGAAGCGGGAGTATATCCTCTTCTTCTTAATCCGCAGAGCGTAGGCATTCTCGGGTCGTCCCATCCGTCTACAAGCCCTGTTTCAACAAGCTGGCGCAAATATCTTTTTGACATTACAGTATGCGTTACGTTAAGTCTTGCAAATTCTCTCTGCTTAGGCTTTGCTTCAAAGCCGATATTATCAATAACCCACTCGTAAAGGGGACGGTGGTTTTCAAATTCAATGGAACAAAGAGAGTGAGTAATTCCCTCAAGGGCATCCTGAATCGGGTGAGCGTAATCGTATAAGGGATATACGCACCATTTGCTTCCTTGGCGGTGGTGATCGGTATGAACTATTCTATATATAGCAGGGTCCCTCATATTGATATTCGACGATGCCATATCTATTTTAGCGCGAAGAGTCTTCGCCCCATCGGGGAACTCTCCGTTTTTCATTCTATCAAACAAATCGAGGTTCTCTTCAACACTCCTATCACGGTATGGGCTATTCTTACCCGGCTCGGTAAGAGTTCCTCTATACTCACGCATCTCGTCAGCAGACAAATCACATACGTATGCCTTGCCGTCCTTTATGAGCTTAATTGCGTATTCATAACATTTATCAAAATAGTCGGAGCCATAGAAAACACCGCCGCTGGGCTCACAGCCGAGCCACTTAAGGTCGCGGTAAATACTCTCAACGTACTCATTATCCTCTTTTGCAGGGTTTGTATCATCGTATCTTAAGTTAAATAGACCACCGTATTTCTTCGCAGTCATAGCGTTTATCCATATGGCCTTCGCGGAGCCTATATGAAGGTAACCGTTAGGCTCGGGGGGAAACCGGGTATGAATTTTAAGTTCTGGATTTTCAGCTAAATCAGCATCGATTATGTCGTGAATAAAATTGTTTTTGAGTTCTTCCATTTTGATAAATCCTTTATTTTATTACAATAATTACAAATTATAAAAATGCCTTTCTGCGCCTATTGTGGAATAGCTACCGTGTCCTGGATAAATTTTATATTCCGCAGGTAAATTAAGCAGCCTTCGCAAGGATGCGCACAAGGCAGCTTCATTTCCTCCGGGAAGGTCGCATCTGCCATAGGAGCCACCTTGAAAAATTGTATCACCCACAATTACGTAACCGTTTCCTATAAAGCAAAGCGAACCCTCGGTGTGTCCAGGAGTTTTCATAACGGTAAGCGTTTCGTCGCCGAAGGAAATTCTATCCCCTTCTCCCAAGACGGTATATTCGCCAAAGAAGCCAAATCCTATGTCACCTAAAAAATCAGCGCAGTTTTTGCAAGAATCAGAAAGTGCGGAGCCACTCTCGGCAGAAACAAGAATCTTAACTCCTCTGTCCGCATAAGTATTGATGCATTTTATATGGTCGTAATGCTCGTGAGTGAGAAGCACGTACTTAGGCGCAGTGCCTTGCAAAGAAACGTATTTATCCAGCATTTTTTCATAGCTGAACGATGGGTCTACCACAATATATTCAGTGCCGGAGGAGATAAGATAACAGTTAGACGCAAACCCATCGTCAGAAACAAGATTCAAAATTTTATACATTACTTAACCTTTATATATAAATATAAGGTATTATAACATAAAATATTTAAAATGTCCAGCATTTTTAGCCACCATGCGTAACTTTTTTAAAAAACAGTCATAAAATGCTATTGTACCAATGGGTACGGAAGGAGTTTTGGGCTTGAATAAATCAATTATAAGCATCGGCACAGTAACACACGCTACAAAAGCTAAAAAAATACTTGCCGAGATAGGTATAACAACAAAACTCATAAAAAACAATTCAGAAATCGGCGGCGGTTGCGTTTATGGAATTGAGTTTGACTACCGGGAGCGTTTCCGCATATTGAAAATACTGAAGGATAATAATATTCCCACGGTATAGATGCGAAGAAAAGGTCAGAAATGATTTATTTTGACAATGCGGCAACGACATATCCTAAACCTTCTGAGGTGTCAGTTGAGGTGCTTGATACCATAATGCGCTATGGGGCAAATCCAGGAAGAAGCGGACACAAATTATCGATAGCCGCAAGCGAGAAGGTTTACGCAACCAGAGAAAAGGTGGCAAAACTTTTATCTTACGATTCACCCGAAAACGTTGTATTCACTCAAAATGCTACCTACGCCTTGAATTTAGCTATTAAAGGTATGATATGTGAGAAGTGTCACGTTATTACATCCGACGCCGAGCATAATTCGGTTTTACGCCCCTTGGAGACTCTGAAGGCTCGGTATGGCGTGGAATATTCCACGTTTGAAAGCGACGGGGATATAGAAACCTCCATAAAAGGTTTGGTAAGAAGTGATACTAAAGCAATTATTTCGACGTTGACATCGAACGTAACAGGAAAAGAAATACCTCTTGAAATTCTATCACGCATAAGCCGACAGCTCGGGCTTCCGCTCATTGTTGACGCATCACAACTTATAGGACACAAAAGGATAAATTTAAAGGAAACTCCATGTGATGTTCTTTGCGCTCCCGGGCATAAAGGGCTTTTTGGCATACAAGGCAGCGGATTCGCACTGATTTCATCCCCTTTAATAAAAAATGGATTGGCTGAGGGCGGCAGCGGCACAAATTCTATGAATTTATCTATGCCGGAATATCTTCCTGAACGGTTTGAAGCAGGAACTCTCCCCACTCCCGCTATATGCTCTTTAGGCGCCGGTATTGATTTTATAGAAAACTACGGAATTGATAGAATAGAAGAAAAGCTGAATATGCTCACAAGGATTTGCTCGTCAGAATTGAGGAAATTGCACGGTACGGAGATATTCGGCGATACCGGCGGTATCGTTTCCTTTCGAATGAAAGGCATCGCCCCCGATATCCTTGCAAGATATTTAGATGACGAGGATATATGCGTAAGAGCAGGTCTTCATTGCGCACCAATGATACACAAGAAGCTTGGGAGCGAAAAAACCGGGCTTGTCCGTGTCAGCTTCTCTGTATTTAATGAAGAAAGCGAAATTTTCGAGTTTATCAAAGCTCTTAAGAATTTTTCTAATAAGATATAGAGCGGTGTGTCAAGCGGAATTTATACTTTAAATTTTCAAAAATCTAAACAAAGAAAGAACGAGAAGCTTCACAAAAGTGTGTTCTCGTTCTTTCAAATTTATGAGAATATAATAGCTCAAAAAGCCGCTTTTATGAGCTTTACGCAAAAACAACAGATTTTATTGCTCCTGCGCAAGATATTTAACCGCAGTTATCACCCTTGACTGATATTTTGAATAAGCGTTTCCGCTGCAATCAACTGTAATATCCGCATACTTCTCGTACAGCGCACATCTTTCCTTGTAAAGGTCCTCCAGAGTTTGCGATTGCTTAAGCACAACTCCCCGCTGCGCTAAATTCCCGAGCCGTCCCTTCAAGACGTCAAGAGTGCAGTAAAGATACACTACTTTTCCTATGGATTTAAAATAATTCATAACGGATTCATAGTAAACTGCGCTGCCACCTGTGGAAATGATTATATTATCACCCTTAATTGACAAGAGCGCTTCTTCTTCAATTTTCTTGAAGCCCTCGAGCCCCTCATCATCAATTATTTCCTGCAAACGTTTACCAGTCATTTTTTCAATAACTCTGTCACCGTCTATGTTTTTCATTTTAAGTTTTCTCGAAAGAGCTCTGCCCATACACGATTTTCCACATCCGGGCATTCCTATAAGTATAAGTACCATTTACATTTCTGCCTAAAAATAAATAGGCTCTCCTGCGTTTTTAAATAATATCAAAAGTGTTTTTAGTAGTTGTTTTTATAATCTCTGCGGTGTGAGGCTTAATACTCGTTCTCTTTGAATAAGTACATGAAAGAAGCATATGCGCTCGCATTTCAAATTCAAGCGCTATCTCTTCGTGGGAGTTATTAACAAAGGTTATAAACTTCACTCCGCCATAGCTTCTTTCAAAAACGAGCACTTTATCGGTAAGCATAAGAAGCTTAAAGCTCCCTTTGGCGTATACGGGATTCTTCCTTATCTCCCCTACTATTCTGTAGTGCTCCACAAGCTCTTTACATTCTCGTCCCCAAGGATATGTGCGGCGATTGAATGGGTCCTTATATCCTTCAAGCCCCGCCTCGTCGCCATAAAATATACTTGGTATTCCAGGAATTGTTGCAAGAATCGTATAAGCAACCTTTAAGAGCTGAACCCCAAGGACTTTTTGTTCTTCTGTAAGACGGGCAAGACGGATAACAGCATTAGGAACACCGTCCATATTATCGCCCGCAAGAGCCGTAATAATTCTTTCAGTATCGTGAGTGCCGAGAAGGTTCATTTGCAAATTCTGCACATGAGTCGGCGCATTAAACATAACCTCGCACAGGGCGTATTTCAAAGGTGCGGGATTTTTATCCCGAAGAAATGCTATAATTCCCTCGCGCACAGGATAATTCATAACACCGTCAAGCTCTTCGCCAAGAAAATATTTTTTCCTTTTTCCGTATGCAATTTTATTTGAAGCATCCTCCCATACCTCGCCATAAAGTATAGTTTTGGGATTGATTTCGGCAAGTTTCGACTTTATTTTCGAAATAAAAGAGTCGGAAAGCTCATCTGCCACATCAAGCCTCATACCTGCAATTCCTAAGGAAGCATAATGCTCTATTACTCCGCCGCGCCCCGCAAAGTACTCCGAGCAGGACGGTGAGTCGGGATTTATTCTCGGGAGAATCTCTATTCCCCACCAGCAGGTGTATTCGTCCGGAAATTCTTTAAAGTCGTACCAGCTGTAATAGGGCGATTCCTTTGACTGATAAGCACCGAGCGCTTCGTAGCGACCGTAGCGGTTAAAATAAATGCTGTCGGCTCCTGTGTGATTAAATACACCGTCAAGCAATATACCGATTCCCATTTCTCCTGCTTTCTTTATCAGCTCTTTTAAGCCGTCATCGCCACCGAACATTTTATCTACCTTCATATAGTCGCCGGTGTCGTATTTATGGTTTGAGGCTGATTCAAATATTGGGCTGAGGTAAATAAGGGTAGTGCCTAAAGATTTTATGTAATCCAGCTTATCTGCAATACCCATAAGTGTTCCACCAAAAAAGGTATTGTTTTTCAACGGTGCGCCGGGATATTCGGGATATTCGGGAATATTTCCGTACCAATCCTCTACCATTCTTGCATCTTCTCTTATTTCTGGATTTCCTAATTTTGAAAATCTGTCAACGAATATATGATATATGACGCCTCCTGAAAAAGCAGAAGCACCAGAGTATTTACTGTTAATTACGGAAAATTGAAAATACTTACCCGTACACTCTTCCGAAAGATAAAACTCATAAGGATTTCCGTACGCAAAAACACGTCCCGCCACAGTATCAATTACCAGTCTGTAAAAATATAACCCTACGCCAAGCGCTTTAATATCAAGAGATACAGTATATACGTCCGAGATAAAATCCGAATCGCTGAGATTAGCTTCAAGGGGTGGATGTTTTTCCGAGAAATCCTCGCTTACAATTTCCAAAAACAGAGCCTTCGCTCCCGCAGAGCGCGGGAGTATTATCTGAAGCTCAGCCGTCTCGGAAAGCCCGAAGGCTCCCGAGCCTGTATTTTTCCCACCGTGGAGATAGCGAATTTCGCCTTTTATATCCTTTAAGTTTTCGAAAGACAAATTCAAGAAATTCACAAAAAACCTCTTTTTTTAAGTTTACTTGATTTTGTTTACGGGAGAAATATGCCATATTTCCGATGCATAATGGCTTATGCTGTTATCGGATGCGAATATTCCGCTTGTAGCCGTATTCATAAGTGACATTCTGCTCCATTTTTCTCTATTGGCAAAATCTCTCATAGCCTTCTCATATGTGAAGTAATAAGAATCAAAGTCAGCAAGACACATAAATGGATCTGCAACACCGTAGCCGCCGTTGATAAGATAATCGGAGATGTGAGAGAAATCCTGTCCCGCAATAGGAGATGTCAGGCGGTCCACCGCCCCCTTCAGCTTCTGCGACCTGTAATAATGGTCCCTTGAAATATATCCATTTCTCCAAAGCTCATCAACCTCGTGGGTATTAAGACCGAAGATATACATATTATCACGTCCGACAGCCTCGAGAATCTCAACATTGGCTCCATCAAGAGTTCCCATAGTTACAGCGCCGTTCATCATAAGCTTCATGCAGCCTGTTCCACTGGCTTCCTTACCTGCAAGGGATATCTGCTCCGATATATCAGCCGAAGGAATAAGCACCTCCGCCAATGAAACGTTATACTCTTCCATAAACACAACCTTAAGTCTGTCTTTAGTAAGAGGATTTCTCTCAAGCTCCTCGGAGAGGAACCAGATAAGCTTAATAAGCTTTTTAGCCATCACGTAACCGGGAGCTGCCTTGCAACCAAAGATAAAGGTCTGAGGAGGAATATCCGAATTGGGATTTTCAAGAATTTCGTTATATAAAGCTATAATTTTCAGCACGTTAAGAAGTTGACGCTTATATTCGTGCATTCTCTTTATCTGAACATCGTAAATAGACGAGGGGTCTATTCTCTTTCCAGTTTTTTCGTAAACGTAGTAGGCAAAGGTTTCTTTATTGTAATGCTTGATATCGTCTATCCTTGAAAGAACTGAGGAATCATCCGCATACTTTTCAAGTTTTATAAGATTAGACGCATCTTCTCTGTATTCCTCGCCAATAAGCTCGTCAAGAAGCTTACAAAGAGCGGGGTTTGAATTGTTAAGCCATCTTCTGTGCACGACGCCGTTTGTTACATTTGTGAATTTCCAGGGCGTCATTTTATAGAAATCGTGGAAGATGGTTTTCTTAAGAATATCGCTGTGAAGCTTGGAAACTCCGTTTACTGTATGTGAGCCGACGATGGACAGATTTGCCATTCTTACCTGGTTATAAGCAACTATTGCCATTCTGGAAATTCTATCCCAATCTCCGGGATAAAGATTCCAAAGGTCTGCAGTAAATCTTCTGTTAATTTCATTAACAATCATAAAGATTCTCGGAAGCTTTATGCTGAACAGGTCAACACGCCAACATTCAAGAGCCTCGGGAAGAACCGTATGGTTAGTATAAGAAACGGTTTTCACAACCACAGCCCAAGCATCCTCCCAGGAATACGAATAAACGTCCATAAGGATACGCATGAGCTCGGGGATACAAAGAGCAGGGTGTGTGTCGTTTATATGAATTGAAATCTTGTCCTCAAAGCCTCGAAGAGAGCCGTTCTCAGCAAAATAATCGCTGATTATACTCTGAAGAGATGCGGAAACAAGGAAATACTGCTGAGTAAGTCTTAAAAGTTTGCCTTCGTCATAATCATCCTTTGGATAAAGCTGCTGAGTTATTACCTCAGCTCCGTTACCCGCCGCAAGATTTTTAACGTAAGAGCCTTGCGTTGCATAATTCATTACCGAGGAATATGCGGGACGTGAACGCCAGAGCCTGATTTTGTTTACAGCGTCGGTTGTGGTACCGGGAATAAGAAGGTCATAGGGTACGGCTTTTACCTCGTCGTAATCGTAATTCATTATTTTAAGCTCGCCGTTTTCCCATTTTTCCTCGATTTTTCCGCCAAGACGAATAGACACGCTGTTTTCAGGGTGAGGAACAAGCCAAGCACCGCCGCTTCCAAGCCAGCTATCAGGAAGCTCTACCTGCTCTCCGTCAATTATTTTCTGACGGAAAAGTCCGTTTTCATAAAGCAAGGAATATCCGTTTCCTGCATAGTCGCAGGCGGTGAGAGAATCCATAAAGCACGCCGCTAATCTTCCAAGTCCTCCGTTTCCAAGTCCCGGGTCAACCTCACAGGAATATATGCGGTCGAAAGATGTACCGAACTCCGAAAGAACGGAGCAAAGCTGGTCGTAAATACCGAGATTCATAGTATCGTTTTTCAAGGAACGACCAACCAAGAATTCCATGCAAAGGTAACATACCTTCTTTGCGGCTTTTGCTTTTATACGGCGCTTGAAATTAGTGCGAAGCTCAATCATTATATCCTTAACTGCTGCTACCGTTGCCTGATAAAGCTGCTCGTCTGTTGCTATTTCCGGGTTTAGCACACCCCTTGTTATAAGCTTTGATTCGATTCGCTCTTTAATTTCAGCCGTTGAGATTTTCTTTTTTTCGCCTGTTAATATTTTTTCGCTTGCTTTACTATTCATTTATTTTAAATCCTTACCATTGCAAAATTTTGTTATAAATACTAATATATTTTGAAGCAGAATTAGTCCAAGAGAAGTCTGAGTTTTTAGCTCTTAAAACTAACGCATCCCACTCCGCCTTATCGTTATAAAGACTCAAGGCTCTTTTAACTGTAAACAAAAGCTCGTGAGCATTATAATTATCAAATGAAAATCCGTTGGAGTTGTCTTCACCGTAAGGGCGAATCGTATCGTAAAGTCCACCGACAGCTCTGACTACGGGAACTGTTCCGTAGGAACAGGAAATCATTTGAGCAAGCCCGCAGGGTTCGCTCTTTGAGGGCATAAGGAACATATCTGCCGCTGCATACATTTTTTTGGAAATGACTCTGTCAAACTTTATAAGAGCGCGAACGTTTTTGTGCCTTACTTCAAGTTCACGGAACATATTTTCGTAATCCTCGTCCCCTGTTCCGAGGATTACAAACTGCATATTTTCCATCAACAATTCGTCAATAATTCTCGCAACCAGGTCAATGCCCTTCTGCGATGCAAGGCGTGTTATCATAACAACCAACGGAACGTCTGCGCACTCGTCTAACCCCAATTCACGCTGGAGCGCAAGCTTATTCTCACGCTTTCCCTCTTTGAGATTTTCCAAGGAATAGGGTGCGTAAATATCTCCACCTGTTTCAGGAGAAAAATAATTATAGTCGATACCATTGATTACGCCCGCAAACTTCGCTCCAATCTGGTTAACTATATCAGCAAGGCCGAAGGCGAAGAAATCGTGATGTAATTCGTATGCGTAATTAGGACTTACCGTTGTTACGTAATCGGAAACGGTCAGCGCCCCTTTCATAAGGTTTATGCAGCCGTTGTATTCAACAACATTTGAATATCCGTCAAGAGCAAATACGTCCCCGAGAATAAATGGGTCAAATTTACCCTGATATTCTATGTTGTGAATTGTATATACGGTTTTTATATCCTTCACCGCATCGCAGACGAAATATTTGGTTTTAAGATATATAACAACCAAGGCTGACTGCCAATCGTTAGCGTGAAGAATATCGGGCGTATACCCGGTTTGTATCATAAATTCTACGACTGCCATTGAAAAGAAAGCAAATCTCTCTGCATCGTCATATTCGCCGTAAAGCTTCTTCCTGTCAAAATAATAATGATTTTCAAGAAAATAATAGGTAACGGTGCCGTTTTCAATCTTATAAACCGAAGCTCCTGTATTTCTCCAGGAATATCTGAATTTGATATCAGCCACCTTTACGAGCTTTTTTCGGTATTCCTCTTTCATTCCTCCGTAAAGAGGCAGTATTACAGATACTTCAAATTCCGGATTGTCTTTTGCCAAAGTTACGGGAAGCGCTCCCATAACGTCACCAAGCCCACCGCTCGCCGCATAAGGATTTGCTTCGCTGGCAACGTATAATATTTTTTTCATATCATTTCCCTTTCTTCCGTTTTTTCAAGCCTTGCGCGAACAATCGGGCTATTAAACGTGGCGGGATTTGCCGATATAGAACGGCATATTATCGTTACCCGAAAGAACCACACCGTCGGAAATCGTAACGTCCTTATCGGTTACGATACAGTTCACGCTTGCGTTTTTACCTACCGTTGTTCCCTTGAACAATACAGAGTTCTTTACTACCGCACCCTTGCCGACGTGAACGCCACGGCAAAGAACGGAGTTTATGACCGTTCCTTCTATAACACAGTCGTCCGCTATCATTGAATTCTCAACCTTCGCTGTGCTTTTGTAGAACACGGGCGAGGAATTGTGAACTCTTGTGAATATAGGAGCCTCCTTCTTATAAAGCAAAGACTCTCTGGCCTCCTTGTTAGTTGCCAGCTCTATTGAGCATTTGTAATAATCAAGGAAGCTTGATACGCAGGCGTTATAGCCTGTGTAGCAATAGGTCCTGTAATTAGAGTGCTTATATTTCTTAAGTATCATTCCTGTGAAGCTATTAAAGCCGTAGGCCTCCGCTTCTTCTATAAGAAGGCGAAGGTATTCGGTTTTCATAACGAATATATCGAGTGACGCCTCTGTGTTTCTTCCGTTAAAAGCGTTGCCCATAACGGCATCGGTGATTTTTCCCGCAACAGAGGAAATAAGTATTCTGTTATGCTTGGTTTCAAAGCCCTCGGATATATTTTTGGTAACTATAGTTATATCCGCTTCGGTTTTCTCGTGAACGCCCACAACCTCGGTGAGGTCAATATTAAGAACGTTATCCGAATCCATAAGTATTACATACTCTTCGGTAAATTCATTAATATATTCCTTTATGCTCTTAAGCGCCTCCATATGAGTTTTAAATACGCTGGCAGATGCGGTATTCGCTGTCTGGAAGGGAGAAATTACGTTAACTCCGTCTTTTTTTCTCGCCAAATCCCAGTCCTTACCGCTTCCGATATGCTCTACTAAGGACCTGTAATTATAGTTAGCTATAACGTGAATTTTAGACACGTCAGCATTTACGAGATTGGAAAGAGGAAAATCTATAAGTCTGTATCTGCAGGCAAAGGGTATCGCCGCAACCGTTCTGTCGCCTGTAAGTCTTGAAAGTGTATTATCGTTTAAGTTTGAGAAAACTATTGCTGCTGCACTGATAGCCATAATCGCACCTCCTTAATTTTTAGCGGAAGAAGCTGTTGATAAAACAGTTCCCTTGGCAATAACTGTAATTTCGGATTTTTCGCAATCTGCCCGTCCTACCGTGACACCGTCTTCTACGGTAACGTCGGAGTCTATTATCGACATATATACCTTTGCACCGGACTTAATTACAACATCCTCCATAATAACAGAGTCCACAACCTCGGCTCCCTCTTCAACCACAACGCCGCCGGAAATGATAGAATTCTTCACTGTACCGTTTATACGACAGCCCTCTGATATCATAGAATTTACAATCTCTGCCGAATCTCCTATAACTTGGGGCGCTCTGGCATAGTTTTTGGAATAAATACGGAATTTTTTATCACGCAAATCAAGAATAGGGTCTTCGCCGATAAGGTCCATATTAGCTTCCCAAAGAGAGGATATTGTTCCTACATCCTTCCAATAGCCCTCAAATGAATATGCATAAAGCTTCTCACCATTTCCAAGAAGGTTGGGAATAATATTCTTACCAAAATCGTTAGAGGAATTCTCGTCAGCCTCGTCAACCTCAAGATACTCTATGAGAGTCTTGGTATTAAAGATATATATACCCATAGAAGCCTGGTTGTTTTTAGGTTTTTTAGGCTTCTCCTCAAACTCGTAAATGGTATTGTCAGCATTGGTATTGCATATTCCGAATCTGGGCGCTTCCTCCCAAGGAACGGTTATAGTAGCAACTGTACAAGCAGCTCCCGTAGCCTTATGCTGCGCAAGCATCTTAGAGTAATCCATACGGTATATATGGTCACCCGAGAGAATAAGAACGTAATCGGGATTATACTGTTTTATAAAAGGAATGTTCTGGAAAATAGCGTTTGCCGTTCCCTTATACCAGTCGGATTTTTTATTTCCTTGATAAGGCGGAAGCACGGAAAGTCCGCCTCGAGATCTATCGAGGTCCCAGGTAGCTCCGTTGCCTATGTACTCATTAAGAGCAAGAGGCTGATACTGGGTTAAAACTCCCACCGTATCTATACCGGAGTTAATACAGTTAGACAAGGGAAAGTCTATAATTTTGTATTTACCCCCAAATGAAACTGCCGGCTTAGCCGTTTGCTTGGTCAAATCGTAAAGTCTTGACCCCTGTCCCCCGGCAAGGAGCATTGCGATGCATTCTTTTTTACAATACATACTGTCTCTCCTCTGATAAATTTATTTTAATTGTTTTTTTATTTTTTCTTTTAGTACAACTCCGCAAAATGAAGGAAGCGTGACGCTTGCAATATAGTTTCCGACGGAGCCTGTCACTAAGACGTTCCCCTTAATGTCAAAGCCTCCGTAGGTATCGAACATGCACTCCAGAACAGAGCCTTGCACATGGAACGAAACTCTCTGCTCTGCTCCCGAGAAATTAATCACCGCAATCAAGCTCTCGCCCTTTTTGTTTTTCCGGCGATATGCAACGGTGCTTTTTTCATTCTCGTCAGCCAGAAGCCACTCAAATCCTTCGGGTGTAAAGTCAAGCTCCCAAAGCTCTCCGCGCGACAGATAGAAGCGATTCAGCGAGGCGACGTAATCTCGGAAGGATTTATGCTTTTCATATTCAAGCATAAACCATTCAAGTGAATTTTCAAAATCCCACTCTCTGAACTGCGCATACTCGGTTCCCATAAAATGCATTTTCTTTCCCGGGTACGTCATAAACAGGAGCAAGGACGCTCTTGCCTGTAAAAACTTGTCCTCATAGGAGCCATACATTTTATCAATGAAGGATTTTTTACCGTGAACTACCTCATCGTGAGAAATGGGCAGAACATAATTCTCGGAAAAAGCGTACATAATCGGAAAATTCAAGGCAGTATGCTTTGATTTTCTGAATAAAGGGTCTGTCTTTACGTAATCGTAAAAATCGTTGGCAAATCCCATATTCCATTTAAGATTAAAGCCAAGACCACCTTTTTCCGTGGGATGTGTTATGTTGCCGAAATCCCCTGACTCCTCAGCAATCATAAGCGTATCGGGAAATTCCTCGAAAACTCGCTTATTTAATTTCTGCAAAAAGGCTTTACCCTCAAGATTGATATTATTTCCAAAAACATTAGGAATCCAACTCCCGGGCTCTTTATCGTAATCAAGGTAAAGAATGGAGGCAACCGCATCAACTCGCAACCCGTCAATATGAAATTCACGTAATAAATAAAGTGCGTTTGATATTAAGAAGGACTGAATCTCTTCCCTTCCTAAATCAAAGAACCTTGTCCCCCAGGAGCGTGACTCCTGTCGATCCTCCCCTTGGTATTCATAAATAGGTGTTCCGTCAAACATATAAAGTCCCCAAGCATCCTTAGGAAAATGAGCGGGCACCCAATCGAGAATAACTCCAATTCCGCAGTTATGGAAGGCGTCAATCATATATCTAAAATCATCCGGGTCGCCAAAGCGCGAGGTTGGAGCATAAAATCCGCATACCTGATAGCCCCAGGAACCATCGTAAGGATACTCTGCAAGGGGCAGAAACTCCACGTGAGTATATCCCATATACTTCAAATATGCGGGTAAAACATCCGCAATTTCCCTATACGAATAATATGAGTTGTCCTCCTTATGCCTGATAAAGCTTCCAAGATGGACTTCATATATGTTTATCGGTGACGATAAATATCCCGCCTTTGCATCGCTGACAATCCTCTTACGTCTGTTAATCCAGGCCTTATCTTTCCATTTGTGGCTACTCGCAGTAAAGACCAATGAAGCCCCATCTGCCCCGCCGCGAGAGAATCTTGCGTAAGGGTCGCCTTTATCAAAAACTCTGCCGCCGCCTGATATCCTAAACTTATACGGCTCCCGTTCTAAAGATTTATCGGACACAAAAACGCATTCCCATACGCCGCCATCTGTAATTCTTTGCATCGGATAAGGAACATCCCACCCGACAAAGTCTCCTACAAGCCCCACGTAATCTGCTCCGGGAGCCCATGTGCGAAAGACGTAAGTATATTTATCTGACTCGCAATTCACCCTATTGCAACCGAGATATTCGTAGGTATTAAAATTTGTACCTTGATGGAAATAATAAGAAGCTAAATCGTTATTATTCACTGAAATCTCCTCCCGTGCAATATAGATAAATTATATGAAGAAAAGATCAAAATTAAACAAAAGATAAGAATTCTCCATATTAAAAATATATACTTGTATATATTTTAGCACTAATTCGACATTTTGTCAATAAACGGTGAGAATAATAAATCGTCAAAAAACAACTTTTTAACTGTTTTTTATGGTTTTTTCACCGTTTTTATGAGAGCCTGTCAAATGATGGAATTTATACACTTTAATTTCTCTCTTTTCTTCATCCGGCAAAGCCGCATTAGGT
Source organism: uncultured Clostridia bacterium (assembly GCA_904501765.1). GTDB lineage: Bacteria > Bacillota > Clostridia > Oscillospirales > CAG-272 > UBA1740. The sequence continues at coordinate 6,411 of CAJGCM010000006.1, read as the reverse complement.
TTATTCTTTTTCTTAATTCTAATGCTTCTGAGTTTTGTTAGAAGCTTCGATACTAAAGGTGCCGAAATCCTTTGGATTAAACCGAAAAATTTATAAATCGGTAAGAATATAAACGAAATGCCGACAAGGCACGCAGCATAAATAAAAGAAAAAATGCGTATCGACGCCTTTTCAAAAATACTCCCCAATGTTCTTTTCGACAAATAAGCGCAAAGAACAGATATTACAAGCATGTAAAACCTGAAAACACCGTCATTCGCTATGTAGGAAATTAAAATGAAGGCCACGCCAAAGGCGGTGACAGAAATAAAATCCTTAAAAAAACATAAGACGTTATTTAAGGATTCGGATTTAATTTTCGTTTCTTCTTTTATTTTTTTCAGTGAAAAATTGCTGCTAATTCGCCATATTTTCGAGGGAATCTGTAATATGCAGTTTAAGTACAGAAAAAATACCTTTATCAATGAGCTAACAAAACCGAAGGCTAAGCCGAAGGCAAACGCATAAAAAACAGAAAGGCATATCTCGGAAAAGGTAAAAAACTTCATTTAACCGCCAAACAACTTCCCAAAAAATCCGCGCTTCCCTTTTTCTCCGGTCGCTCTGAACACTCCGCTTATATCTCCGCTGATTATTACTATGCCGCCTTCCTTTTCAAGAGATTCAATTTTTAATCCTGTACCCTCTACGTAAATTCTTCCATCCTCTGATTCCAGAGCTACTGAACTTTCGTCAAAACCGCGTATATCACAAATTCCGTTTATCTTCAGATTCCGCCAATCCTCTAATGCAAGACTATGATGCTTTTTTACCATCTTATCCCTGCTGTCCATAACAACCTCCAAAAATAAATTGCCGCATATCACAATAAATGATATGCGGCAATTTAAAAGATTATACCACGTCCTCCGATACGATCTCGTACATTCCCTGGGACTCGGTTTTTTTAGTTGTTTCCTTGATTTCAAGGACCTTTACCGTAACGGTCTTGGAGCCGAACGATATAGTTATCAAATCACCCAGCTTCACATCATAGGAAGCCTTCGCAACCTTCCCATTCACAGAAATACGAGCAGTATCACAGGCATCATTGGCAACGGTTCTTCTTTTTATAAGCCTGGAAACCTTTAGGTATTTATCCAGACGCATAATTAACCGTTAACTGCTTCCTTAAGTGCTTTAGATGCAGAAAAAGCAGGCTTCTTGCAAGCGGGAATCTCAATAACCTCTTTGGTCTTGGGGTTACGGCCTTCTCTTGCAGCAACATCCTTAACCTCGAAAGTACCGAAGCCTATAAGCTGAACCTTATCGCCGGACTTAAGAGCTTCTGTAATAGCGTTAAGAGTTGCGCTAACAACTGCCTCTGCGTCCTTCTTGGAAACACCAGCCTCTGCGGCTACAACGTTTATGAGTTCTGTCTTGTTCATTGGTTTTTTACATCCTTTCTTTTTTATATGTAAATTATACCAAGTTTGCCTCTCAAATTCAACCCTTATTCAGTATTTTATACAAATTTTGCAAAAAATCGTCTAAATAAATAATTAGTTTAGGTCATTTTTGTTGATTTTGACCGCAAATACCACCGTTTTTTCTTTAATTTAGCGAAAATTGACGATATAACGAAATACATAAGCACCGCAAGAGTTATACAAATAATAAGGAGCAAGGAGCTGTTAATGCGAAAAATCAAGGCATTATATAAAAGCTTTGCACAGCCGACAGACGCACCGCCAATCAGTGCAGGACCTATAAACCCCTTAAAAACAGACAGACCTACGTCGGAAAGATACATCATAAGTATAAAGGAAATCAAAAAGGATATTCCGTAAGAGATTGATGTGCCTATCGGTGCGCCAGCAATACCGAAATTATCAGTGCCTACAAGAATATAACTCACAATTCCCTTAACGACAGCTCCTACACTCATTGAAATCAAGGGCGCTTTAGTGTGCGACGTCGCTTCAAGTATTGTATTTATCATAGTTAAAAGGGGTAAGAACACAAAAGAAGGCGCAAGAAGGACCAAAAGAGGCGCCGCTATTTTGGCGGATTCGGGTTTAAAAAGCATAGAAAGCACCTCTTCGGAAAACAAGGATATGCCGATAGCCGATGGAATCGTCAAAAACAAACACAATCCAATCAAGTCTTCCGCCTTTTTATTCAAGCTTTCGGTGTCTTTAAGTGAGTAACAGGTAGCAAACATCGGCAGCGCAGCAGTAGTAAGCGGTGTAACGAGCGCCATAACGAGATTGAGCATAGGAACTACGAGCGTGGTAAAGTTGCCGTAAAGCGCTCCTGCTTCAAGCTCTGTATACCCGACGTCAGCCAGTCTTTGCATAACAAAACCGAGGTCTATAAGTCCTGCCATTCCCATAATCGCCGAGCTTAAAGTAATAGGCGCAGCGAGCTTTACGGTTCTTTTGATTATATTCTTTGCTCCGATTTTTTGAAAATTCTGCTCTGTATTTTCGCTTGTTTTTTTAGTTTTAGTATAGAACAAAAGGTAAATTGAGCTTGCAAGTGCCCCAAGGGTAACACCGCTTATCGTCATAGCGGAAATCGCAGGCAAGTCAAATCCCAACCTCACTCCCAACAAAGCAAGAAGCATACCAAATACGAATTTCACTACCCCTTCAATAACCTGGGAAAAGGCGACCGGAATCATATTTGACACACCCGTAAGGTAGCCTCTTGCGACTCCAGATAATGCAACGAACAAAAGCGAAGGCGCTATACACAGCATCGAAAGAGTTGCTCCGGAATTCCCTATTGCCTTTGATATAAGTCCTGCCGAAAACAGTAAAACCAAGGCGGCGCAAAGCCCTACCACCGCAAAAAAGCTCATGATATACCCCAACGCCCGTTTGCGCTCAGAGGGCATAGAAGTGGCATTCATTTCGGCAATTACAATAGACACGGCTCTCGGTATACCACCGGAACAAAGCATATAAAAGAATGTAAAAACGGTATACGCCGAATTAAAATATCCCATTCCTCCATCGCCTAAGACGTGAGAAAGGGGAACTTTATATATATAGCTTATAATTTTTACTATAATAACGGCAACTGTAAGTGAGAGCGCTCCGCGGACAAATCCGTTTTCGGTGTTTTTAATGCTGTTTTTTTGTTTTTCAAGCGTCATTTATACCAAAACTCCAATAAAAAAAGGTTACTAAAATTTATTAGCAACCCTTTTTATTTATTCACGCATTATAGTATTTTGCAAAAAACTCTTCTATTTGCTCGGTAACGCTCTTTTTATCACTTACTATACCTGCTTTGCGGTTTTCGTGTTCTCTTAAATACTCATAAGGATATTTAGGCGTGAAAACTCTCATAATTTTTTTATTATCGTCGTCCGAATAAGAGCTTACAAGCTTCGTAACAGCGCCTGCGCCTACTGCAAAAACAGTATGCACCTCTTCCATCATAAAGATGTTATACATACCCTCTCGCCCTTCTTTTGAGAATCCTACGTTTTCAAGATTTCCGACGGTATTCTTCTGCCTGTACATATAATAAGGCTTGTACCCTGCGAGCTTGGTTTTCAGCTGGGCATATGAAACGCATTTTGGAGCATCGCCTCCTGCCGCTGAATATATGTTTGAATTGGTTTTCAGGGCATCGGACGCCTTCTTTACGCAGAATGTATGCACCGTTATATTGGTGGGGTCAAGCTCTATAATTTTGTCAACGGTATCAGAAAAGTTCTTGAAATCGTCCCCCGGCAACCCTGCGATAAGGTCCACGTTTATATCCCGAATTCCGCTTTCTTTGGCAATAGAGTATGCACGGTAAAAATCATCTGTTGTGTGACGTCTGCCGATATCTCTTAAAATATCGTCGTTGAGCGTCTGTGGATTTACGCTGATTCTCGTAACCCCGTATTTTTTTGCAACCGCAAGTTTTTCCGCTGTTATCGTATCGGGTCTGCCCGCCTCCATAGTAAACTCAAGGAGCGAGGACGTATCAAATCTTGAAGCGATTTTTTTAAGAAGCCTCTCAAGCTGCTCTGCGGTCAAGGTGGTTGGTGTGCCGCCTCCTATGTATATTGTAGAGAGCTTCAGAGGGGATTTATCAATAACGTCGAATATCTCGTCCAAATCACTGCATAGAGCCTCGATATACGGCTCTATAAGAGAAAGAAGCCGAGGAGTTGTATAGGAAACGAAGCTGCAGTAAGAGCATCTTGTGGGACAAAACGGTATTGATATATACAAGGAACACAAATCCTTTGGCGTTTTCTTCAAAAGCTTAAGCTCCTGAGACGCCACAGATACTGCCAAAGCCGCTTTCTGTGGATGAAGAAAATACTCGTCACGGAGAATTCTTTTACTTTTTATAGTTCCGTTACCGCCTCTAATAAGCTTTCCGGCTATTTTCGCAGGTCTTATTCCGGTAAGTATTCCCCAAGGAGGAGTGTGTCCAAGCAAATCCTTACCTGCCGAAAACAGAGCTCGTCCTACTGCCACACCCTCGTGAGTTGCAATAGTCACCTCTTCGTCATACCTTATACTTGCTGTTGCCTCTGACACCTTATCATTAAGCTTTATAGAAACGTATGCCGTGACAGAGGTTTCGTCATCAGGATAAACGCTCACGCTTACCTCGGGTACGCCTCTTCCCTGCTCCTCATTTTCTCCGAAGGTAGCTCCGGGGAAGAATACCATACATAACGTTTGAACGTAATATCGATTGATATTACCATCGATTTTTAAAATCATAAGGTCAAACCTTTCAAATTCAGACTTATTACCGATTTACTTTTTAGAAAGAACAGCAGAATCCATAACTATTGTTACAGGGCCGTCGGTAGACATCTCTGTTCGCATATCGCTGCCGAACACGCCGCTCTGACAGTTTTTAACCAATCCCGCCAGCTGCGCTTTAAAATATTCGTACAGCCTATTTGCCACCTCGGGAGCGGCTGATGAAAAATAATCAGGTCTGTTGCCGTGAGAATAATTTGCATTAAGAGTAAAATTGGAAACCACAAGAGTTTCTCCGTCTATATCTTTCACGGATAGATTCATTTTTCCAAGATCATCCGAAAAAATCCTAAGCTTTGAAATTTTTTGCGCAAGAAGGATAGCGTCATTTTCCGTATCTCCCTCCTTTACACCGAGAAGTATATAAAGACCCCTCTCGATGCTGCCGCTGAGGATTCCGTCTGCATAAACCTTTGCATGGTTTACTCTTTGTATAACCGCTATCATAAAACACCGCCTTAATATTTTATCGGGAAACGGAAAGAACAGATGGAATTGTTCGAATCCGTGAAACAATTGATGCATAATGAGAGGTATTTTTACATCCCACCGTTAGATTGACAAGCATAGTTCCATTCTTCAGATTCTGAGTATTTATAGAACTGATGGATACCTTCATATCAGCCAAAGCAATGGAAATTGCCGCTATAACCCCTATTCCGTCTTCGAGAAGCAACTGAAGCTTGGCTTCGTATAATTCAGCCGCTGCCGTGTTTTCGGAAGCTTCCCATTGAACATTGACCCATCTTGAAAGATTTTCCTCGTTAGATCTGGAAATATTAACGTTTGGACAATCCGACTTATGCACAGAAACACCAAAGCCTCGTGTTACAAAGCCTACTATTGAATCTCCGGGCAAGGGATTGCAGCACTTGGCAAATTTTGCGTGACATCCACGTTCGCCGTCTATAATTATGCCACCGGTAGAGCGAGCCTTCCCTTGGGTGATTTTGACCTTTGCAATCTCCTCCTCGGTATTTTTAACCGCAGGCTCGGACAAGGCAAGAATTTTATCAAATTCCTCTCTCATTTTGGGAATAAATCTCGTTACAGATAACCCGCCGAAGCCTATTGTGTTATAGAAATCGTCAATATCCTGTATGCCTACTCGTTTTGCAAGACCAAGAAGAACCTCATTAATCTGCGCTTCGGTAAAGCTTTTGCCAATCTTCTTGATTTCTTTATCAAGCTCAGCTTTTCCGACAATAATATTTTCTGCTCTTTTTTCCTTCTTGAACCACTGGCGGATTTTGCTTCTTGCAGCGCCTGTTTTTACTATCTTCAGCCAATCTCTGTTTGGCCCTTTAGTGGTCTGCGAGGTAATTATTTCTATAATGTCACCGTTTTGTGGCACCTTATCGATAGGAACTATAACTCCGTTGATTTTTGCTCCCACCATTTTATTACCTACCGCTGAATGTATGGCGTAGGCAAAATCTATAACGGTAGAGCCCTGGGGCAGCGATATTACGTCGCCCTTGGGAGTGAATACAAAGGTTTCGTCGTGGAATATATCAGTTTTAAAGGACCGCATAAATTCGTCAGGATCCCTTGTATTTTCATCAGACTCAAGCAACTGAGCTATCCAGCGTAGCTTCTCGTCGATATTAGCGCCTGAGGTGCTTCCTGTTTTGTATTTCCA